>JAZKIR010000030.1:0-81503 GCA_040384785.1 Pseudomonadota bacterium
GAGGCCAATGCTGGCCTCGGTGCAGTCTTCAATCGCCAGCTCACCGGTGACGCGTCCTTGGTTCATTACGATTACCCGATTGGAGAGCGCCAGTATTTCGTCCAGTTCGCTGGACACCACCAACACCGCACAGCCTGCGTCCCGCATAGCCCGCAACTGCGCATAAATAAATTCGATGGCACCAATGTCCACGCCCCGCGTGGGCTGGCCGACCAGCAGCACTTTGGGCGTCTGCCCTATTTCGCGGGCCAGCACCAGCTTTTGCTGGTTGCCGCCCGAAAAACTGCGGCTTGGCAACTCCGGGTCGCGCGGGCGCACATCAAAGCGTTCCATCATGTCGGCGGTCGCTTGCCGCATGTGTGCATGGTTCATCCAGACACCATTGGCATATTCGGGCAGATCCTCGTAGCCCAATACAGCCGACTCCCAGGCCACAAAATCCATGACCATGGCCCTGGCATGGCGGTCTTCCGGCACATGGGCCAAACCCAGCGTGCGGGCGGTCAGCGGATCCAGCCACGTATCGGCCTCAAAGGTTTTGGGACCGAGTTGCAATTGACCTTGTGTCGGTCGCAGCATGCCAGATAACACGTCCAGCAGCTCGCTCTGGCCATTGCCAGACACACCCGCCACACCCACAATCTCGCCACTGCGCAGCGTCAGGTTCAAACCACTCAAACGCACCACGCTCAGCGCGTCGCGCACCATGACATTGGACGCTTGCAACAAGACTTCACCGACAGGCTTGGTCTCTTCATCGACGCGCCCCACCTGCACCTTGCGCCCGACCATGGCCTCGGCCAGGCCTTCACAGGAAGCCTGCGCAATCGGTAGTTCATGCACCACACGACCCGCACGCATGACCGTCACCTGGTCGCACAGGCGCATGACTTCCTTCAGCTTGTGCGTGATCAGCAAAATGGTTGTGCCCTGCTGGCGCAGCACACGCAGAACGTCAAACAGTTGCTCGGTTTCCTGGGGCGTCAACACGGCGGTTGGTTCATCCAGAATCAGTATCTTGGCGCCTCGGTACAGCGCCTTCAGAATCTCCAGGCGCTGGCGGTCGCCCACCGGCAAGTCAGCCACGCGCACATCCAATGCCACTTGCAAACCGGTGGACTGCATCAGCGCATTGAGCTTTCTGCGCACTTGCGCATCGGCACGCCGCAGCAGCCAGTGCGGCTCCGCGCCCAGCATGACGTTCTCTAGCGCGGTCAAGGTGTCGACCAGCATGAAGTGCTGGTGCACCATACCTATGCCCAGTGCAATGGCGTCATCGGCATTGCGAATCGTGGCCGGTTGGCCCAGCACCTCGATGGATCCGCTGTCGGCCTGGTAGAAGCCATACAGTACAGACATCAAGGTGCTTTTGCCAGCTCCGTTTTCACCAACCAGGCCATGCACGGTGCCAGAGGGCACCACCAGATCCACATCGGCATTGGCAGCTACCGCCCCAAAACGTTTGTGGATGCCGGTCATGCGGACCGCGATGGCCGCATGCGCGGCAGGTCCTGACATCAGTATTTGCAGGCGTTGTCGGCCATGTAGTCTGCGGCCTTGATTTTGCCGCTGACGATGTCGGCCTTGATGGCATCAACCTTCTTCTTCATGTCGGCATTCACGAGCTTGGCGTTGTTCTCGTCCAGTGCATAGTCCACGCCGCCTTCCTTCAAGCCCAGCACCGACACCCCCGGCTTATGACTCTTGGCTGCGTTGTAGACGGCCACATCCACCTTCTTGATCATGGATGTGAGCATGGTGCCCGGTTGCAAATGGTTCTGGTTGCTGTCCACACCAATGGCCAGCTTGCCGCTGTCCTTGGCGGCCTGGTAGACACCCATGCCGGTGCCACCAGCCGCGGCAAACACCACGTCAGCGCCCTTGGCGAATTGGGCCTTGGCCAATTCACCGCCGCGGGCGGGATCGTTCCAGGCCGCGCCGGTGGTGCCGGTCATATTGGCAAACACCTCGGCCTTGGGGTTGGCATACTTTGCGCCCTGCTCATAACCACACTGGAATTTGCGGATCAGCGGAATGTCCATGCCGCCGACAAAACCCACCTTGCCGGTCTTGCTGGCCATGGACGCCATGGCACCCACGAGGAAACTGCCTTCGTGTTCCTTGAACACGATCGATTGCACATTGGGCTGGTTCACGACCATGTCGATGATGGCGAACTGCAGTTTGGGAAATTCCTTGGCTATTTTTTCGATGCTGGAGGCCTGGCCAAAACCAATGCCGATGATGGGATTGGCGCCACGTTCGGCCATGCGGCGAATCGCCTGTTCGCGCTGCGATTCATTGGCGATTTCGAAGTCCAGATAGGGCTTGCCGGTTTCTTTTTTCCACTGCTCCATGCCGCGGTAGGCCGCTTCGTTGAAGGACTTGTCAAACTTGCCGCCCATGTCATAGACGATGGCCGGCTCGGCCGCCGCTTGAAAACTAGCCGCCAAGGCAGCACCCAACAAACCCAAACGCGCCACATCTTTAAAACTCATATTGAACCTTTGTTGACTAAATGATCAGGAAAATGGCGTTAGGATATAGGCCCAACCCGCCCCGTGCAATCAGGGTGATTCCCTAGCGCAATTTTTGGACCACCTGTATTTTCCATTACACAATGGAGCCCCTAAAATTGTATACACGGAAGACTTCATGATACTGGTAGCTGGCTCCTCCAACCTGGACTTTGTGGTCAGCGCGCACCACATTCCCGCCCCCGGTGAGACAGTGTTGGGCCGGGACTTCAAAACCTTCCCCGGCGGCAAGGGCGCCAACCAGGCGGTTGCCTGCGCACGCGCCGGTGGTGTTGCCACTGCCCTGCTGACGGCCATGGGCGCCGACGCGTTTGCTGCGCCCATCGAAGCCTCCTTGCGTGAGGCCTCGGTGCAATTGAACATTGTGCGTGTTGCCGACCACCCCACGGGCACGGCCTTTATTTGCGTCTCGGACGACGCCGAGAACGCGATCACGGTGGCACCAGGTGCTAATTTGTGCCTGTACGCTGAGCATCTGCCTAGCCTGCATGGCATGAGCCACTTGCTGATGCAGCTTGAAATTCCGCAGGCAACTGTTGCGGCCTATGCCGACGCTGCACGCAAACAGGGCGTCACCGTCGTTCTCAATGCGGCGCCCATGCAGCATTTGCCAAGTGACCTACTGGATGTGGTCGATGTATTGGTCGTCAACGAAGGCGAACTGGCTGCCCTGTCCCAGCACAACGGCACCATAGCCCAGTGCCTGGAACGCATCGCCGTGCCCACCGTGGTGGTCACTTTGGGGCACCGTGGCAGTTGTGCACGTTTTCAGGGCGCGTTTTTGGTGCAGCCCGCCTGCGCCATCACTCCAGTAGACACCACGGCTGCTGGAGACACCTTTTGCGGCAGCCTGGTCGCGGCCCTGAGCCAGGGTGCAGATATGCGCGAGGCCCTGCAACTGGCAGGCGCGGCTGGTGCACTGGCCTGTACCCAAGCTGGAGCACAGTCCAGCATTCCGCAGAAGTCTGACGTGGCCACTTTTCTGGCCCAGCAAGCCCCCACGGATCCTGCTACACGCGATGCACTCGGCAACTATTGCGGCCTGGCCGCCGGCACCTATTCCTGATGGATGAATACCTGATGAACTCCCAAGCTCCCCGCAAAGTTATTTATGACACCGATCCCGGCGTTGACGATGCCATGGCCCTGTATTTCGCGTTGGCCCATCCCGGCATCGACGTGGTTGGCATCACCACAACCTTTGGCAATGTGTCGGTTGCGCAAGCGGCCACCAATGCGCTGTACCTGACCGCCATCGCCGAGCACAAAATCCCCGTAACCAAAGGCGTGCAATCGCCGTGGGTCAAACCCGGCGAGGCGCCACCCGACTTCATCCACGGTGCCGACGGCCTGGGTAACTTGTCCAGCCGCGTGGCAACAAGCAACGTTGTGGACCCGCGCTCATCAGCCCAGTTCATTGTGGACATGGCGCGTGCACAACCCGGGGAGATCACGCTGGTGGCGGTGGGCCCTTTGGGCAACTTGAGCCTTGCGCTCAAGCTGGAACCCGAACTGCCCACGCTGTTGCGTGAAGTCATCATCATGGGGGGCACGGTCGATGAGCCGGGCAATGTCTCCCCGGTGGCCGAGGCCAATATCTGGAATGACCCGCACGCGGCGGACCATGTGTTCACCGCCGGCTGGAAGCTCACGATGGTGGGTCTGGACGTGACGCACCGGGTGGTGACCGAGCTCGCGCTTTTCAAGAAGATTGCACAGCACCACGACCACGTTGCCACCGACACCCTGCACCACGCAGTGGCCTTCTACGCCAATTTCTACTGCGGCCTGCACCCGCACTTGGCGGCCAACCCCGGTTGTTTTGCGCACGATCTGCTGGCATTTGTCTACCTGGTCAGCCCAGAACTATTCAAGCTGGAGCGTGGCTGCGTACGCGTGGTTACCGAAGGTATTGCGCAAGGGCAGACCATGCTGAACCGCCGTGCCTACATCGACTACCCGCAACAGGGCTGGGGCAAACACCTGCCCATGACCGATGTGTGTATGCAAGTGGACGCACCGGGCTGTCTGGCCTTGTTTGAACAGACCCTGATGTCCGATTGGCTGAACAAGAAATAAAAGAGAGAGAAAGGCACGCCATGCATTTACCCGTTGTTGATTTCCGCAGCCCCAATGCTGCCCAGGATTTTTGCCGCAGCCTGCACGAAACCGGCTTTGGCGTGCTGCGCAACCACCCCTTGGAGCAATCCATGGTGGAAGGCATTTATGCCGAATGGCTGGCATTTTTTCAAACAGAGGCCAAGCACCAGTACCTGACGGATCCGGCCAAACACGACGGCTACTTTCCGCCATCGGTGTCGGAGATTGCCAAGAACCATACACGGCGTGACCTGAAAGAGTTTTTCCATATCTACCCCTGGGGTCGCTATCCCAGTGAGGTGTCCGACGCCGCGCGGCGCTACTACGACCAGGGCAACGCGTTGGCCCGCACGCTGCTGAACTGGGTGGAGGAAAACTCACCGGCCGACGTCAAGGCCCGTTACTCCATGCCGCTTCCCCAAATGCTGGAAGGCAGCGACAACACGCTGCTGCGGGTCTTGCATTACCCTCCGTTGCGCGGCGACGAAGAACCCGGCGCAGTGCGTGCCGCGGCCCATGGCGACATCAACCTGCTGACCATATTGCCGGCTGCCACCGAGCCGGGTCTGCAAGTGTTGGGTAAAGACGACGCCTGGTATGACGTGCCCTGCGACTTTGGCCTGTTGATCGTCAACATTGGCGACATGCTGGAAGAAGCCTCGGGTGGTTATTACCCGTCCACCGTGCACCGCGTGCTGAACCCGGTGGGCGATGCGCGCTTCAAACCACGCATATCCCTGCCTCTGTTCCTCCACCCACAGCGCGACGTGGTGCTGTCAGAGCGTTACACGGTGGGCAGCTATTTCGACGAACGCATGCGGGAGTTGCGCGGGGAGAAGTGATTGCGAGGTGCCAGTTCCAACGGCAGATGCCTAAGCCAGCTTGAACAGCATCCAGCCTCGCTAACCAAAATAGTGCAAAACCGCAGTCATTATTCGAATTGAGAATAAGGAAATAGCAAAAAGATATTTTTCAATCTAAGTCAGGCCACCTACAGTCTGACCCATGCATGAATTAGCGTTTGTCCTTGCGGGTTTTTTTGTCGGCACCATCGTCGGGCTGACTGGCGTCGGTGGCGGCTCTTTGATGACGCCCATCCTGATCTTCTTCTTTGGCATCAAGCCGTATCTGGCAGTTGGTACCGACCTGCTGTTTGCGGCCTTTACCAAGATGGGCGGCACGATCAAGCTGGCGCGATCCAAACACATCGACTGGCCCGTGGTGATCAACCTGTCGGCGGGCAGCATTCCCGCATCCATGATCACCTTGTACCTTCTGCACAACGTAGGCGCCGCCAGCGGGCAAGTTCAAAAAGTCATGACGACGGCCCTAGGCATGGCCTTGCTGCTGACAGCAGCCGCCACGCTGTACAAAGTGGTGCGTGGCAAGGTCACACCCATGAGTATTGCCAAGGGCGAGGAAGCCGCTGCCGCCCGCCCCCGCCATTGGAGCCTTCCCGTGTTGTTCGGCGCCATCATTGGCACGCTGGTCACACTGACATCGGTGGGCGCAGGCGCGATTGGTGTCACCGTGTTGATGATTTTGTACCCGAAGCTGCCCCTGTCACGCATTGTTGCGGCCGACATTGCCTATGCTGTGCCGCTGACGCTGGTGGCCGGTTTTGGACACGCCTCCCTGGGCTCAGTGGACTGGTCCATGCTGACCTGCCTGCTTGCCGGCTCGCTGCCCGGCATCTGGGTGGGTTCGCACCTGATGTCCAAGACCCCGGAGCGTGTCATCCGCTCCCTGCTATCCGTGTTGCTGGCCTATGCTGGCCTGAAATTGATTGCTTTGTGACAATTGCGGTAAACAACTGCCTAGCTCTGCTCCCAACGCTCCAAACGCCTGCAAGACACGCCGAAGCGCCAGACCCTAAAAATTTTTCTTGAACCGATAACCATGTACCAGTACACCGATTTCGACCGCCAATTCATCAAGAGCCGCGCCGCCCAGCACCGCGACCAGTTGGAGCGCAACCTGGCCGGCACGCTCAGCGACGATGACTTCCGCCCCCTGCGCCTGCAAAACGGCTGGTACATCCAGCGATATGCGCCGATGCTGCGTGTGGCCGTGCCCTATGGCGAGCTTTCTGCCAAACAACTGCGCGCGCTGGCCAAGATTGCGCGTGAATTCGACCACCCGAGCAAGCAGGTGTTTGACACCGCCATTGGCACACAGGCCACCTGGGGCACGACCCACCTGCCGGTCGGTTACGGCCATTTCACGACCCGTCAGAACGTGCAGTTCAACTGGATTCCATTGGAGAAAAGCGCCGACGTCATGGACCTGCTGGCGAGCGTGGACATGCATGGCATCCAAACCAGCGGCAACTGCATCCGCAACATTACCAGTGATGAACTGGCAGGTATTGCGCCGGACGAGATAGCCGATCCTCGCCCCTTTGCCGAAATCATGCGCCAGTGGAGCACGCTGCATCCCGAGTTCGCATTCCTGCCGCGCAAGTTCAAGATCGCCATCACCGGCGCGACCGAAGACCGCGCAGCCACCCATTGGCACGATGTGGGCTTGCACCTGATCAAGAATGAAGCTGGCGAGCTGGGCTTCAAGGTCCTGGTGGGCGGTGGCATGGGGCGCACGCCCGTCATCGGCATCACCATCCGCGAGTTCCTGCCCTGGAACCAGATCATGAACTTTCTGGAAGCCGTGGTGCGCGTCTACAACCGCTGGGGCCGCCGCGACAATATGTACAAGGCGCGCATCAAGATCCTGGTCAAGGCCGAGGGCCAGCGCTACATCGACGAGGTGGAAGCCGAGTACCAGCAGATCA
Organism: Pseudomonadota bacterium; assembly: GCA_040384785.1. Lineage (GTDB taxonomy): Bacteria > Pseudomonadota > Gammaproteobacteria > Burkholderiales > Burkholderiaceae_C > Allorhodoferax. The sequence goes on from JAZKIR010000030.1 coordinate 7,426, forward strand.
TCACCGTGGATGGCGCACCGCACACCATCACACAGCCCGAACTGGACCGTGTCTCTGCATCATTTGTGCCGCCAGCCCTCGTGGAACGTGCGCAAGCCGCTACTAAATCCGTAGCGGTCCCAGCAGACCGCCAAGTCGACTACGAACGCTGGCTCAAACAAAACGTGGCTGCACACCAGAACCCGGCCTTGCGTGCCGTAACGCTGTCGTTCAAGCGCCTGGGCCAAGCCCCCGGTGATGCCGACGCCGACCAGCTCGACACTGCCGCCGCATTGGCCGACGAATTCAGCGCGGGCGAGACCCGTGTCACACACGACCAGAACCTGCTGCTGCCCTGGGTGCGCGTGGAAGACCTGCCCGCGCTGTGGATAGCCGCCTGCCGCGCCGGCCTGGCACGCGCCAACATCCGCCTGCTGACCGACATGATTGCCTGCCCCGGCGGCGACTTCTGCGCGCTGGCCAATGCCCGCTCCATCCCGATTGCGGCATCGATCACCGAGCGTTACCAGGACATGGACGAGCTGCACGACCTGGGTGAGATCGACCTGCACATCAGCGGCTGCATCAACTCCTGCGGCCACCACCACAGCGGCCACATCGGCGTGCTGGGCGTGGATAAGGACGGCAAGGAGTGGTACCAAATCTCGCTGGGCGGCTCCGACGGCTCCGCACTGAGTGGCACGCCGGTACCCGGCAAAGTGGTCGGCCCCTCCTTTGGCGCGGGCGAAGTCCCGGGCGTCATCGAAGCCCTGCTGGACACCTTCCGCCTGAACCGCAATGGCCGCGAGACCTTTATCGACTGCGTCAAACGTGTCGGTTTCGACACCTTCAAGACCGCCGCCAACAGCGCCCGCCTGGCCGACAAACACGAAGACCTGCACGCCCTGCCCAAGTCGGCGGGTTACGCCAAAGACGCACAGGAAGCTTGAGGTGCAAGGAATGAATACTATGAAATTAATAGCTGCAAACGACCATTCCACGAGGGCTACAGGCTCAAATATCGTAGAGCTTGCCAACGACGTGGACCCCCGCACCGTATCGCTCGACGGCGTGGACCGCATTGACCTGGTCTTCCCCAAATTCACCGACGGCCGCGCCTTCAGCCAAGCCTTTTTGCTGCACCGCCGCCTGGGCTTCAAGGGCGAGATCCGCGCCACCGGCGATGTGCTGGTGGACCAACTGGCGCAAATGCAACGCAGCGGCTTTGACTCGGCCGTGCTGAAAGAAGGCCAGGATATGGCCGTGGCGCACAAGCAATTGGAGCGCTACAAGGCCTTCTACCAGGGCGACGCAGTTACCGTGAAGCCCTTGTTTGCCCGAGGAGCGCCTGCATGAACGCCGCGCCGGACCGCTCCAAGCAAGTTCGCACCGCAGTGCTTAGCACGGAGGTTACCCAATGACTGCCATAGACCTGCACGCCAGGGCGTCCAAGGACTACTCAGCCAAGCTGGCAGAGACCACGGCTCTGCTGGTGCAAGCCGCCGCCGACTACGCTCCCGGTGAAATCACGCAAGCCTCCAGCCTGGGCGCCGAAGACGTGGTCATCAGCCACATCATCAACAGCCACCAACTGGACATCGGCATTTTTGTGCTGGAAACCGGCCGCCTGCACCAGGAAACCCTGGCGCTGCTGGACCAGTTCAAGGCATCGTCACGTGCGCCGGTCACAGTCTACACACCCGTCAATGAGTCCGTCGTGCAGTTCGTGGCCCGCGAAGGCAAGGACGCGATGTACAAGAGCATTGATCTGCGCAAGGCCTGCTGCGGCATCCGCAAGATGGAGCCGCTGGGCCGTGCGCTGGATGGCAAAAAGGCCTGGATCAGCGGCCTGCGCCGCGAGCAAAGCGGCGCCCGTGCCGACGTGCCCTTGGTCGACACCTCCGAGCCACGCACCAAGCTCAACCCACTGGCCAACTGGACCTGGGGCGACGTGTGGCACTACATTGCCGAGAACGGCGTTGCCTACAATCCGCTGCACGACGCGTTTTTTCCCAGCATTGGCTGCGAGCCCTGCACCCGCGCCATCAGCCTGGGTGAAGATTTTCGTTCCGGCCGCTGGTGGTGGGAAGACGAAGCCGCCAAGGAATGCGGTTTGCATGTCAAACACGACGACGCCGAAGAAGCCGCTGCCCCTGTATCCTCTTTGCTTTCCAGCCGAGCCCCCGCATGAACGCTATGACCGACACCTCGCATTTCAATCTGCTCTCCAACCGCCACCTCGATGCACTGGAGGAAGAAACCATCTTCATCCTGCGCGAAGTGGCCGCCGCCTTTGAGCGCCCCACGCTGCTGTTCTCCGGCGGCAAGGACTCGCTGGTCATGCTCAAATGCGCCGAAAAGGCCTTTGGCGTGGGCCGCATCCCCTACCCGCTGCTGATGATCGACACCGGCCACAACTTCCATGAGGTGACCGATTTCCGCGATTTCCGCGCCAAGGAGCTGGGCGCCGAACTGATCGTGCGCAGCGTCGAAGATTCGATGAAACGCGGCACTGTGCGCCTGGCCCACCCCGGCGAATCGCGCAACGTGCACCAGTCGGTGACCTTACTGGAAGCGATTGAAGAATTTCGCTTTGACGCGCTGATCGGAGGCGCCCGCCGCGACGAAGAAAAAGCCCGCGCCAAGGAACGTATCTTCAGCCACCGCGACAGCTTTGGCCAGTGGCAGCCCAAGGCCCAGCGCCCCGAGTTGTGGACACTGTTCAACACCCGCCTGCAACCCGGCGAACACTTCCGTGTGTTCCCCATCAGCAACTGGACAGAACTGGACGTGTGGCAGTACATCGAGCGCGAACAGATTGCCCTACCTTCGCTGTACTACACGCACAAGCGGGATGTGGTCGAGCGCAAGGGCCTGCTGGTGCCGGTGACGGACCTGACCCCCGCCAAGGACGGCGAGAAGATTGAAAGCCGCGACGTGCGCTTCCGCACCGTGGGCGACATCACCTGCACCTGCCCGGTGGAAAGCCTGGCCGCTACTGCGGCCGACATCGTGGTCGAGACGTTGGCAGCCGACGTCAGCGAACGCGGCGCCACCCGCATGGACGACAAAACCTCTGAAGCTTCTATGGAAAAGCGCAAGAAAGACGGGTATTTTTGAACACCCCCGAAGCGGCTTTGCCGCCTTCCCCTTGCAGGGGGCGATACCAGCGGCCCGGCAAAGCCGGTTCCGCGGTATCCCTGAGTTAAGGCACGCAGTTTGCATAGGATATTTGAAATGACAACCACTATAGATTCGATAGCTACACCCTCAAGTTCCACGAGGGCTAGCGGCCAGAATGACTCAAGCGTCGATACGCAAAGCGCCTTGCGCTTCATCACCTGCGGCAGTGTTGATGATGGCAAGAGCACACTGATTGGCCGCCTGCTGGTGGACAGCCGCTCCGTGATGTTGGACCAGTTGGCCAACGTGTCGAAAAGCGGCGAGGCCGACCTGGCCTTGTTCACGGATGGCCTTTCCGCCGAGCGCGAGCAGGGCATCACCATCGACGTGGCCTACCGCTATTTCGCAACCCCCACCCGCAAGTTCATCATTGGCGACGCGCCCGGCCACGTGCAATACACCCGCAACATGGTCACCGCCGCCAGCAGTGCGCACGCCGCCGTGGTGCTGGTCGATGCCACCAAGCTGAAATGGCAAGACGCTGGCGCGTTGGAGCTGCTGCCGCAGACGCGCCGTCATTCGCTGTTGGTCAACCTGCTGCGTGTGCCCAGCATCGTGTTTGCCGTCAACAAGCTGGACGCGCTGGAAAGCGCCGACAAGCCCGAGACCGCAGGCAATGCTGCCCAAGCCTTTGCCAAGATCAGCGAAGCGCTGCAGACGTTTGCCACGCACGCTGGCATCGCCGTTACCGCCATCGTGCCGATCTCTGCCTTGAAGGGTGATAACGTGGTCCAGGCCACGCCCAACTGGTGCGGCTACACCGGCCCTAGCTTGCTGAGCTTGTTGGAGCAATTGCCGGTTACCGCCGCTGAAACCGACGTGCCGTTTGCCTTCCCGGTGCAGTGGGTAGAAAAGTTTTCTGCGTCCAGCGACACCAGCCAGGGCCGCCGCGTGTTCTGGGGCCGTGTGGCTACTGGTTGTGTGCAGCCCGGTGACACTATTTCCATTCTGCCCAGCGGCCAAACTGCCAAGGTGGCCCAAGTGCTGGATCATGCACGCACACCCAAGAATGTGGGTGCGGGCCACGGCGCTGGCATTGTGCTGGACCGCGAAGTGGACGTGTCCCGCGGCGACTGGCTGCTGGCCTCCAACGATGCACCTAGCCACTTTGAAACCACACGCGAGATCAAGGCCACCGTCGCCTGGATGGACGATGAGCCTCTGGTTGCTGGCCGTGTCTACTGGGCGCTGCATGGCCACCGCTGGATCAAGGCCAAGGTCAAACGCATCGTCCACAGCCTGGACATCAACACGCTGCAAGAGCATGATGCGACGCAGATCGAGCCTAACGCCATTGGCCACATTGAGCTCAGTTTGCAAGAACCCATTGCCGCGCTGCCCTACAACCAGTCCCGCATCCTTGGGGCATTGATCCTGGTCGATACCGCCAGCCACAAGACCTCGGGCGCATTGTTGTTAAACCCATAAGCTTGAGGGACAGATCTTCAGCTCTGTCCTCAACCGATTAGCGGCAAACAACGCACCAATGACCCTGCGGCGAACCCCGGTGACAGGCCTGGGTGCCAAAAGCCAATAAAATCAAGAGCTTTGATAAATCTCTTCTCGCACTAGAAACCAAAATGACCCATACCGTCACCGAAGCCTGCATCAAGTGCAAGTACACCGATTGCGTCGACGTTTGCCCCGTGGATTGCTTCCGCGAAGGCCCGAACTTCCTGACCATCGACCCCGATGAATGCATCGACTGCGCGGTTTGTATCCCCGAGTGCCCGGTCAATGCCATCTATGCCGAAGAAGACGTGCCTGCCGACCAGCGCCACATGACGGCACTCAACGCCGAGTTGGCCAAGTTGCCCAGCTGGAAGAGCATCACCAAGCGCAAGACGCCCTTGGAAGAAGCCGAGGAATGGAAAGACAAGACCGGCAAGCTGCCGTTCCTGATCCGCTAATCTACAAAAGCGCACACCGTGACCATAGAGACCGATGCCGTCATCGTAGGCGCAGGTCCGGTGGGCTTGTTCCAGGTGTTCGAACTGGGACTGCTCGAAGTCAAAGCCCACGTCATCGATTCCCTGCCCTACCCCGGCGGCCAATGTGTGGAGCTTTACCCCGACAAGCCGATTTACGACATCCCCGCAGTACCGGTGTGTACCGGCCGCGAGTTGACGGACAAACTGCTGAACCAAATCGCTCCCTTTGGCGCCAACTTCCACTACGGGCAAGAAGTCAGCACCGTCGAAAAACAAGCGGACGAGCGTTTTTTGGTGGAAACCAACAAGGGCACGCGCTTTCTCACCAAGACCCTCTTTATTGCGGCCGGCGTGGGGGCTTTCCAACCCCGCACGCTGAAGGTCGAGGGTGTGGAGCAATTTGAAGTTAGTGGCCAACTGGCCTACCACGTCAAAAATCCCGCCGACTATGCTGGCAAGGACATCGTCATTGTGGGCGGCGGCGATTCTGCGCTGGACTGGGCAATGCATTTTTGCGCAGGCAATGCTGACGGCAACCCGCACAAGGCCAAAAGCGTCATCCTGATCCATCGCCGCGACGGCTTTAATGCCACGCCAGCCACGGTCACCAAAATGCGCGCCCTGTGTGATGCGTTGCAGATGCAGTTTATGGTCGGGCAGGTCACCGGTTATGAAGAGTCCGAAGGACGCCTGCGCGAACTCAAGGTCACCGGCCCTGACGGCCTGACCCGTCTCGTGCCACTGGACACACTGCTGGTGTTCTTTGGCCTGTCACCCAAGCTGGGACCGATAACCAACTGGGGACTGGACATTGAGCGCAAGCAACTCAGCGTAAACACCGAATCCTTTTCCACCAATGTGCCCGGTATCTTTGCGGTGGGCGACATCAACACTTACCCCGGCAAGAAGAAACTCATCGTCTGCGGTTTCCACGAATGTGTGCTGGCCGCCTTTGGTGCAATGCCTTTCATCTTCCCCGACAAGAGGGTGATGCTGCAGTACACGACGACCAGTCCAAAGCTGCACAAGGTGCTGGGCGTGGAGTCGCCGGTTTTTGATTGAGTGGATGCATCGCGAAGATTTTTCAAAAATCTTCGCGGCTCTTGTAAAACTCAAAATTTCCACGCTATAATTTGAGGCTCAATTCCTCGATAGCTCAGTTGGTAGAGCGCCGGACTGTTAATCCGTAGGTCCCTGGTTCGAGCCCAGGTCGAGGAGCCAAAATTTAAGAACCCGCCGTCGAAAGATGGTGGGTTTTTTATTTTCCGGACCTTTCTTTCATTGGGTTGCCAACGATAACCCATCCACCGCAATACTGAGGGCCACCCATGCACGACGAAGCCAACGCAGCGCAACGCGCCACAATGCCTGAGACCAAGGAAGAAAGCACTAAGCAGATTGCCGCATTACGTAACGGCGCCGCTGAGTGTCACATCGCAGAGCACATCCGGGGCATGGTCGCTGCGACCATGGGTAACCTCTCTGTCCATGCGACTGACATCACCAGAAACCACGCAGAGGATTGGCAACAATGGGCACTGGGCGTGGCCGATGGTATTGCGCTACCTGTTGTAAGCTGATTGTTTTAGGCCTGATACCGATTCAGCAAGGGTTCGGTGCATGCAACTATGGAGAGAAAAAATGTTTGATAAAAGCGGCCAATGGATACCCCTTGAGACCTTCGATGATTTTGACAACGGCCTGTCAGATCTGATTGAACTGTGGTCCTCGGAGTCGGCAAACCAAGCCATTAAAGACTCTGCCTTCGCTCATTTCAAGGAAGACCTGGAAACTGCGTCACTCCAATGGATCGACAACAAGGCCAAGTCCAAGAAATACGCATCCATAACCCAAGAGTTGGCTGAGTTTGAAGAAGTGCTAAGGGCCGGCTCGGATGCCGCCCCTGAAGCCGCCAGCAGCACCCCTGCTGCGCCAGTGAAGGCGAAAAAAAAGGCCTGACCACCTCCGGTCAAAGCCCAGGTTGAGAAGCCGCAAGAAATGAAAAGCCCCGGCAAGAATGAATGGCGGGGCCATCATTCTTGGGGGCTGTCCACGGAGAACTAGAAATGGCGGATGTTTTTTTCCCGCGAGAACGACAAATCCGTTGTCGTGATGCGCAATCTCCCGGCCAGAAAATGCGACAGAGAGCGGTAGAACTTCATTCCGGTAGCCGGAACTTTTTCGAAGTGTGCGCGTAACGCGTCGAATCCGATTTCCAGCAACTCGGAACGTTCCAGCGCGATGGCCGTAGCGGAGCGCGGCTGACCATCAACAAAGGACATCTCGCCAAAGTGAGCGCCCGTCCCCAGTCGGGCGACTTCAACTTCGGCATCCTTGCCTGCGAAACGGATATTCACCGTGCCGTGACGAATCACAAACAGTGAGTGCGCCGGCTCTCCCGCATTGAAGATATTTTCATCCTTGTTGTAAGTCCTAACCTTAGCCAGCGCGCTGAGAACCGCAAGCTCCTCAGGCAATAGGTCCTTGAACAGATAAAGATCTTGAAGCAACTGCACGCCCATTGGAAATCCCTTTTTGGAAGTATGAATTGACACGGATTGTCGGAGTATCACTTACTCCATGGGGCTGACATAAAAGAACTCACCCCATGGTGATTTGTATGGTACCCGGGACCCGGGCATAAATCCAGACGCCGTGATAATCTGCAGGATGAGAATCAACTTGGTAACACCCTTCGCCGAGAAGGATGCCGCAAAGGCACTGGGAGCTCGCTGGGACTCCGCTAAAAAGCTCTGGTACATCGTCGATGTACCGGACCTCACGCCCTTCTTGCGCTGGATCCCCAATTTGGAAGCTGCCACTGACGAAGCGGTTGAACACACTGCATCGTCGGGCAAGTCCTCTGAGAAGACGCCTATAAGGCGGTCCGCCGGCGTCGTCACCACATCGACGCCGACCGTGCCGCACTGTGGATGCAATGTGCGTGCGTGGGAAGATTGCCCACATACAGCGGCAAAGCCGTAAGCCGGAATTCCTGTGCGATGCCGCCATTTGGTCGCAGCAAACGTTTACGTCAAGCAACGCGCTAACGACCTGGTCCTCGATAAACCCCGGTAAAGCCAGCCTTTGCGAGCAATCGCAAAGGCTTTTTTCATAGACACTTCCAATCGAAGTCAGTTCTGACGGCGCATCAGGCCATGACCCGTACAAAAAAAGAGCCCATCGCGTTTGCAGATAGTTACTGCATACTGGGTAGCTGCAAGCGATACCGTCAGTATTTTTAAGCGCAGCTAGCTTCTGGAGTGATTGCCATGGCCTCCCCCTTTGTGGGAATGAGAACTGACGATATTGCCGTCCTGACGACAAGCCAACTCGACCGCCTGACGACGGCGGACTACGCCTTGCTCACGACCGGCCAGATCAGCGCGCTTACTACGACCCAAATAGCATCCTTGCGCCCCATTTTTGTCGCGGCATTCGTCACGACCAGCATTGCGGCCCTGTCGACCGACCAGATTGTTGCGCTGCGAACCGACCAAGCGGCAGCGCTGACAAGCAGCCAGGTCGTAGCCCTGGCAACCAACCAAGTGGCGGCGTTGGAAACGCGCGACGCCGCCGCCTTATCGACGGCAAGCATCCGCGCGCTAAGCACGACCCAGATCAGCAAAGGCCTAACGACAGACCAGATCGTTGCCCTGAGAACCGATCAGGTCGCGGCGCTCGCAAGCAATCAGGTCATGGCCCTGACGACCAACCAGGTCGCCGCACTGGAAACACTCGATGTAGCGGCTCTGACGACGGCGAATATCGGCGCGCTCAGCACCGACCAGATCAGTAAAGGCCTGACAACCGACCAAGTGGTTGCGTTAAGGACCGATCAGACGGCGTCCCTGACGACGACCCAGGTGGTGGCCTTGACTACGACCCAGGTCGCGGCGCTTGAGACGCGCGATGTGGCGGCTTTGACAACGGCAGGTATTGTCGTGTTGTCGATTGAACAGGTGAGCCTGGGCCTGACCACCAACCAAATAGCGGCATTGAGGACAGATCAGGTCGCCGCACTTAAAACTGGCCAAGTCGCCGCGCTGACAATCGACCAGATTGCGTCACTGACGACACGCGCTATTGCGTCACTGACAACAACCAGCGTGGGTGCGCTAAGCACCGACCAGGTCAGCAAAGGCCTGAGCACATCCCAGGTTGCGGCCATCACAACCACGGGCTTTGCGGCGTTGACCACCGCTAGCGTTGCTGCGTTGACGACGGATCAGCTGGTGGCACTGAGGACCGATCAGGCTGCGGGCCTGACAACCAACCAGGTAGCCGCGCTCAACACCAACCAGGTTTCGGCGCTTGAGACACGCGATATTGCTGCTTTGACAACCACCAGTGTTGCCGCCCTGAACACGGACCAGGTCAGCAAGGGTTTGACGACTGAGCAGGTTGTCGCGCTACGGACCGACCATGTAGCCGCCCTCAACACCGGCCAGGTGGCAGCCCTGACAACGAGCCAGGTCGCCGCATTGGAGACACGCGATGTAGCCGTTTTGACGACGGCGAGCGTTGCAGTCCTGAGCACCGACCAGATCAACAAGGGATTGACCACGGCGCAGGTCGCAGCATTAACGACAACGAATACTGCGGCCCTGAGCACCGACCAGATCAGTAAAGGGTTCACAACGGACCAAGTGGTTGCGCTACGGACTGACCAAGTGGTTGCACTCAGAACCACCCAGGTCGCTGCCCTGACCACAAACCAGGTCGCGGCGCTAGAAACCCGCGACGTCGCAGTGCAAACGTCCACCGGCGTTGCTGCATTGAGCACCGACCAGATCAACAAGGGCCTGACCACGGCCCAGGTCGCGGCACTGACCACTGCGAGCATTGCGGCCCTGAGTACAGACCAGATCAGCAAGGGTTTCACAACAGACCACATCGTTGCCCTACGGACCGACCAGGTTGCTGCCTTGTCCACGAACCAGATTGCTGCTCTGACAACCAACCAGATAGCTGCGCTGGAAACCCGTGATGTTGCCGCACTGACCACAGCAGATATCGGAGCCCTGAGCACGGAACAGATCAGCAAGGGATTAACGACTGGCCAAATTGCTGCACTGAGAACCGATCAGGCCGTCGCGCTCACCACCAATCAGGTGTCATCGCTGACGACCAACCAAGTAGCCGCGATAGCGACACGTGATATTGCCGTACTGACGACCGCCAGTATTGCCGCGCTGTCCACCGATCAGATTGGCAAGGGCCTGACCACGGTCCAAGTCGCGGCAATGACCGCCCTGGGCATTGGTGCCCTCAGCACTGACCAGATCGCAAAAGGCTTGACGACCGAACAGATCGTTGCCCTGCGGACCGACCAGATCGCTGCGCTCAAGTCCAGCCAGATCGCGGCGCTAACGACGGACCAGGTGGCTGTGTTGGAAACACGTAACGTGTTCGCAATGACTACAGCCAATGTTGCGGCATTGTCGACCGATCAAATCAGCAAAGGCTTGACCACCGTCCAAGTCGCTGCACTGACGACGGCAAGCATAGCTGCCCTGAGCACGGATCAGATCAGCAAGGGTTTCACAACAGACCACATTGCTGCGCTGCGCACCGATCAGGTCGCGGCCCTGTCCAGCAATCAAGTGGTGGCAATAACGTCCAACCAGGTCGCTGCATTCGAAACCCGTGACATAGCGGCGCTAACCACCGCGAATATTGCTGCCCTGAGCACAGACCAGATCAGCGGAGGATTGACGACTAGCCAAGTCGCGGCACTGAGGACCGATCAGGCGGTAGCCTTGACAACGAACCAGATCGCTGCGCTGACCACAAATCAAGTGGCAGCCATGGCGACACGCGATATCGCGGTGTTGACCACGGCCAATATTGCAGCACTGTCGACTGACCAAATGTCCAAGGGTCTGACCACGGCCCAGGTTGCAGCGCTAACTACGACCAGCATTGGCGCCCTGAGCACAGACCAGATCAGCAAAGGGTTGACGACCGACCAAGTGATCGCATTGCGAACCGACCAGATCGCAGCGCTCAAGTCCCACCAGGTATTGGCTTTGACGAGCAGCCAGATGGCCGCGCTGGAGACCCGCGATATAGCGGCGCTGACCTCGGTGGGCATTGGTGCACTGAGCACCGACCAGATCAGCAAGGGCTTGACCACGGCCCAGATCGCGGCGCTGACGACGGCCAGCGTCGCCGCTCTGAGCACAGACCAGATCAGCAAAGGGTTGACCACGGACCAGGTCGCCGCCTTGAGGACTGATCAGGTAGCGGCCTTGTCCACGAACCAGGTTCTGGCGCTAACGACCAACCAAGTTACTGCACTGGAGACCCGCGACATCGCAGCACTGACGACGGCAGGCACTGCTGCACTCAGCACGGAGCAGATCGGTAAAGGCCTGACCACTAACCAAGTCGTGGCATTGCGAACGGATCAAGTGGCAGCGCTAAAGTCTGCCCAGATAGCGGCGTTGACGACAAACCAAGTGGCCGCGCTGGAGACACGCGACGTGGCCGCGCTCACGACAGCCCATGTTGCTGTGTTGTCGACCGACCAGATCAACAAAGGTTTGACCACCGCACAAATCGCAGCACTGACCACGGTAAACATCGGTGTGTTGAGCACAGACCAAGTCAGCAAGGGATTAACAACCGATCAGATCGTAGCCCTGCGAACCGACCAGATTGCCGCGTTAAAGACAGCGCAGGTTGAAGCACTGACCACAAACCAGGTAGCCGCGCTAGAAACGCGCGATGTTGCCGCTATGGCGACGGCCAATGTTGCCGTGTTGTCGACCTACCAGATCAGCAAAGGTTTGACCACCATTCAGGTCGCTGCACTAACAACCGCAGGTATCACAGCGCTCAGCACCGACCAGATCAGCAAGGGTTTGACGACCGACCAGGTAGCGGCCTTGCGAACCGACCATGTCGCGGGATTGAAGACCAGCCAAATCGCCGCTTTGACCACCGATCAGGTGGCGGCAATGGAAACACGCGATATCGCTGCGCTAACGACGATCGGTATTGCAGCACTCAGCACCGACCAGATCAGCAAAGGTTTGACGACCGAGCAGATCGTAGCCCTGCGTACCGATCAAATCGCCGCACTCAAAACAAGCCAGGTTGCTGCTCTCACGACCGACCAGCTAAACGCGCTAGAGACACGCGACGTGGCGGCGTTGACATCAACTGCCATTGCCGCGCTGAGTACCGATCAGATCAGCAAGGGCCTGACCACGTCACAGATTGCAGCACTGACAACGGCAAACATTTCCGCATTCAGCACGGACCAGATCAGCAAGGGGTTGACCACTGACCAAGTCGTGGCGCTGCGCAGTGACCAGGTTGCGGCTTTGACCACTAACCAGGTCGTGGCGCTGACTTCAAGGCAGATAGCGACCCTGGAGACTCGGGATATCGCTGCTCTGACGACGAACGGCATAAGGGCACTCAGCACCGATCAGGTCAGCCAAGGCCTGACGACCAATCAAATTATTGCGCTGCGGACCGACCAAGTCGCGGCACTGAAGACGGGCCAGGTCGCGGCCCTGTCAACAGACCAAGTGGCTGCGCTGGAAACGCGCGATGTGGCCGCGTTGACGACAGCAAGCATTGCTGCCTTGTCCACCGACCAGATCAGCAGAGGCTTGACGACCGCGCAGGTCGCGGCCCTGACCACCGCAAACATGGGTGCTCTGAGCACCGACCAGATCAGCCGAGGCCTGACGACCGATCAAATCGTTGCACTGCGGACCGACCAAATTGCGGCATTGAAGACTGCTCAGCTTGCCGCGCTGACGACAGACCAGGTGGCTGCATTGGAAACCCGCGACATCGCCGCGTTGACGACGGTCAATGTTTCTGTACTGTCTACCAACCAAATTAGCAAAGGTCTGATCTCCTCCCAGATCGCGGCACTGACAACGTCACACATTGCTGCGCTCAGCACGGACCAGATCAGCAAGGGTTTCACCACTGACCAGATTGCAGCGCTCAGGACGGACCAAGTGGCTGCACTCAAATCCAGCCAAGTCGCCGCCCTGACAACAGACCAAGTCGCATCACTGGAGACGCGCGACGTAGCTGCGTTAACAACAGCCAATATTGGCGCACTCAGCACAGACCAGGTCAGCAAGGGTTTCACCACTGACCAGATCGTGGCACTGAGAACAGACCAGATTGCGGCGCTCAAATCCAGCCAGGTCGCAGCCTTGACGACCGACCAGATCACGGCCCTGGAGACGCGCGACGTAGCCGCGCTGACCTCGGTTGCCATTGTTGCTCTGGGCACGGACCAGATCAGCAAGGGCATGACCACGGCACAAGTTGTGGCACTGACGACTGCAAATATTGGCGCACTAAATACCGACCAGATCAGCAAAGGTCTGACGACGGACCATATCGCTGCCCTTAGAACCGACCAAGTCGCTGCTCTGTCCACGAATCAGATCGTGGCGCTAACGACCAACCAGATCGCCGCGATGGAAACACGCGACGTAGCTGCGTTGACAACGGCGGGCACAGGTGCCTTGAGTACTGACCAAGTCAGCAAAGGATGGACGACGGACCAGATCGTTGCCTTGCGGACGGATCAAATTGCAGCACTGAAGACCAACCAGTTAGCTGCACTGACAACGGACCAAGTGACGGCATTGGAGACACGCGATGTGGCGGCGTTGACCTCTGTGGGCATGGGCGCACTGAACACCGACCAGATCGGCAAAGGCCTGACCACCGCACAAATCGCTGCTTTAACAACGGTAAACGTTGGGGTATTGAGCACCGACCAGATCAGCAAAGGTCTGACAACGGACCAGGTAGCGGCCTTGCGGACCGATCAGGTCGCAGCGCTCAAAACCAGTCAAATAATGGCCTTCACAACTGACCAGGTGGCGGCACTGGAGACCCGTGATGTCGCTGCGTTAACCACGGCAGGCATCGGTGCACTGAGCAGTGACCAGATCAGCAAGGGTTTGACAACCGACCAGATAGCCGCCCTGCGGACGGATCAGGTTGCCGCACTCAGGACCGGCCAGATAGCGGCTTTGACCAGTGACCAGGTTGCGGCACTCGAAACACGCGATGTGGCCGCATTGACAACTGCAAGCATTGCCGCCTTGTCTACCGACCAGATCAGCAAAGGCCTGACCACGGCTCAGATTGCTGCAATGACGACGGCCGGAATCGCGGCGTTGATGACGGCCGGCCTGGCGATTTTGACGACGGATCAGATCGCCGCGCTAAGAACCGACCAAATCGCCGCCCTCAAATCCAACCAGGTCGCTGCCCTGACGACAGACCAGTTTGCGGCATTGGAAACACGCGATGTAGCCGCCCTCGCCTCTTCGGCGATGGCAGGGCTCAGCACCGACCAGATCAGCAAGGGTCTTACCACAGCGCAGATCGCAGCACTGACAACAGCAAACATTGCCGCACTCAGCACGGACCAGATCAGCAAGGGATTGACCACCGAACAAATCGAAGCATTGAGGACAGATCAGGTGGCGGCGTTGTCCACCAATCAGGTAACTGCGCTGACGACCGACCAGATTGCGGCCCTGGAAACCCGTGATGTAGCTGCACTGACGACCACCAGCGTTGGCGCATTGAGCACCAACCAAATCAGCAAAGGTTTGACAACCGACCAGATCGTGGCTCTGCGCACAGACCAGGTTGTGGCGCTCAAGACGGCACAAATTGTGGCCCTGACAACGGACCAGGTGGCGGCTCTGGAGACACGCGATGTGGCGGCGATGACCACGGCCGCCATTGGAGCGCTGAGTACCAACCAGATCAACCAAGGCCTGACGACGTTCCAAATTGCGGCGCTGACAACGGCAAGTATTGCCGCGCTCAGCACGGACCAGATCAGCGCGGGCCTGAGCACCGACCAGGTCGCCGCATTGCGAACCGATCAGGTGGTGGCACTGAAGACGAACCAGGTCATGTCTTTGACGACCGATCAGCTGGCAGCACTTGAAACGCGTGACGTTGCCGCAATGACAACGGCAAACGTCAGCGCACTCAGCACAAACCAGATCAGCAAAGGTTTGGGCTTGGACCAGGTGGCGGCATTCACGACTGCCGGCATCAATGCGCTGAGTACTGACCAGATCAGCAAAGGCTTGACGACGGACCAGATCGCCGCGCTGCGGACGGACCAGGTAGCGGCTCTCAAGACCAGCCAGGTAGCGGCACTGACAACCGATCAGGTGGCGGCGATGGAGACCCGTGACATCGCCGCTTTGACGACCGCACATATCAGTGCATTGAGCACGATCCAAATCAGCAAGGGTCTGACGACAGACCAGATCGCCGCCATGAGAACGGATCAGGTTGCGGCCCTTTCGACAAACCAGATGGGAGCGCTGTCAACGGACCAAATAGCGGCGCTGGAAACACGCGATATAGCTGCGCTGGCAACTGCCAATATAGTGGCCTTGAGTACGGATCAAATCAGCTATGGCCTGACCACTGCTCAGGTGGCTGCATTCACGACAGTGGGCGTGAATGCTTTGACAACTACCGGCTTGGTCGCATTGACGACTGACCAGGTAGCCGCACTAAGAACCGACCAGATCGCGGCACTCAAATCCGGCCAAGTGCTGGCACTGACAACGGACCAGGTCGCTGCGCTTGAGACGCGTGACATTGCCGCCATGACGACCACCAACATGGCTGTGCTATCGACCGACCAAGTCAGCAAGGGTCTGACGACCGATCAGATAGCCGCCCTGCGAACCGACCAGGTAGCGGCTCTCAAGTCCAGCCAGGTGACGACCCTGACAACCGATCAGGTAGCGGCATTGGAAACGCGCGATATTGCTGCCATGACAACGGCCAATATCTCTGCGCTATCGACCAACCAGGTAGGCATGGGACTCACAACCGGCCAGGTCGCGGCATTGACCACCGCTGGCATTAGCGCATTGAACACGGAGCAGATCAGCAAAGGATTGACAACGGATCAGATCGAGGCCCTGAGAACAGATCAGGTGGCAGCATTCAAGACCCACCAGGTAGCAGCCTTGACGACGGATCAAGTAGCGGCGATGGAAACACGCGATATCGCCGCCATAACGACAACAAATATTTCTGTGCTCTCTACAGATCAAATTAGTAAAGGTCTAACAACTGACCAGGTGGCGGCATTAACGACGGCTGGCATAGCTGCCTTGACAACGGACCAGTTCAGCAAGGGTCTGACAACTGATCAGATAGCCGCGTTGAGGACCGATCAGTTCGCTGCGCTGAAGAGCAGCCAGGTGGCTGCAATGACAAGCGATCAGGTCGCTGCGCTCGAAACGCGCGATGTCGCCGCACTGACCACCACCAGCATCGGTGTGCTGACCACAACCCAGATTAGCAAAGGTCTTACGACCGATCAGATAGCGGCCTTGCGGACTGATCAGGTCGCGGCACTCAAGTCCTACCAGATAGCGGCGCTGAGTACAGACCAGATCGCCGCACTGGAGACACGTGACGTGGCGGTCCTGACTACGGCCAATGTTGCGGTGCTGTCGACGGAGCAGATCAGCAAGGGTCTGACCACGGACCAGATAGCGGCGATGACGACAGCAAGCATAGCCGCGTTGAGCACCGACCAGCTTGCCAAGGGCTTCACAACTGACCATATCGCCTCCATGCGGAGCGATCAGGTAGCGGCCCTGAAGACCCACCAGGTTACCAGCCTGACAACCGATCAGATCGCGGCCCTTGAGACCCGCGATGTGGCGGCACTCACAACAGCGCAAATCGCAGCACTGTCGACCGACCAGGTCAACAAAGGCCTGACTACCGACCAAATCGCAGCGTTGACGACCGCTGGTGTTGGCACACTCAGCACGGACCAGATCGGCAAAGGCCTGACGACCGACCAGATTGCCGCACTGCGGACTGATCAGGTAGCGGCACTCAAAACCATTCAGCTGGCAGCCTTGACGACCGATCAGCTTGGCGCCATGGAAACCCGTGACGTAGCGGCATTGACAACAGCAGGCCTTACCACGCTCAGTACGGAACAAATCAGCAAAGGATTGACGACTGATCAAATCACGGCTCTGCGAACCGATCAAGTTGCTGCGCTTAAATCCAATCAGGTAGCGGCCTTGACAACCGATCAAGTCGCAGCCTTGGAAACCCGCGACGTAGCTGCCTTGACGACTGCCAATGTTGCAGTGTTGACGACCACCCAAATCAGCAAGGGTTTGACGACAGACCAGGTTGCAGCGCTGACCACCGCAGGCGTGGTCGCGCTGAGTACGGATCAGATTGGCAAAGGCTTGACGACTGACCAGATGGCCGCCCTGCGCACGGATCAGGTCGCCGCGCTCAAGTCCAACCAAATAGTGGCCCTGACGACGGATCAGGTCGCCGCGCTGGAAACACGTGATATTGCTGCCCTGACAACAGCCAATGTGGCAATGTTGTCCACCGACCAAATCAGCAAAGGTCTGACCACCGATCAGGTCGGCGCTTTGACGACCGCTGGCGTGGTAGCGCTCAGCAGTGACCAGATCAGCAAAGGTTTGACAACCGACCAAGTCGCCGCACTCAGAACCGACCAGGTCGCAGCACTCAAAACTAGCCAAATCGCTAGTTTGACGACCGATCAGATCGCGGCGATGGAAACCCGCGATATCGCCGCGTTGACCACGGCAAACATTGCGACACTGGTTACAGACCAGATCAGCAAGGGTCTGACGACAGACCAAGTCGCGGCGCTAAGGACCGATCAAGTTGCCGCGCTGAAGTCTGACCAGATCGCCGCACTGACAACAGACCAAGTCGCGGCATTGGAAACACGCGATATCGCGGCTTTAACGACCGCCAATATCGCGATATTGTCCACCGACCAAATCAGCAAAGGGCTGACTACTGACCAAGTGGCAGCATTGACCACAGCGGGCATTGGCGCTCTGAGCACGGATCAGATCAGCAAGGGCTTGACTACCGACCAAATTGCTGCGTTGAGAACTGATCAGGTGGCGACACTCAAAACTAACCAAGTTTTGGCGCTGACCACAGACCAGGTGACAGCCCTGGAGACACGGGACATTGCTGCTTTGACCACGGCCAATATTGCCGTGTTGTCTACTGACCAGGTCAGCAAAGGATTCACCACAGACCAGGTCGCGGCACTGACGACCGCCGGTATTGCCGCGCTAAGCACGGACCAGATCAGCAAGGGTTTGACAACCGATCAAATCGCGGCGCTCAGAACCGACCAGATCGCGGCACTCAAGACCAGCCAGGTTGTGAGCTTTAGCACCGACCAGATCGCGTCGCTGGAAACACGCGATGTAGCGGCACTGACGACTGCAAGCATTGGTGCGCTGAGCACGGACCAGATTCGCAAAGGCTTCACCACAGACCAGATTGCAGCGCTGAGAACTGACCAGGTTGTTGCGCTCAGCAGCAACCAGATAGCGGCCCTGACAACAGACCAGGTAGCGGCTCTGGAAACCCGCGACATAGCGTCTCTGACGACTGCCAATATTGCCGCGTTGTCCACCGACCAGGTCGGTAAAGGCTTGACCACCGACCAAGTAGCTGCGTTGACCACGGCTGGTATTGGCGCATTGACCACTGACCAGATCAGCAAGGGACTAACGACAGACCAGATCGCTGCATTGAGAACTGATCAGGTTGCAGCACTCAAAACTAGCCAAGTTGTTGCCCTGACTACGGACCAAGTGGCAGCACTGGAAACACGCGATGTAGCGGCTTTGACGACGGCCAGCATTGCGGTGTTGTCGACCGACCAGGTCAACAAAGGCCTGACAACAGACCAGGTCGCGGCCTTGACGACTGCGGGTATAGGCGCGCTGAGCACGATACAAATCAGCCAAGGCTTCACAACCGACCAGGTAGCCGCATTGCGGACCGACCAAATCGCCGCACTCAAGACCAGCCAGGTCATAAGCCTGACAACGGATCACCTGGCGGCCATGGAGACACGCGATGTAGCCGCCTTGACGACCACCCATATCGCGGTCTTGTCCACCAATCAGGTCAGCCAGGGCTTGACGACGGACCAGATTGCGGCGCTGACCACGAACCAGGTCGTAGCACTCAGAACAGACCAGGTGGTGTCTTTCAGAACCGAGCAGGTAGCCGCGCTGACAACCAATGGAACGGCTGCGCTGGAAACACGTGATCTTGCCGTATTGACGACAACCCAGGTGCAAACGGGCCTGACAACCGATCAAGTAGTTGCACTGACCACGAACCAAGTAACGGCTCTGACCTCAGACCAGATAGACGCCTTCACCTCCGATCAGTATGCTGCGCTGACGACGGACCAACGGCCCCACTTGACCTATGGCACGCCCATCATTCTGGACCTGAACGGCAACGGCATTTCCACTGCGAGCATAAACGACGGGGTCACATTCGACATCTTTGGCGTAGACAGAGAGGTGAAAACGGGTTGGGTTGCAGGGGGCGACGGCCTTCTGGTCATGGACAGAAACCATGATGGCTCCATCAACGGCGGCCGCGAGTTGTTTGGTGAGGGTACGACCCTGGCAAGTGGACAAAAGGCCGAGAACGGCTACATGGCGCTTGCCGAGTTGGACAGCAACGGCGATGGCGTCATGAGCGCGGCCGACGCAGGCTTCGCAGACCTCATGGTATGGGTTGACGGTGATGCGGACGGGGTCAGCAAAGCATCTGAATTGCATAGCCTGACCAGTCTGAACATTACCCAGCTTGATTTGCAGGCGCAATCTTCTACCCAACAGGACAACGGCAACCTGATTGGTCTCACATCCAGCTATACAACCGCGGACGGCGTAGACCATGACATGGCGGACGTCTGGTTTGCTACCGAAAGTGCCGTCTCGAGCGCAGCCCCAACGGTGGCAACCGAACATTGGCAGGTTGGCGTCATGGTGGACGCCATGGCATCCCTGCGAAACACGGACCGCAATGCCCTTGACGCGCAAGCATCAATACAGGACCTCTCTTTGCGCTCCATGGGGGCATCTGTGGCGGGACTGGTGGACGCGATGCAGCAGTTTGCCGTCGATGGGCAAACCAAGCCAGGCATGTCTATCGGAGTTTCTTCACAGGCTACGGCCACACTGGCCATGTCCAGCATACGCAAACCGGACGACGGCATACTCACCAGCAGTTGACGGGGCCCGTCAACCTTGCCAATCACGCTCGATGAAATCCAGCACGCTGTCCACATGGTGTGAACCAATAACCGTGTGGGCCTCCCGCTTCACCGCATCAATGGCGTTACCCATCGCGATCCCACGGTGGGCGGCGCGCAGCATGGACACGTCGTTGACGTGGTCGCCAAACACGACGATTTCACGCTCAGCCAGGCTGTAGCGTTCCATCAGCGTCAGGATGGCCTGGTCCTTGGTGGCGCGTTTGTCGTGGACGGTGAGCCAGGGCCAACCTGGAAAATACAGGTCTTCGGCCACATGGGTCTCCACCCCATCGCCACACACATCATGTATCGCTGCCTGCAGTGCCAGCAAAGGAGCCTCGCGCTCGATGAGCATGAAGGTCACTACCGGATCCTTGAGTTCGTCTTGCAGGCGTGCCGATTGGCGCAGCCTCGGATCGTCATTGCGCATACGCTCCTCAATAAAACTCTGCTGCCCCAGGTTGCAAGCCGATTGGTAAAACAAATAGTCGCCGTTGGCGCCATGGGTCGAGAAAAATGGCGTCAAGCCATGCGCACGAACCACGGCGAAGATGGATTGCGCCAATGCCGGTTCTATCGTGCGCACCAGTTCATGGCGGCCGCTAGCCATCTCGCTGATGTAGGCGCCATTACCCGAGATGACGGGCAGCCGCAATGGCAAGTCGCCCAAAATGCTGTGGATGGACGACACATGGCGGGCGCTGGCTACGGTAAATAGCAGGCCTTGTTCCAGCAAACGGGTCAGCCCCACGCGGCTGCTATCCGACAGCCTGCCATCGCGGTCCAACAGCGTTCCATCCAGATCCGATACATACAGTGTCATTCGGTTACAAATCCAAGGGTGAATGCGTCGCTTTGATGACGCTGTGGGGCGTTGAATAATAACAACTGATCTGCTGGAGAACCCTCATGTATATATCGCGTTTTTTTACATTTTGCTTTGCCGTGTTCACGGCATACGCTCTGGAGCCTTGACCCGAGGGGAAGCGCACCGCCTCAGGGGAGAGTTTTCTCGCGTGCTGCACGACGAAAACCGGGCCCGCGCGGATGGGCATTTGAACCACTGGGAGCGTGAGCGCCTCGACCGGGAGTTGGACCGCCTGGGGCGGCATATCAGCTACCTGAAACACAACGAAGAGCAACGCGGAAACCGCTCGGGTGGCCGTTGGCGGAATTGAATCCGCGACATTTAACCGCATCGATCCAAGCACGAAAAATACTTGTGCGGATGTGGGCAGGCGCCTGCCATTCAACAAACCCCGCTGAATGTGAATTGGACGCTGAAAGACGCAGGCGATCAAATCGCCTAAAGGCTTTTAGCGCGTTCAGCGATGTGGTTTGTCAAGGATGAGTTCTAGGTCCCTATCTCTATACCACAGCGTATGAAAATATGATCAATCTGCATACGCATCACACATATATGTGATGACTCAAACGTAGCTAATTGTTAAAATCCGAAATGGTGCGCAAAACACCACTAACTTCGGTGTTAATTTCAAATGTCTTTGAAGTACCGAATCAAAAGGAACAAAAAAGGTTATGAAGAAGATATTTTTGATCATCGGATTGATGATTTCCTCATTTTTCGCGCATGCTGGCCACCTGGAGGATGTCGCCGCAGCGATTGCATCCGCAAAAGGAACGACCAGCGACAGAGAGCGGGCTCAGTCCAGCACGCAAACGGTTATCCGCTCATACCTGTCGTCACAATCTGGCTTGATGATGAGTTCAGCGCCAAACCAATATGTTGGCTTCCTGGCAACAAAGGCTGAACTCAAAAGTGCGCTTTCGTCTCTCGGCTACACATTCGTCTCTGTTCAGCACAGAATGGAAATTTACCAGGCGCCTCCAGTATCGGCCACGTTCGGATTGATCCTTATGGTCTATTACGACCTCAACGGAAAGGCAAGCGAGCTGTATTTGATTGACGATGCCCTTTGAAGTATTGGTAATTCGTCGCAGTAAAAAAGCGATCAAGAGCCCCGCTGTCTTTCTGATAGCGGGGCTCTTTTTCATTCCGTCAGTCGCTCCACAGCGCACTGACAATCGCCCAGTTGGTATTGCCCGGCCCCTCATCGGCCACATTCGACGTGGAAGCTGCCACGTAGACCCGGTATTTCCCGTCCGGGGTCCGCACCATCACCGGGTCGTTCAGTGAGTAGATGGTGATGCCGACACTGGCGAAATCGGAAGTCTTCAGTCGCACACCGGGTTCACGCACGTAGCTGAGCCCATCGTTGCTGATAAAGCCATGAATTTCATTGGCACGCATCGTCACCATGCGGCGCCTACCGTCGGCTAGCAACAGGGTCTTGTTGTCGATAAACGTGTTGCCCCCACCGCCTGCGTCGTCGTCTCCTAGAACATTGCCTTTAAGGTAGGTAAAGCTCAAACCGTTGTCGGTTGAGCGTGCCATGCGCAGATTGTTCCTGCCCGTCAGGTCGCCCACATAAATCAGGATCAACGAGTTGTCGCTCGCTACATAGCTGTTGTAGACCCCCAAGGTGTTGTTGTCGCCAGCGGCCGGGCTGTAGCGGATGCCCGTGTCAGCGGTAAACGTATTGCCGTCGGTAGAGCTGTAGCTGGTCATCACCTTCGCGACTAAATCGAATTGGTACAGGCGCCAGGTTCTGCCGTCGGGCATCAATGTTTTGCGGGAATCTACCGACCGGTTCACATAAGTCACCGTCGTCGGGTTGGCGAAGTTCAGGCCGTCACTGGCCGACTGAAACTTGGTGACGTTGGCACTGCTACGGTCTTGGTAACCCAGATAGGCTGTGCCATTTCCGTCGACGGATGCAAACGGATTGCTGGCCTGGGTGAGGCGCATGCCGGGGTCCGGCACCAGCCGCGGATTTTTGCTGCTAGTGATTTGGCCAAATTGCAGCGGGCTGCTGCCGGCCTTCAACACCAAAGTCGCCGCGTAATAGTCGCTGCCCACACCCACCGCCGGAATATTGACGGTGCTCCCGTCAAAAGTGGCGGGGTCGTAACACGCAGAAGTTGTCACCGCCGCGCTGTCCAGATTGAACGCCATAGCAGCGCCACCAACCCATGAGAGCCTCGCCACATACTTGAAGCTACCAACCGTCGCCGCTTCAACCAACAATGCACCCGTCGTGGCGTTGTAGCTCGCGGTGCACGTTGCACGCTGGGCCAAAGCAGGTGCATTTACGAGCCCCACGATTGCGAAAACACGCAGCAGATTGGTAAGCACCATGGGCTTGCTCCTTGGAACTGCACCGACAGCAGTGATTTACTGGCGACTCGGCCCCACTCTAGCCTTTATCGCATTTGTATCCAAGGCGAATATGGACTATCGTGTGCCTATAACTTCGCAACACTTACACCATGGCCTTGGTTTCATCCATTTCTTTGTCCGGCATGAACGCAGCGCAGGCACGCCTCGATACGTCTGCCCACAATATTGCCAATACCGAAACCCGCGCATTTAAGCGACAGGAAGTCGTCCAGACCGAACAGAGGGAAGGAGGCGTTACAACCGCACTGACCCAATCCAGCATCGAAGGGGCGGCGTTGGAGACCGATATGGTCGCGCAACTCCAGGCAAAGAACGCGTTTTTGGCCAACCTGCAGGTTTTCAAGACCAGTAACCAAATGACCGGGGCGTTGTTGGACAAAAAGGCTTAAGCCTTTACAAAAGCAGAAGCAGAAGAAAAAATCCCCCAGCCAATGAAGGCTGGGGGATAAAGCGAGGTCAGACGAATAACCTCGCCAGGAGACGACCCTCAGTCGCAATCACACTTAGCAAATTTGATGCCAAAACATGTCTCAACCCACGGTTTGTGAAGACATCAGGGTCATACAGGCGGTGGGGCAGTAGTGTTTACCCATAACTGGGTAAAATAGCAGACGCGCATTTTTTGGAGTTGTCGTACATGCTGGTTAGAGCTTCGCAGGCCATCCATGCCGCACGGTGCGGCATCTAAGGTGAAAGACCACTACGCGACCCTTGGGCTTAATAGTTCGGCAAATCTGGCCGATATCAAGAAAGCCTTCCGCCAACAGGCGTCCCTTCACCATCCGGACCGCAACGACGACCCTGGAGCACCAGCGCGTTTTCGGTCCGTACAAGAGGCCTACGACGTGTTGTCGGATGACAGCAAACGCCAGGCTTATGACGACAACCGGCGACGCAACCTGTTGGACAGCCCTATCGACACCGCACGTGAAATTTGGCAGAACTACTTCAACCGACTCAATCTAGACCAACACTGAATGAACATTTCCCCCTACTTTCGCAACCTGCGCTCGGCCTACTTTGCTGAACTGGATGACTTGACATTTGACTCGGAAGGCATCCGTATCCTGGACAAACGTCTGGCGCAACGGCGCAAGGAAATGGAATTTCTGGTCCACATGCTGGAGCTCAGCCCCGAGATGGTGGCCGTGGTTTTTCACAAGGGCTTTCGTTTCACGTCGCTGGCGGCCATGGACGATGTACTGAGCCGCGACTCCGATGCCCTGCCCGAGTGGGATAGCCTGGCCCATGCCATTGACATGGCGCCCTGGACCCAGCCGCTGGTCCAGCAACTGCACAAACAGCCCCAAGGCGAATGGTTTTTGACCGTTGCTGCCGCGTTGGAATACATGTACAGCAAGCCCGAGCATGCACAAGCGGCCCAAGGCGAGGAAGAAGACAACGACGACGAACAGGACGGTGACGGCGACCACGACGACGTGGAAGACGCCGACGAAAAAGAGGCCCGCATACGTGAAGAAGCCGGTGCCGACTGGATGGTCGAGCAAGGCTTTGACCGCAAGGAGTGATGGCATGAACACCCTCGCCCTGATTGCAAAGACCCAAAGCCTGATTGCCGCCGGCGACATCGTGGGCGCCGAATCGGCCCTGGTGGAACTGGCCGATGCCGAAGGTGACAGCGCCTTGCTGGTCGTGCTGGAGCAATTGCCGCCCAAGGACATTCTGGCGGTGATACGCGAGTATGACAACTCCAAGGAGTCCGTCATCAACCTGCTGGTGACACCCGAGATGTTTGCCCGCGCGGTGGTCATTGAAAAACAATACAAGGACCTGACCCGCACCCATTTGCGTGGCATGGTCAACTCCGTCATCTTTCGGGATGATGCGGACCCGGTTGAATTCCTGACTGCCATCGGCGAGCTGGAAGGCGGCAGTGAAGCACTGGCCGACTACTTCTCCGAAAAATGGAGCCGTATCGAAGCTTTTGCCCGCACCGGAACCTTTGACTCGGTCGAGGACGACGGTGAAATGTTGTCCGAGACCGCCCTGCTCTCCCTGGCCTATGCCCCACCCAAGCTGGAGCTGGACGAGGTGACCGACCAGGACTGGATGCAACTGGCCTGGCTGCTGCGCCACCAGTGCCCCGACCTGTTCACCGAGACTGTGTTGGTGCTGCGCGCCAAGGCGCGCGCCCATGATCTGGGCCTGGACAGCGACGACGAAACGGAAGCCGAGTACGAAGAAGACGACGGCAAGGTCGAGACCGGCGACACGGACCGTGGCAAGGCCACGCCAGCCGCCCGCGAAGACGACGAGGAATCCGCGATTTAATGCCCCAGCAATCCGTATCGCTATTCGACGCGCGTCCGTTTTTCGAAAAAGCGCTGGCCTACGGCGTGCAGCACGGCATCATTGACCAGGCCAAGCTTGATGCCATCTGCCAGGATGCCCCCAAAGGCATGGTGCAGATTGCCCGTTACTTCGGCACAGAATTCTTGTGCCCGGAGCTTGAAAAGGCCAGGGAGCGCATCGTCAATCTCGTCAGCCTCTACCTGGAAAGCAGCAGCGGTGGCGACCTGCGCCTGGCCGCCGAGTCCCTGCGCGACAACTCCTTTTTGTCCCGCTCCAAGGGCGGCTCCGACATGTTGAAGGCGCTGATCGCAATGCCGCAGAACAGCCATTTCGGCATGAATGAGGGCAAGGGTTTTACCGACGACCATATCCCGCTGCTGGCCAAGTGGTCGCTGCGCAGCTTGCCAGAGTACCAGGTTGAACTGGCCCAGCGCAGCCAGGCAGCCCTGCTGGTGGACGCCGCCATCTGGGTGGCCCAGACCCTGGGTCTGGAAGCCGATGAACTGGAAGAGGCCGGCAAGGACGCGGAGGCCGTCATCCGCACGGCGCTGCTGGCAGTGCTGGCCCGCCGCACCGAAATGCCCGACTGGGTTGCCTTCGAGAAAATGGTGGGCGCACTGCGCAAAAAGTATCCTCTGGCTGCTGCCACCGATGCAGACAAAATCACCATCACGCTACCAAAAGACCTGCCCGCGCGCTTTAAACCGGCGCTGGAACGCGTGCGGCAATCGGTGCTGGCCGACCTGCCCAAGATACTGGACACCAAGTTGCCGGTGCGCAAACTGTTCGACCAGACACCGGCATTCATGGGCCGCTATTTCTGGCTGGAAGATGCCGTCAGCGAAGTCGACCACTTTGACCGCACCGCGTCCGCCGCCTGGAACAAGGCCACGGGCGGACACGAGGACGATGGCTCTCTGCTGACGCTGTTTCTCTGCGTGGCCGCGGGCAGCCCGCCCAAGACCGTTTTGACCGAAAAATCCGCCGCCACGTTGGTGCGCAAGCTCCGCAAGTCCGGACTGGACGCAACACGTGCCGGCCAATACATAACCGACCACGCGCCGCAGCACCATCAGGGCGACTACACACAGTTGTGGGACGCCTTTGTGGAGGACGCCCAGGCCACACTGCTGAGCGATCGGGACTACGCGCTCAACGATGCACTGGCGCTGCTGCGGCGCGAGTGCAATATCGGTCCATAGCCTCTTTTTCGGCGCAAAATAACAGCTCCACCCTGAATCCGCTACAGTGCAACCAGCCAGCCTATTGAGGGAATCGTTGTGAACACCAAGCCACCTGCACCCGCCTCCAAACCGGCTACAGCCGCCGAACGCTACCTGCCAGGCGACCCCATTCCGGTACCCGACGCCGTTGAAGCGAATACCGAGTCCACGTGGGCCCTGTTCTCAGACGTGCCGCGGCAGCCGGAACCCGATTTTTTGGACACTGTGCCCGCCTCCATGCTGGATGAAGAATTGGCCGCCGTGCTGCGCAAAAAAACCGAATAGAGTCCGGCCCCGGGTCGCCAGTGGTGGCCTTTTTTCTTCCCCCGTCTTCCCTACTTTATTTCCATCAGGAATTTTCTTCCATGCCCATGAATCGCCTGCTGCTGTCCCTCCTTGCCTGCGCCACCCTGTTGCTGACGGCCTGTTCGCAAAAAGACACCCCTGGCACGGACAAACCCGCCAAGCAAGAGGTCTCCGTGCAAGCGGTAGCGGCCCAGGCCAAGGGATTCACAGTGGGCGCCATGATGAGCGCCAACACGGTGTATGTTTTCTTTGACCCCCAATGCCCACACTGCGGACACCTGTGGCAGGCCTCGCTGCCGCTGCACAAGAAGATCAAATTTGTGTGGATTCCGGTGGCCTGGATCAACGCCTCCAGCCTGCCCCAGGGCGCAGCCTTGTTGACGGCTGCAAACCCCATGGAGTTGATGACAGAACATGAAGCCTCCCTGCTGGCCGGCAAGGGCGGTGTATCTGCGGCAGCCAGCATTCCCGCCGACATAGAACAGTCCATCAAGGCCAATACCAAGCTGCTGAACAGCTTTGGTGCCGAGTCCGTTCCCTTTGTGGTTGCCAAGAACGCAAGCACCGGCCAAACCATGCGCCGGGATGGCGCCATGAGCACGGCCGCCATTGCGGAGCTGGTGGGAGTGGACGCAGGAACACCCTGAACCGCCCGGTCCTCCCAACCCCATGCCAAGCATTGAAATCATCGCGGCGCTGATCTTCGCGCTGGCGCTGCTGCACACCTTTTGCACCAAGTTTTTCGAGGAACTGGCCCACCGCAACACGCGGCATGCCGGGCTGTGGCACCTGTTGGGCGAAGTCGAGGTTGTTTTTGGTTTTTGGGCCTTTGTACTGATTGCAGTCATGGCCCTGGTGACGGGCGGTGCGCAAGCCATTCGTTACGCCGAATCACTGCAGTACACCGAGCCCCTGTTTGTATTTGTCATCATGGTGGTGGCCGCGTCCAAGCCCGTGCTGGTCAGCATTGAAGGGCTGGTTGCCACGCTGGCGCGCCTGGCACCCATGCGCGAGGTCGTCGCGCAGACCTGGCTGTGCCTGGCTGTCGTACCGTTGATTGGTTCGCTGATTACCGAACCCGCAGCCATGACGCTGGCTGCGCTGCTGCTGGCACCGCTGGTCTTTCGGGCCGGCATGCCCGAATGGCTCAAGTACGCGGCATTGGGCGTGTTGTTCGTCAACATCTCCATAGGCGGCACGCTGACATCCTTTGCGGCGCCACCCGTGCTGATGGTGGCCGCCACCTGGAACTGGGACAGCGCCTTCATGGCCAGCACCTTTGGCTGGCGGGCCAGCATCGCCGTGCTGGTCAATGCCAGCGTCATGACTCTGCTGCTGCATAAACACTTGTCGGCCCTTGCGGCCAAGCCTGCGGGCACAGCGGAGCACGCTGTTCCCCTGACCGTCAGGGCCGTCCATCTGCTGTTTCTGGCGGGCGTGGTGGTATTTGCCCACCATCCCGTCATTTTCCTGGGCCTGTTCCTGCTATTCCTGGGCTATACACAAGCCTACGCTCGCCACCAGAATCCGCTGATCCTGAAGGAAGGCCTGCTGGTCGGCTTTTTTCTGGCGGGGCTGGTGGTGTTAGGGGGCATGCAGCAATGGTGGCTGCAACCCATCGTGTCCGGCCTCCAACCCACTGCGCTGTTCTTTGGCGCAGTCGGCCTGACCGCACTGACTGACAACGCGGCGCTAACCTATCTGGGCTCACTGATTGAGGGCATGACCGATGCCGCCAAATATGCGTTGGTGGCTGGCGCGGTGACCGGGGGTGGGCTCACGGTGATTGCCAACGCGCCCAACCCGGCCGGCGTCTCCCTGCTCAAGCGCGGCTTCAATGACGAATCCATAGGCGCGGGCGGCTTGCTGCTGGGCGCCCTGGCCCCTACGCTGGTAGCGGCGCTGGCGTTTCTTCTTTAGGCCTCGGCTGCGTGAGCGGTAGCTACTGCTTCAACGCCTTTTCCACGGCAGTCACCAGCGTACTGCTGCCCGGCTCCACCTTGCTGGGGTAATTGGCCACCACCTTGCCGCTGCGGTCAATCAGGTACTTGTTGAAATTCCACTTGGGCTCGGTCTGGGTCGCCTTGAAAAGCTCGGCATACAACGCGTTCCGTTTGGAACCGGCGACCTCCGACTTGGCGAACATCGGGAACTTCACGCCATAGGTGTTGAAACAGAAGTCAGCGATTTCCTTGGCCGTGCCGGGCTCTTGTTCACCAAACTCGTTCGACGGAAAGCCCAGTACGACCAGCCCCTTGCCGCGGTACTTGGCGTACAGCGCCTCCAGCCCCTCGTACTGGGTGGCGTAGCCGCAAAAGCTAGCCGTATTCACCACCAGCACCACCTTGCCGGCGTATTGGCACAGGTTTTGGGGCGCATCGTCCTGCAGGCGCGGAAACGCATGCTTCAGGATGGCCGGGCAGGCTGCAGATGTTGTTGCCGCCGCCACCGGGGCTGGAGCGGGCTTTTGCGCGAAGGCACTGGCGAAAGGTGCCAAACCCATGGCAGCAATCAGCAAGGCCTGGGGAAAAGTGTGTTTGGTGTGCATGGGTTCATTATGGATGGCACTGAAAATGTATTTTTACTATATTCACTAGCACCAAGTACCTTATAAATACGACAATTATCAATATAAAAGTTATTTCTACGTGTTTCTACCAACACAAATTTAAAGTAGTAAAACTACACTTCGCCAACCTCTTCAGCGCAGCGCGGCATAGAGCATGGCTCCACAAGGGCCGGCACAGACGCTCACCCCAGCCGGGATTGCCTACCTGATCGAGGTCAAACAAACCGTTGCAAACGAAATCAACAAACAGAAGATGGAGTAAAAAATGACAACCGGTATCCGCCCCCCTCGCCTCAAGACGTTTTTTGCGGTCTGCGCCATGTTGTGCGGCGCCTTGAGCGCCACCACACCCGCATACGCCCTGAACCCCAGCGACACCTCGGTACAGATGTTCCGCTGGAAGTGGAATGACATTGCCAAGGAATGCACCAACTGGCTGGGCCCGCAGGGCTATGGCGCGGTGCAGATTTCTCCGCCCCACGCGGCTGCCAGCCTGGGCTTCTGGTACGACATCTACCAGCCGGTGAACTATGTGGACCTCAAAAGCGCCATGGGCACCGAGGCCGAGTTGCAGACCATGGTCAACACCTGCCACACGGCCGGCGTGCGGGTCTATGCCGACGTGGTCGTCAACCACCTGGCCGCAGGCGCCGGCACGGCCACCAACGGCCAGAGCTGGAATTCCACTACGCTGACCTATCCCTTCTTCAGCGCCAATGACTTCCACGCCAACTGCCCTATACAGGACGCCGACTATGGCAGCCCCGGCAACCAAGGCAGCGTGCGCAACTGCCGCCTGGTCGGCCTGCCGGACTTGGCCACGGAATCCACTTATGTGCGTGGCCAGATCAAGAACTACCTGACCAAGCTGCTAAACATGGGTTTTGACGGTTTCCGTTTTGACGCGTCCAAACACATGCAACCCGCCGACCTGCAAGCTGTGGTCAGCGGCGTGGCGCAGACCACGCTGGCGGGTGAACCGGTCTGGGTCACACACGAGATCATCCCGGATGGCAACGTCGCCCGCGCCGACTACTTCACCAGCGGCACGGTCAACGAATTCAAGTTCACCTACGCCATGCGCGAGACCTTTCGCGGCACCAATGGCAACCAGCTCTCGCAGATCCGCACCTACATGGGCACGCCCGGCAACTGGGGCGGCACCTGGGGTTTTGTGGACAGTGCCAAGGCCACGGTGTTCGTTAACAACTGGGACACCGAACGCAGCGGCGACTCGCTGATGGCCAGCAACTACACCGGCCTGGGCAACGACACCCAGGTCTCCAAACGTTACGACCTGGCCAACATCTTCATGCTGGCCTGGCCCTATGGCCACGCCCAACTGCATTCGGGTTTCCGTTTCACCAACAAGGACCAGACCAGCCCCAGCGCCAGCCCGTTTGATGCCAATGGCAACCCGCAGATCAACGTGAACTGGGACTTCATCCACCGCTGGAGCGATATCTCCAACATGGTCAAGTTCCGCTCCACCACCTCGGGGCAGGACGTCAACAGCTTTGTCAACGGCACGACCAACCAGATCGCATTTGGCCGCGGCAACAAGGGTTTCGTCGCCATCAACAACGAGTTCTCCGCGTGGAACACCACGCTGCAAACCCAGATGCCCGCCGGCAGTTATTGCAATGTGGTCGACGGCCAGCGCAACGCGGCACAAACCGGCTGCACCGGCAGCACCGTGGTGGTCAGCGCCAGCGGCCAGATCACGGTCAGCCTGCCGGCCAATGGCGGTAGCGCCGTGCCGGCTGTGGCCATCCACGCAAACCAAAAGCTCAGCAGCGACACCACGCCGCCCAGCGTGCCCACCGGTTTAAACAAAAGCAATGTGACCTCCAGCGCGGCCACCATCAGCTGGAATGCAGCCACCGACAACGTGGGCGTGGCCACCTACCGCCTGCTGCGCAATGGCGCCCAAGTTGCGACATCGGTATCCACCAGTGCCACCAACACCGGCCTGTCACCTTCCGCCACCTATAGCTACGCCGTGCAGGCGCTGGATGCAGCGGGAAACGTATCCGCGGCCAGTAGTGCGCTCTCAGTGACTACGCTGGCCGCCCCCGCCGGTTGCCAGGTGGCCTTCACGATTGCCAACGCCAACACCACGATGGGACAAAACCTCTACGTGGTGGGCAACCACACAGCCATTGGCAACTGGTCACCCGCAGCGGGCTATGCACTGGCCATACAAGGCAGCGGCGCCAATGTGCCTTGGACTGGCACGGTCACCTTGCCCACGAGCACCTCGGTTCAATACAAGTATGTGAAGTGGAATGGCAGCACGGCGGTGTGGGAGAGCAACCAGTCCACAACATCGGGGAATCGGGAGATGACTACGCCGGCCAGTTGCGCGAGTCCTGTGGCGCGGAGTGACGGGAGCTTTAAGTTCTAAAAACAGCCGTAAAGTCAGCGCAAAGTAACGGGAATACCCGTCGCGTCATCAACCACCCCAAAATGACACTTTCGGGTGCCCATCAATATTGGAATCGGCCCACTCTCATAGGCAAATCCGCCAACCAGCGAGTAGGTCTTTCCTTGCTCTAAAGTAACTTTGGCGGAGAGTTGGCAATAGCGTCCCCCCGATGCACTTTCATAATAACCAAGGTCTAGTGGCACATTTGCTGGGACCTGCATATATCCCAAAGGTTTGCTCTTCGAGTAGTTAATTGCAAACAAGCGTCCATAGACCGGAGGCTTAGCATCCAGATCAGAGATAGAGACTGATATCGACTCATTGTGGCTATTTGCACCTTTGATGGAGCTTTTGATGCTGGCAAAAGGGACTCCAGTTGGCAGGGCATATTGCGGAACGGGAGTGGCGCATCCGATCAGCAAAAATGCAGTTGCCATCAGCGCTATGAGATTGCGGTGCATATTCGGGGCCATTCGTTAAAAGATAATTTGTTAAACATGGAGCAAGGCGACTCTGAGGTTCTTCTTTCGACTGCTGAACTCCAGTTAGCCCTGAGGATATTGGAACTCGCAGCTACGGGAGCCCGGACGAGTCAGATTTCCAACTATTGTCCATGTGTTTTGAGTTTGGTCGTTCGCACCGAAGAACCAGAGTGCGCCGATTGTGGCCTGAGGCAGGATTAGTTGGGACAGATGAATGGTCGTGACCCTGTTGACGTGTACCGCAACTACCAAGTCCTGGGAGTCGGTGTACTTCGCAAGTTTCTTCAACTCATCTTGTAGGTTTGCGTATGGATTGACTTCCTCCGGAACCAATTCCTTCATCTGGATAGGCGCGTAATGAAGAACACCATCTTTCGGGAATCTCGCAATGAAGTCGTAGTCAGCTCGCTCTGACTGTGCATATGTAACTTTCCGCCCAGTTACTTGACTTAGCCCTTGGCAGAATAAAGCACATTGCCTGCTTTCTTCAAACTGGCGCAGTTCACGCTTTCGCAATGAAGCTACCTCATAGGGAAGGTCGCTGAAAGCTTCCGTGGATGCAAAGTTTCGTAGACCTACAAGCGCTCGCGTGGGGTCGATGAATTGCAGTTTTTCCCATTCGCGAACTTTCACCGTTACTCCATCAAATGCCCCCTGCGGGTTGTGTTGCTTCAGTGGTGCTTCCCATTCGGCTACTCCCCCACCCTCACCCACGGCTGCTCGGCTTCCAGTTCCTTCAACAACCGTTTGGGCGCCTGGGCGCGGTAGCTTTCCATCATCCAGCGCATCACGGTGTCCAGCACCACAGCTTCGTCTGAGGTAAAGCTCAGCGACACCCAGCCACTCTTGCCCAAGCCATAACCCGTGGGTTTGGCGTTGGGGAAGGATTCCAGCACAGCCTTCCCAGTGACGGGCAACTTGGCAGATACCGCCAGCGCGCCGTCGTCGTGCAGGCTCAGGTAGACAAAGGTCTTGTTGTTGACCGCCACATCGTCATGCCCAGGCCACGGGCTTTTGGGTGTGGTGCCGGGCAGGCTCAGGCCGAAGGCTTTGAGCTTTTTCAGCGTTGTGGCGTGGGCGTGCTGCGGCACGTTTAGCCCACCCAGCGCCTTGCGTTGTGCCACAACTGCATCCACGGGCTGTGTTCGCTGCGGTCGCCATCCGTCCAGCTCATCTGCACGTTGCGGAACACACGCTCGGGGTGCGGCATCCACGCGGTGAAGCGGCCGTCAGCCGTGGTCACACCCGTCAAACCACCGGGGCTGCCGTTCGGGTTGAACGGGTAGGCTTCAGTGGCCACACCGTGGTTGTCGGTGTAGCGCATGGCGGCGATGGCCTTGTTCGCATTGCCGCGGTACTTGAAGTTTGCATAACCCTCACCGTGGGCCACGGCCACCGGCAGGCGGCTGCCGGCCATGCCGGACAGGAAGATGGACGGTGATTCCAGAATCTCCACCATGCTCAGGCGCGCCTCGAAGCGCTCGCTCTGGTTGGTCGTGAAACGTGGCCAGTCTTGTGCGCCGGGGATGATGTCGGCCAGCTCGGCAAACATCTGGCAGCCATTGCAGACACCCAAGCCGAACGTATCGCTGCGGCCAAAGAAGGCCTTGAACTGGTCTGCCAGCTTGGGGTTGAAGGTGATGGAGCGGGCCCAGCCAATGCCGGCGCCCAGTGTGTCGCCGTAGCTGAAGCCGCCGCAGGCCACGATACCCTTGAAGTCTGCCAACTGGGCGCGGCCGGTTTGCAGGTCGGTCATGTGCACGTCGAAGGCTTCGAAGCCGGCTTCAGTGAACGCGTAGGCCATTTCCACGTGGGAATTGACGCCCTGCTCGCGCAGCACGGCCACCTTGGGCCGGGTCTTTAAAATAGCAGGTGCTACATTTTTCGTAGCATCTTTGTCCGATTGCACGAGGGCTACAGCCTGATTTGGCATATAGACATGCAGCCCGGGATCACCCAGCGCACCGGCGGCTGCATGTTCGGCATCGGCACAGGCCGGGTTGTCGCGCTGCTGGCAGATCTTCCAGCTCACCGCATCCCAGACCTGGTGCAGATCGACCAGCGGCGCCTTGAAGATGGCCTTGGCATCGCGCCAGACTTGCAGCTCGCCCTTGCCGGCGTCGATCTCGCTGGAGGCTGGGCGGGTCTTGCCAACAAAATGGCTGAAGGCAGACAGGCCGTGCTCGCGCAGTGTGGCCATCACCTCGGAGCGCTCGGCGGTGCGCACCTGCAGCACGACACCCAGCTCTTCGTTGAACAAGGCCTTCAGCGTCAGCTCTTCACGGCGGGCGCCCACCTGGCCTGCCCAGTTCTTGCTGTCGCCCACATCCATGCGGCTGTCAGAGATGCCGTCGCCTTCGGTGACCAGCATGTCCACGTTCAGCGACACGCCGACGCGGCCGGCAAAGGCCATCTCGGCCACGGTGGCCAGCAGGCCGCCGTCGCTGCGGTCGTGGTAGGCCAGGATCTTGCCCTGGGCACGCAAGGTATTCACGGCGCTCACCAGGTTCACCAAGTCCTTGGCGTCGTCCAGATCGGGTACCACGTCACCCACCTGGTTCAGCGTTTGCGCCAGGATGCTGGTGGCCATGCGGTTCTTACCGTGGCCCAGGTCGACCAGCACCAAAGTGGTGTCCTCTAGTGCATTCAATTGGGGCGTCAACGTGCCACGCACATCGGCCAGTGTGGCGAAGGCGCTAACGATCAGGGAGACGGGGGATGTGACCTTCTTGTCAGCGCCGTCGCTACCGGAGGGGCCTCCAGGCTCTTTCCACTGCGTGCGCATGGACAACGAGTCCTTGCCCACGGGGATGGACACGCCCAGCGCCGGACACAGCTCCAGGCCCACCGCCTTGACGGTGGCGTACAGCGCGGCGTCTTCACCCGGCTCGCCACAGGCCGCCATCCAGTTGGCGGACAGTTTGACGCGGGGCAGTTCAATCGGCGCGGCCAACAGGTTGGTGATGGCTTCGGCCACCGCCATGCGGCCCGATGCGGGGGCATCCAGTGCGGCCAGCGGCGTGCGTTCACCCATGGACATGGCTTCACCGGCAAAACCCTTGAAGTCGGCCAGCGTGACGGCGCAATCGGCCACCGGCACTTGCCAGGGTCCGACCATCTGGTCGCGGTGGGTCAGGCCACCCACCGTGCGGTCGCCAATCGTGATCAGGAAGCGTTTGGAGGCGACCGTGGGGTGGGCCAGCACGTCGATGACGGCTTTTTGCACATCCACGCCGGTCAGGTCCAGCGGTTTGAAGGTGCGGGCCACGGTTTTGACATCGCGGTGCATCTTCGGCGGCTTGCCCAGCAGCACATTCATCGGCATATCGACTGGGGATTCGGTGCCCTCATCGACCAGCTTCAACTGGCGCTCTTCGGTCGCCACACCAATCACCGCAAACGGGCAGCGCTCGCGCTCGCAAATGGCCCTAAACAATTCCAGCGACTCCGGCGCAATCGCCATTACGTAACGTTCCTGGCTCTCGTTGCACCAGATTTCCTTGGGCGCCATGCCGGACTCTTCCAGCTGTACGGCGCGCAAATCGAAACGCGCACCGCGGCCGGCGTCATTGGTCAATTCGGGGAAGGCATTGGAGAGGCCACCGGCGCCCACGTCGTGGATCGCCAGAATCGGGTTGCCGCCCACGCCATCCGTACCCTGCCCCAGCATCCAGCACTGGTTGATGACCTCTTGGGCGCGGCGTTCGATCTCGGGGTTGCCGCGTTGCACGGAGTCAAAGTCCAGCTCGGCCGCATTCGCGCCCGTGGCCATGGAACTGGCCGCGCTGCCGCCCATGCCGATACGCATGCCGGGGCCGCCCAGCTGTATCAGCAGGCTGCCGGCAGGGAATTCGATCTTGTGGGTCTGGGTGGAATCGATGACGCCCAGGCCACCGGCAATCATGATGGGCTTGTGGTAGCCGCGCTGCACGGTGTCCACATTGCTGGCCACGCTTTGCTCGTATTCGCGGAAGTAGCCCAGCAGGTTGGGTCGGCCGAATTCGTTGTTGAAGGCCGCGCCACCCAAGGGGCCCTCGGTCATGATCTGCAGCGGGCTGGCAATGTGCTCGGGCTTGCCGAAATCACCACCCCACAGCTTGGACACGGTAAATCCGGTCAAACCCGCCTTGGGTTTGGAGCCGCGGCCGGTGGCGCCCTCGTCGCGGATCTCGCCGCCCGCGCCGGTGGAGGCGCCGGGGAATGGGGAGATGGCCGTGGGATGGTTGTGGGTTTCCACCTTCATCAGGATGTGGTTGGTTTCGCTACTCTTTTCATAGCTGGTTACGACCATTCCACGAGGGCCAGGGCCCGATTGGCCCTTCGTGCCTGCTGATTTGGCTACAAAGCGTTCGACGATGACGCCTTCCATGACCGACGCATTGTCCGAATACGCCACCAGCATGTGCTGCGGGTTGGTCTGGTGCGTGTGCCGGATCATCCCGAACATGCTTTTATCCTGCGCCACACCATCAATCGTGAACTGGGCGTTGAAAATTTTGTGGCGGCAGTGTTCGCTGTTGGCCTGGGCAAACATCATCAACTCCACGTCGGTGGGGTTGCGCCCCAGCGTCGTGAAGGCGTTGACCAGGTAGTCGATCTCGTCAGCCGCCAGGGCCAAGCCGAACTGGGAGTTGGCCTTGACCAGGGCATCCTTGCCACCCTTGAGCACATCCACATGGTCCATGGGCGCGGCCTGCAGGGCGCCAAACAGGCCCAGGGCCTGGGCCCGCTCCAGCATGGCGCTTTCGGTCATGCGGTCGTGTAACACGGCGGCGACCTGTTGCAGTTGCTCGGGCGACAGCGTGGTCTTGCTCAGCAGGCCGTTCTTCAGCGTCAGGCGGTATTCGACCAGGCGCTCGATACGCTTGACGGCCAGACCGCAGTTGTGCGCGATGTCGGTGGCTTTGGAGGCCCAGGGCGACACGGTGCCCAGACGGGGCGACACGACGATCAGCGGGCCGTCCGTGGGGCCGGCATAGGGGTCGCCATAGGTCAACAGCGCGGCCAATTGGGCGGTCAGTGCTGCGTCGGGGGCCGTATCACCGGCCACCAAGTGCACAAAACGCGCCGAAATTCCGGAGATTTTCTCGTGTATACCCTGCAGCGCGGGCAGGAGTTGTTGGATACGGAAGCTGCTCAGGGCGTTGCTGCCCTCGAATTGGGTGATGTGCAGTGTCACTGGGGCGGCCTGGAAAGGTGAGCTGGAGGGTTGAAAATTCAACTCATCCCCGTGCGCTGAATGGGCACAGGGTTAAGCCCGCTGATTTTACCCGCCCCGCCGACCGGTCTTTGGGCTGTGCGGACCCATGGAGGGAACCAATGTCCCCCGCATAGAATCGCACCACGATGCTTAGGTTGCGCATTTTGTTGGCTTGGCTCTTGATGGCTGCGGTTCCTATGCAGGGTTTCGCTGCGGCCTCCATGCTTTTTTGTGGCATGGGTATGCAACATGTGCATGCATCCGCTGAGGCGACAACCGTCACGGCCGCGTCCCAAGACCACTCCAAACATGGCCATGGCGGTGCATCCCATCACCCGGTAGAAACTGCAGACACTGTGCACGGATCATCAGCCGATGCGGCGCACACCTGCAGCATCTGCGCCGCCTGCTGCAACAGTGTGGCCATTGTCGGGTTGGAGCAGGCCATAAGCCTTGCGCCTGCGCCGCAGTCTGAATGGGCCGAAGTTTTCGTGCACATTCAAGCCCGCCCCACCCCCGTCCCCGACAAGCCGCCGCGCGCCTGAGCGTCGTCCTACCCGCTGTTAACACCGCGGGTTGCGGATGCGTTGCCTCCATCGCCATGGGCCGCTACCGCCCCGTGGCCATTCATTCCATGTCTTTGTGCGAGGACTCCATGCACCCACACTTGCCAGTTTCCTGGCTGCTCGCCTTTGCGGCATGCACGCCGCTTGCGGCGTTTGCGCAGGCAGACACAACACCACCCACACCGCCGGCATCTGCGCCTGCAAGCCCAGCAGCATCCCGACCTGCCCAGGCAACCTACCGCTCCGTGTTCGAGGGCTACCAGCCGTTCACGGAAGAAAAAGTACAGGCCTGGAAAGACAGCAACAACACGGTTGAAAAAATCGGCGGCTGGCGCGCCTATGCCAAGGAAGTTTCCGAGCCGGTGCCCAACGGCCAGCAAGCCGCCCCGGCCACCAAAGCGGTGGACCCACACGCGGGCCACAAGCACTGAGGAACCCACAATGACCCTACAAAAAAACTTCCGACTCCTCGCGACCAGTGCCGCGACCTTGCTGCTGCTCGGCGGCTGCGCAACCGTGAACTTTGACGAGGCCTTGACCACGACCCGCCAGGCGGGCCAGGGTTTTATCCCCCAGGCCCTGGAACTGCGCCAGACCGCGCAGCAACGCCGGGCCAGCCTGGAACACAGTGAACAACTGTTGGCCACCCCGCTGTCGATGGACCGTGCGGTGCAACTGGCCTTGGCCAATAGCCCGGCCTTCCAAACCCTGCTGGCCCAGAGCTGGGCAGACATGGCAGCCGCCAACCAGACTGGCCGTATCGCCAACCCCTTGCTGACGTTTGAGCGCACCCAGATGGGCAGCGAAGTGGAACTGAACCGTTTGTTGTCCGTCGGGCTGCTCGACATCCTGAGCTTACCCCGGCGACAGGGTATTGCGCGCAACCAGCTGGCGCAGGCCAACATCCAGCTCAGTGCCAACGTCATCGACAGCGTGGCCCAGGTGCGCCAAGCCTGGGTGCGTGCCGTGGCGGCAGAGCAGACCGCTGGTTATGCCGAACAGGTCAACAAGGCCGCCCAGGCCAGTGCCGAACTGGCCAAACGCATGCAGCAGGCGGGCAACTTCAGCAAGCTGCAGCGTGCGCGCCAGCACGTGTTTTATGCCGATGCCATTGCGCAACTGGCATTGACCCGGCATGCCGCCTCTGCCGCACGCGAGGAACTGGTGCGCCAGTTGGGCCTGGATCAAGCGCAGAGCACCCTGCTCACGCTGCCCGATCGCCTGCCGGACTTGCCCGACCAGCCACGCGCGGCGGTGGACCTCCAAACAACGGCGGTGCAGCAGCGTCTTGACGTGCAGCAGGCCCAATTGCAGCTGGATGGTGCCGGCAAAGCCCAGGGGTTGAGCCTGTTGGGCACGGTGGCCGATATGGAACTGGGCATACGGCGTGACACCGTCACCGACCAGGATGGTGGCCATTCGGCCGAGCGCAAGGGCTTTGAACTGGCCATCCGGCTGCCGGTGTTCGACTGGGGCAACGCGCAGCGCGCGGCCATGAATGCACAAACGCTGGCCGCCGCCAACCACTACGAAAGCGTGCTGCGCGCGGCGGCGCCGCAACTGCGGACCAGTTACTCCGCCTACCGCACCAGTTATGACCTCGCCCGGCATTACCGCGACGAAATTGTGCCGCTGCGCAAAACCATGGCAGACGAAAACGTGCTGCGTTACAACGGCATGCTGATCGGTGTGTTCGAGTTGCTGGCCGACACCCGCGAGCAAATTGGCAGCGTGATGGCCGCGATCAACGCGCAGCAGCAGTTCTGGCTGGCCGATGTTGGGCTCTCTACCGCATTGCTGGGAAGGCCCCCGGCCACAGGCATGCCATCACTATCCGCCAGCGGCCCCAGCAGCAGCTCAGGCGCGAGCCACTGAGTGGCCCCACACCACAACCCAAACGTAAAAACCATGAACAACAGACGCAATTTTTTGAGCGGCGCCGGCGCCATCACCGGTGCGGTCTTGGCCGCCTCGGTCAGCAAAGCCGCCATGGCCGCGCTGCCTGAACCGGCAACCCAAACCACGCCCGACACCATGGCGCCACTGCTGCCCGCCAGTGGCCGCCCCTACAACCCCGTGGTCACGCTGAATGGCTGGACGCTGCCCTGGCGCATGCGCAACGGCGTCAAGGAATTCCACCTGGTGGCCGAGCCGGTGGTGCGCGAAATGGCCCCCGGCTTCAAGGCCCACCTGTGGGGTTACAACGGCCAGTCTCCCGGCCCCACCATCGAGGTGGTCGAAGGCGACAGGGTACGCATCTTCGTGACCAACAAGCTGCCCGAACACACCAGCGTGCACTGGCACGGCCAACGCCTGCCCAATGGCATGGACGGTGTCAGTGGGCTGACGCAAAAGTCCATACAGCCCGGCAAGACCTTTGTGTACGAATTCGTCGCACGCCGGCCCGGCACCTTCATGTACCACCCGCATGCCGACGAGATGACACAAATGGCCATGGGCATGATGGGCTTCTGGGTCACACACCCTAAGACCCGACATCCGCAGATCGACACCGTGGACCGCGATTTTGTTTTCCTGCTCAACGCCTTCGACGTCGAACCCGGCGCCTACACACCCAAGACCATGACCATGCTGGATTTCAACCTGTGGTCGTGGAACAGCCGGGTCTTCCCCGGCATCGATTCGCTGAATGTGCGCCTGGGTGACAAGGTGCGTATCCGCATCGGCAACCTGACGATGACCAACCACCCCATTCACATCCATGGTCACGAGTTCATGGTGACCGGCACCGACGGCGGCCCCGTGCCGAAAAGCGCGCGCTGGCCGGAAGTGACCACCGACGTGGCGGTGGGCCAGATGCGGCAGATCGAGTTTGTGGCCGACGAGGAAGGCGACTGGGCCTTCCATTGCCACAAGAGCCACCACACGATGAACGCCATGGGCCACGACGTGCCCACCATGATAGGTGTCGACCACCGCAAGGTCGCGCGTCAGATCACCGACCTGATACCGGACTACATGGTCATGGGCGAACGCGGCATGGCCGACATGGCGGAGATGGAAATGCCCTTGCCCGACAACACCGCACCCATGATGAGCGGTGAGGGGCCGTTTGGCTCGGTCGAGATGGGTGGCATGTTCAGCGTGCTCAAGGTGCGGCGCGGGCAAAAGGCGGGGGACTATTCCAACCCCGGCTGGTTCAAACACCCGGCGGGCACGGTAGCCTATGAATTCACCGGTGACCTCGCCACACCAGCCCGCGGCCAGACCGGCGGCAAGGCAGCCATGCCGGTCAAGAACATGCCCCAGCAGGACGTGGAAGTCCAGGTCCGCAAACCCGTCGGCCACGCAGGCCATACCGGCCATTAATAGAAGAAGGATTTGACATGAACCGATTCAACACAATGCTGGCCCTTGCTCTACTGACCGCAGCAACGGGAGCCCTGGCGCATGGCGACAACGACCACAAGAAAGCCGGCCCGGTCAAAAAGGAACAGAAGGAATGGGGTATCGCGGGCGACGCGAAGGCGGTCCGGCGCACGCTTGAACTCAGCATGGGCGACAACATGCGCTTCACGCCCGACCACCTGGAAGTCAAGCACGGTGAAGTTGTGAAGATTGTTATCAAGAACAATGGCCAGATGCTGCACGAAATGGTCATGGGGACCAAGGCGGAGCTGGACAAACACGCGGCGCAAATGGTGAAGTTCCCCAACATGGAGCATGACGAGGCTTACATGACCCATGTCAAGCCCGGCGCCAAAGGCGAGATCATCTGGAACTTTAACCGCGCTGGTGTGTTTGATTTTGCCTGTCTGATTGCCGGCCACTACCAGGCCGGCATGGTGGGCAAAATCACGGTTGCCGCGTCCTCAACCGCTGGCCACGCGCAATCCACCCCTGCGGTAGCTGCGCCCGCGCCCATCGCGGCAACCGCTCAGGCAGTACCAGCGGGTCAGGAAATGAGTGAAGCTGAAGTGCGCAAGGTCGACAAGGAGAACCGCAAGATCACACTCAAACACGGTGAGACAAAGAGCCTGGACATGCCTCCGATGACCATGGTTTTTCAGGTCAAGGATCCTGCTCTGCTGGATGCGGTCAAGCCCGGCGACAAGGTCCGCTTCAAGGCCAGCAGCGAAGGCGGCAAACTGACAGTGACCGACATGCAAGCCCAACCGTAGCCGCGGCAACCCCGCGCAAGGGCCGGGCACCGGCCCCTCTGTCCGCTGCACCGATGCTCAAGGCTGCTTGGCCTGGGCCGCCAATTGCTGGTGGCTGGCAGCCATGCGCTCGTAGTCGGCGGCAATACTCTCGTACCCCATGATCAGCGAATTGCAATGGGTTTGCATATTGGCATTGCCACGCCCACCGGCCAGTTGTTTCACATAGGCGGTGATCATGTCACGGTGTTCTGCGGCCTTGGCACGGGCGGCAGTGGCCTCTGCGCTGTAGTGGGTCGCCAGGGCCATGTGGTCACCACGCGTGTGTGCGGCTTCGACCCGCTGTTGCAGTGACGGCGTTGCGGCAGATGTCGCCACGTTCGCGCAACCCGTGAGCGCGAGACCCACGTATAACACGGCGGATACCGTGATTCGCGAAATATTCAAACCGATATACATGCCGCTCTCCTAAATGCTTGTTGGCCTCTGCAAAGCCTCTGCCGAAACATTGGAATCATGATGGACCCTGGCTTGCATGGTGCAAGGCTAGCACCGGTGGGAGTCAGGTGCCGTTGATCTGGATCAACTGCACTGCCGAGGCAATCCTCTATAACGCAGACATGGGCAGGCTCTGTCACCAGGCGGTCGAATGGCCCATCCGGACCGTGGCGCAACATTTAGCAAATTTTTTGGAGTCAAACATGTCCCCCATTCACACCCTCACGTCGTTTGGCTTAGCCTGTACCTTGGCCTTGGTCTCCGTGGGTGCCTCAGCCCAAACCGACGCAGACCATACCAAGCACCACCCCCAGGCCGGCGCGGACAGCAGCATGAAAACCATGCACGAGATGCACACAAAGATGATGGCGGCCAAGACGCCGGAAGAACGCAAGGCCTTGATGGCTGATCACATGAAGGCCATGCAGGACGGCATGGCCATGATGGACAAGATGAAGAACATGCCTGGTAGGGATGGAAAGCCCATGGACATGGCAAGCCACCACACCATGATGGAAAAGCGCATGGACATGATGACATCGATGATGAAAATGATGATGGATCGCCTGCCGGAAACACCAGCCAAGTAGGGCGAAAAAGGCAATAGCGCCCTCGCCACCATGGCCCACGCCGACGGTGCGATGCAGCACCACCACCAACAACCTCCCGCGCACAGTGTCGGCCGCACGGGACCGCCGACTGGTGTTGGATACACCGTTGAAGTTTGAATCCAGTTCCGGCATAGGCGTGCAAGGCCAGGTGGGGTCCCGCCAGCTGGTCCTGGGCAATACCGCGCTGTTGCAGCAGATCGGCGTTTCGGTGGAGCCGCTGCGGGCACAGGCGGAGGCCTTGCGCGCCGAGGGCGCTAGCGTGGTGCACCTGGCGGTGGATGGCCAACTCGCCGGGCTACTGACCGTGTCCGACCCCATCAAGGCCAACACGCTCGAAGCGCTGACGACGCTCAAGGCCGCCGGTCTGCGTATCGTTATGGTGCCACCGGCGACGGCCTGACCACCGCCAAGGCAGTCGGTGCCAAGCTGGCCCTGGCCGACGTGGGCATCGCCATGGGCACCGGCTCCGACGTGGCCATGAACAGTGCACAGCTCACCTTGGTATAGGGAGACCTGCGCGGCATCTTCATTGCCCGCGCATTGTCGGAGGCGATCGTTGGCAATATGAAACAAAACCTTGCGTTCACCTTCCTCTACAACGCGCTGGGCATTCCGATTGCGGCCGGCTTGTTGTACCCCGTCACCGGCGGGCTGCTGTCTCCGATG
The DNA here is from genome assembly GCA_040384785.1 of Pseudomonadota bacterium. Classification (GTDB taxonomy): domain Bacteria; phylum Pseudomonadota; class Gammaproteobacteria; order Burkholderiales; family Burkholderiaceae_C; genus Allorhodoferax. The sequence goes on from JAZKIR010000030.1 coordinate 51,909, forward strand.
GTGGCCGCTCTGGCCATGGGTTTCAGCTCCGCCTCGGTCATTGGCAATGCGCTCAGACTGCGGTCCAAAAAACTGTGGGCCAGGCCCTGCCGTTGCGGGCTGACGCGCCTTTGCGAGGCTTTGATCGCGCCAGCCGCTACCGATCCAAAAGGCGACGGACCAGCTTGCGCATTTCGCTGTACCACAGCACCACGCTGGCCATGGCCACACACACCAGCCATTGATTCAATTCCAGCGGCACCGTCCCGAAGGCCAGGTTGAGAAAGCCCAGATTCACAACCGCCACTTGCAGCAGCAAGGACAAAACCAACGCGCCCAACAGCCAGGGGTTGCTGAAGAAATGTGCGAACGCACTTGCGGTTTCGGAGCGGGCATTGAATGCGTTGAACAAATGCGCCAGCACCAGCACGGTAAAGCCCGCCGTGCGCGCCGTGGTCATGTCGTGCGAGCCCGCTATCAGCCCACCGGGCAGGAACATGTCCATTGTCAGCAAGGTCACCAGGGCCACCACCACGCCAATCTGAACGATGCCCGACCACATGCGGCTATCGATCAGACGCTCGTCCAGGCGCCGTGGCTTGCGGGCCATGACGTCGTCGGTGGGCGGGTCTACACCCATGGCGAGTGCCGGCCAGGAGTCCGTGATCAGGTTGATCCACAGAATCTGCGTGGCGAGCAAGGGCAGCACAACCACACCGCCCATATTGCTACTGTCCCCAAGCCCGATCACACCTGCCGCAACAACGCCCAGGAAAACCGTCAGCACCTCCCCCATATTTGAGGACAACAGGTAGCGCAGGAACTTGCGGATGTTGTCCAGGATGCCACGCCCCTCCCGCACGGCCTGAACGATAGTGGCAAAGTTGTCGTCCGCCAGAATCATTTTGGCGGCTTCCTTGGTTACCTCAGTTCCGGTTACACCCATGGCAATGCCGATATCGGCCGATTTCAGCGCGGGTGCATCGTTGACGCCATCACCCGTCATCGCAACGATATTGCCTTCGGCCTGCAGCGCGTCAACGATGCGCAGCTTGTGCGCCGGCATCACGCGGGCATAAACCGAGGTCTGGAGTACTGCCGCTTGGAAATCGGCCGGGTTCAAGGCGTCGAGTTGCGCACCGCTGAGCGACGTTGCGCCAGGCTCCACAATGCCCAGATCGGTCGCGATGCGCACAGCGGTTTGCGGATGGTCGCCCGTGATCATGATGACGCGGATACCGGCGCGGTGGGCTTCCCGAATGGCTACCGCAGCCTCAGCGCGCGGCGGGTCGATGATGCCCACCGTGCCGACAAAAACGAGATCGCGTTCCAGCGAGGCTGTGTCTTGCGTGTCCTCCCCCGGATCCAGCGGGCGGTAGGCAACGGCCAGGGTGCGCAACGCCGCGTCGCTCAATTGTCCGACTTCGGACAGAATACGCGCCCGGTGCGCCGCATCAAGCACCGGCGTGTCCATGCCCACCCGCACGCGGCTGCAGCGGCCCAGCAGCACGTCCGGCGCACCCTTGGCAATCAGCACGGCCGCGCCACCGTGTTCCTGATCACGCGCCAGGATGGACATCATCTTGCGCTCAGAGGTGAACGGGATTTCAGCGATGCGCGCAAAACGCTTCTCGCGCCGCTCGGTGAGGCCCAGTTTGTGCTCGGCCACCAAAAAGGCGGCTTCGGTGGGGTCGCCGTGGATCTCCCAAGCGTTGCCCTCCCCCTGATGCAGTTCGGAATTTCCAGCCAGACTGCCGCCGCTCAGCAACACCAACTGTTCGGCGTGCAGCGCGCCAGATGGGTTGAGGGGCACACCCGCCTGCTCCACCTGGCCCACCGGTTCGTAGCCCACACCCGTGACCTCGGTGCTGCCCGAGGCGGTGATCAGCCGCACGATGGTCATCTCGGCACGCGTTAACGTGCCGGTTTTGTCGGAGGCTATGACCGTCGCGGAGCCCAGTGTCTCCACCGACGAGAGCTTCTTGACGATGGCGTTGTGTTTGGCCATGCGCCGCACACCCAGGGCCAGCACCACGGTCAGCACGGCGGGCAGGCCCTCGGGCACCGCCGCGACTGCCAATGACACACCCAACAACAGCACCCGCATCACATCGGCGCTAGTTTGTATGTCGGAAATCACCAGAATGGTGCTGACAACCACTGCGGTTATGGCGACAACCGCCAGGCCCAGCATGCGCCCCAGGCGGCCGACCTCCTGCTCCAACGGTGTGGTCTCCTCTTCGGTGGCCTGCAACATGTGTGCGATGGCACCCATCTCGGTGGCCATGGCGGTAGCAGTGACCACGGCCCGCGCTGTGCCCTGTGCAACACTCGTGCCCTTGAACACCATGTTCAGGCGGTCGCCCAGGGCCACCGGCTGGTGCAGTGTGGCCGCGTCTTTGGCGACTGCTGCGCTTTCACCGGTCAGCGAGGCTTCTTGCACCCGCAACGCCGCGGCCTCTATCAGACGGGCATCCGCCCCCACCGCGTCCCCCTCGGCCAGCACCAGCACATCACCGCGCACCAGTTGGTCACTGGGCACCCGCCGCACCTGGCCATCGCGCAGAACAGCGGACGTGACGGCAGTCATACGCGCCAGCGCGGCCACCGCATTTTGTGCCCGTGCTTCCTGCACAAAACCCAAAATGCCGTTGAGCACCACGATCAGCGCAATAACGATGGCATCGACCGGCCAGCCGTGCCGGCCTTCAAAAACCCAGGCAACCAGCGCAACGGCAATGGCGGCCAGCAGCAGATAAATGAGCGGGTCCTGGAAATGCGACAACACCCGGCGCCAGACGGGCAGTTGGGTGCGCTCCAGCAATTCGTTGCGACCGTTCTGTACCAATCGCCACGCCGCCTCTTGCGACGTAAGACCATTTTGCAGGTCTGCGCCGAGCACTTTTTGCACGTCTTCAACGTCTTTGACCGACGGATCTTCCTCCGGAGCCTTGGCCGGTGGCGATGCAAGGGGTTTGTCCACAGAGATGTCCTGATCCAAAGCGTAATTTTTGATTGTGCGCAGGTCCGTCTGGCACCGCAGTGCGTCAGCGAACTTAGGAAAGCGGGTGAACGTACAGACCGCCCAACATGTGGAGAAAACAATCCAACCCATACACAAAGGAACTCCCATGCAAGCACTCGTCTACCAAGGCCCCAACCATAAAAACGTGGAAGAGCGGCCCAAACCCGTTGTCCAGCTCCCAACGGACGCCATCGTCAGGTTGACCAAGACGACCATTTGCGGCACGGATCTGCACATCCTCAAGGGTGACGTGGCGACTTGCCTGCCCGGCACCATTCTGGGCCATGAAGGTGTGTGGGGATGGTGGACAGCGTGGGGTCGGGTGTCACCACGTTCAAACCGGGCGACAGAGTGCTGATCTCGTGTATCAGCCTCTACCCCATTCCCGATGGGGCCGACGAAGAAGCCCTGGTCATGTTGAGCGACATCTTGCCAACCGGCTTTGAATGTAGTGTGCTGAACGGCACGGTCAAGGTGGGGTTCCAGTGTGGCCATCGTGGGCTCCGGCCCCAACGGGCTTGCGGCGCTGCTGACCGCGCCGTTCTACGGCCCGGCCGAGATCATCATGGTGGACGTTGACGACAACCGGCTGGAGGTGGCAAAACGCTTCGGAGCAACCGCTACCGTGAACAGTGCGGACGGCAAGGCGGCACAAACCATCATGGCGTTGACGGACGGGCGCGGCGTGGACACCGCCATCGAGGCGGTGGGCATACCCGCCACCTTTGCGCTCTGCCAGGACATCGTGGCACCTGGTGGCACGGTTGCCAACGTAGGGGTGCATGGCGTCAAGGTAGACCTGCATCTGGAGCGGCTGTGGGCGCACAACATCACCATCACCACGGGCCTGGTCGACACTTTCTCCATCCCCATGTTGCTCAAGACCGTACAGTCCAAACGCGTGGATGCCGCGCAACTCATCACCCACCGTTTCAAGCTGGGCGAGATCATAAAGGCCTACAACACGTTTGGCAACGCGGCGGATACCAAGGCGCTGAAGGTGATCATCGCGATCTGCATTTCAAACGGACCCCCTACGCGCAGCCCATAGCGTGGAAATGGTATGAACCATCCGATCCACATTCGGTTTTCCGCATAGGTATCCACCATGATCCTGAGTATGCCGACGCTGGCGGACCCTACCGCGTGTGTGTGGCACGCCAGCTGCGGGCCGTGGACCCCCACGTCAACCATGCAGAGTACGCGGCGGCGACGATCAACGGCCAACTCATGCCTCCGCCAACCTCCCACAACCCGATACGGCACAACCGCTGATTCCCGCGCAGGCGATACGGTCTAGGAGCCCAGAGTTGGATTTTCACCGCGGAGTGACGCACTGATCCAGTCGTCCACAACCCGCTCCAACACGGTCAGTGGTAGCGCACCCTGGTCGAGAACGGTGTTATGAAACTTGCGCAGGTCGAATTTGCTGCCCAGGGCGGTCTTCGACTTCTCACGCAACGCGTCAAATTTCAGTTTCCCCACCATATAGGCCAACGCCTGTCCGGGCCATGAGGTGTAGCGGTCAACCTCGCTAGCCACGAAAGGCCGGTTCATGCCGGTGCGCTCGGTCATGAAGGCAATCGACTTTTCCCGGTCCCAACCCTGTGCATGGATACCGGTATCCACCACGAGCCGAGCGGCACGAAACGCCTGCCATTGCAAATGGCCGAATAGGCTTTCGGCATCAGAAAAGAGCCCTATGTCTCTGGCCAGCGTTTCGGCGTACAGCGCCCATCCTTCGACATAGGCGGTGTACCCACCATCGCGGCGAAACCGGGGCAGATTGGAGAGTTCCACGGCCCTGCTCACCTGGAGGTGGTGCCCTGGAACCGCTTCATGCGCCACCAGGGTGGCCATGCCCCAGGTCGGGCGGGTCTTGTAGGCCAGCGCGTTGGCAAAAAAGGTACCACCGCGGCTTCCGTCTTGGGGCGGGCCGTTGTAGTACTCGGCTTGATTGGCGCCCTTAAAGTCGGGCATGGCCTCCACACCGTAGGGTGCGCGTGGCAACTGGGCGAACAGACGCGGCATTTCGCCATCGAGCCGTTTGGCAATGTCCCGGTAACCCGACATCAATTCGGCGGGACGTTTGGCGAAAAAGCGAGGCGCCGTATTCATCCACTGCGCAAACGCTCTGAAGTCGCCGCGCAATCCCGGCGCGAATTGGTGTTTGCGGCTGATTTTCCGCATCACCATTTCCATCTCCGCACGAATGCTCGCCAACTCGCGCAGGCCAATGGAATGGAGCTGATCGGCGGTCAACGCAGTCGTGGTTGACTGCATGACCTTCTGGTCATACACCGCGCGACCATCGGGATAGTGCACAAGGGCACCATTCGCAGGGGCTTTAGGCAGGTACTCCTTGGCAACAAAGTCGCGCAAGCGCAGCAGCGCCGGGTTTACCAGCTTTTCGACGGCTTCGCGGGCAGATGCTTGCAAAGCGCTGCGGTCGGCGTCAGCGAGAGTCGGCAGTGGCTTGGCAAACGGAGCATAGAAAGGATTGATACGAGCGCCCAGCTGGCCGTCCAGTTGCGCGATCACCCGATGCAACACCGGCGTTGCAGAAACCCACCCCTGCGCGATGCCCACGCGCATGGAGTCAATGTCTTGTTCAACTCTCAGCGGGAATGCGCGCATGCGGGCAATGATGTTCTCGCCATGGGCACGGGTGAGCAAAGGCATGCGTTCCAGCAAATCCGCCACATCGGAATGCACACCACTCATCGCGCTGAGGGTGAGCGTGCGCCACCCAAGGAACGGCTGCAGTCGCAACTGGTCGCGCTGCTGTTCTATGAACAGGTCCAAAGACACCCGATCCGTGGCATTGAGCGTATCGCGGGGGATTGCCAGCGCTTCGTCAAGCCGTTGGCGAGCTATGCCAAAGCGACGATCTTGGGCCGTCAGACTGGCGTCCTCCAGCCGGTCGTCAAACCGGTGATCACCCACCCACGTAGCCCAGCCTGGATACTCACGCATGTTCTCTTCCCACACCCGATCGAACATTGCATGAAGTGTTCGTGACGCTGGTGATTGCTCGGGCTCGCTTGCAGCGGCAAGCGCCCTCCAGGGCGCAGCCAGAAACAGCGGCAAACCCGCCAGAAGGTGGCGCCGATGCAATGCAAAACGGTCGGCCGGGGTTGGGAATTCCATAGTGGGGAAAAGCATCGGATGCGGTTCGAGTGAAAGGTGGTGCTTAGTATGTCACCACCACTGACGCACCGCCAGCCTCTCGCGCCCTGCAGGTGGCGAGCGACCGGGAACGATGAATGGTGTCGGCACCCTCCCATGGGCATGCGGCGTCTTTCGTGCCGCCGGACCGTGTCTTAGAACCCGGGTGGCGTGGCTCGTCGCAGAGTTAGCGTGGCCGACCGGATCGTTGAACACAATGTCCCCGTCCTTTCTAAATGCCGAAGAGGCATGCAAGGCCCGGCCAAACGTACCCCAAGGAGATTCCCAATGACCGAACAAGACGTTCCCCTTTGGCGCCTGAATCTGTTGCGCGCCTTTTATTTGCTGGTCACGGTAGGACTGGCCATCAGTTGGGGGCCAAGCATGTTGCAGCACACTGACGTTTGGGCGCAGCGCCGGGGTGAATTGGGTGCGATGTTGATCGGTTTGGCCATCCTCTGTGTGTGGGGGCTGCGCTACCCTTTGCAAATGTTGCCGCTGCTGATTTTCGAACTTATCTGGAAGGCCATCTGGTTGTTGGTCATCGCCTACCCTTTATGGCAGGCCGGGGCAGTCACACCGGGCGTGGAAGGGTCGTTCTACGCCTGCTTGGCCGGGGTGGTGCTGACGCCGCTGGTGCTGCCATGGCGCTATATCACGCACCACTACTTCCGCAAGCCCGCTCAGCGCTGGCGCTAGCCGCCTGGGCGACCTTGGGCCAACGCACTTTCATTCGGGTATCCTGCCATGATGCCCACCATCCCCTCCGGCGAACCTGATCCACAAGCGCAGTCATTCAATTGGCGGGCCTTGGTGGGTTGGCGGCGCGTGTTAACCGTTGCCATCGTCTGCACCTTGCTGGTTGTTCTTCTCAATCTCACCTATAAGACGTTCACTTATGCCTTGCCCTTGAGGGTATTTAGCACCGGCTTGGCGGTGCTGCTTGCCTTCGGCCTGTTCGAGCAATGGCCGAGCCACTTGCCCAAGTGGCTAGCGCGCTGGGCACTGCAGGTCATTGCGGTCGGGGTGGTGGTGCCGGTCCCCGTCTTTCTTTTATATAAGTTGGGCACTGCCACGGGTGCGCCGGAATTCTGGGATGAACCGAAGCGTATGACGGGTTTCATGCTGATGGCTTTTTCGGGCATGCTGCTGGCGCCTTGGACCGCTCTGGCGGCCCTTTTGCGCCAGCGCGAGGCCAAGGTGGAAAAACAAGCGATGGACTTTGAACTCGAGCGCAGCGAGATGGCGCGCCAGGCGCTTGACGCGCGCATGCGCCTGCTCAGCGCCCAGGCGCAGCCCCATTTTTTGTTCAACACCCTCGCCAATGTGCAAGCCCTGGTAGAGGCGGGCTCGCCACGTGCGCCACAACTGCTGCAGAGCCTGACGGACTATTTGCGCGCCGCGGTGCCGCGCCTGGATGGCTCGGCCAACACGCTGGGCCAAGAGCTGGAACTGGTGCGCGCTTATCTGGAGCTGATGCAGATGCGCATGCCAGACCGCCTTACATTCAGTTTGCACATTGGCGCTGGCGTCCACCTGCTGCGTTGCCCGCCGATGACGCTGTTGACCTTGGTAGAAAACGCCGTCCAGCACGGCATTGACCCAAGTGAAGAAGGCGGCCGCATCGATGTCAGCGCCGAGTTGATGGAGGGCGGCCGTTGCCGCTTGAGCGTCTCCGACACCGGCGTAGGCTTGCAGGCCACCGGCCGCGGCCTGGGCACCGGCTTGGCCGCACTGCGCGAACGTCTGCATTGGGCCTATGGCGGCAGCGCGACATTGGACTTGAGTAAAGTAGCGCCGCATGGCGTTCAAGTCGTAATCGAATTTACTATTGCTCCGAAATGACCCTAGCCACCCCCATCACGGCGCTGATCGCCGACGACGAACCACTGTTGAGAGAAATCCTGGAGGCGCGCCTGGCAGCCGCTTGGCCGGAGCTGAAGATCGTGGCGCAGGCACGCAACGGCAGGCAGGCGGTCGAGCTGTTCGAGCAGCATCTGCCGAGCTTTTGTTTTCTGGACGTGCACATGCCGGGCTTGAGTGGTATCGAGGTGGCGCGGCAAATCGGCAAGCGCTCGCACCTGGTGTTTGTGACTGCCTTTGACCAGTACGCATTGGACGCTTTCGAGCACGGCGTACTGGACTACCTCGTCAAGCCGGTCACCGCCGCGCGTTTGGCCGAGACGGTTGCGCGCCTGCAAGCGCGTTTGCAAACGGCGCAACCTGCCGTACACACAGAGGCACTGTTGGCACAGTTGGCCGTGCGGCTCAAGCTCGACCAGCCGGAGCCCATGCGCTGGGTGCGCGCCACGGTTGGCGGCTCCCTGCGGATGATTCCGGTCGATGACATCGACTATCTGAAGAGCGACACCAAATACACGCTAGTCGCGTACCGCGATGAGGGCCAGGCCGCCGAAGCGCTGATACGTATGCCGCTGAAGGAACTGATCGAACAGCTCAACACGCAGCACTTTTCCCAGGTACATCGCTCGGTAGTCGTCAATCTGCGTTCGATCCGCCGCGTTACGCGCGGCGAGAACGAAACTGCCGACATCGAACTCAAAGGCCGTAGCGAGCGCCTACCGGTAAGCCGCAGCTACTTGCAGCTTTTCAAAGAGATGTAAGCTCGCATACGCCTTGACTGACTACTATGTAATCGATAGCAATACAGTCAACACGGACGAGGGCCACAGCCTGATTCTGCTTCAAGCCATCTGGAACAGCTCCTGCGGCATCTGCATGACCGCGCTGGTGGGTGCCAGCGCCGCGCTGTAATGGCCGTCCGCGCGGGGCAACAAACGCGCAAAGTAAAACTCGGCGGTCTGGATCTTGGCGGTATAGAAGTCGTTGGACTCCTTGCCCTTGCCACTGGCCAGCAGTTCGGTGGCCTGGGCCGCCTGCAGCGCCCAGAAGTAGGCCATCATGACAAAGCCCGAGTACATCAGGTAATCCACACTGGATGAACCCACCTGCTCGCGGTCCTTGGATGCGCGCAGCATGATGAGCATGGTCAGCACATTCCACTGGGCCGTGCGGCGCGCCAGGGTGCGCATCATCTGGCCCATCGGCGTGCGCTGCAGCGCATAAGGCTTGACCAAGCGCAGTATCGTGCCGCTGAAATCACGCACACATTTGCCCTTGGTATTGAGCAACACCTTGCGGCCCAGCAGGTCCAGCGCCTGGATGCCGGTTGTGCCTTCGTAGAGCGTGGAGATGCGGGCATCGCGCGCAATCTGCTCCATGCCGTGTTCGCCGATGTAACCGTGGCCGCCAAACACCTGGATGCCCAGGTTGGCCGCTTCCAGGCCCATCTCGGTCAAGAAGCCCTTCAAGATGGGGGTGTAGAAGCCCAGCTCGTCGTCGTGCTTTTTGTACTTGGCCTGGTCACCTTCCGTCACCGCGTTGAACATCTTGTCGGCAATTTTTGCGGCGCCATAAACCATGGCGCGGCCGCCTTCGGCAATGGCCTTTTGCGTCAACAGCATGCGGCGCACATCGGGGTGCCAGATCAGCGCGTCGGCAACCTGCTCGGGCTCTTTCTTGCCCGACAACGCGCGCATGGAGCGGCGCTCTTGGGCGTAGGGCAAGGCACCCTGGAACGACAGCTCGGCATGGGCCACGCCCTGGATGGCGGTGCCGATGCGGGCCGTGTTCATGAAGGTGAACATGGCTTCCAGGCCCTTGTTGGGCTCACCAATCAGCGTGCCGATGGCGCCGTCAAAATTCAGCACCGCGGTCGCATTGGCGCTGATGCCCATCTTGTGTTCCAGCGAACCGGTGTTGACGCCATTGCGTGCACCCACGGCGCCGTTCGCCGCCACTGCCAACTTGGGCACGACAAACAGCGAAATGCCGCGTGTGCCCGCAGGTGCGCCGGGCAAACGTGCCAGCACGATGTGCACGATGTTTTCCGCCAGGTCGTGGTCACCAGACGAGATGAAGATCTTGGTGCCGGTCAGCGCATAGCTGCCATCCGCTTGTGGCTCTGCGCGGGTCTTGACCTGGGCCAGGTCGGTGCCGCACTGGGGCTCGGTCAGGCACATGGTGCCGGTCCAGTCGCCCGCCACCAGGCGCGGCAGATACACGGTTTTGATGGCGTCGGTGCCGTATTGCAGCAGCGTGTTGATGCAGCCAATGCTCAGGCCGGGGTACATGTTGAACGACCAGTTGGCGGCGCCCATCATTTCCGACTTCATCAGGTTCAGCGACATGGGCAGGCCCTGGCCGCCGTATTCCACGGGGAAGGACAGGCCTTGCCAACCACCGGCGATAAATTGCGCATAGGCTTCCTTGAAGCCCTTGGGTGTGGTCACCACGCCGTCGTTCAACTGGCAGCCTTCCTTGTCGCCGGATGCGTTCAGCGGGGCCAGCACCTCTTCACACAGCGTGGCCGCGCCTTCCAGGATGGCGTCGACCATCTCAGGCGTAGCGTCCGCGCCATTGGACAGCGTGCCGTAGTGCTGCGGGTAGTCCAGCACTTCATTGATCAAAAAGCGCATGTCGCGCAGGGGGGCTTTGTATTGCAACATGGTATTTATCTTTCAATGATGGCGACGACGCCTTGACCACCTGCGGCGCAGATGGAAATCAAACCGCGGCCCGAGCCCTTTTGCGCCAGCATCTTGGCCAGCGTGGCCACGATGCGTCCGCCGGTCGCGGCAAAGGGGTGACCCGCTGCCAGCGAACTGCCGTTGACGTTGAGCTTGCTCATGTCGATCTTGCCCAGTGGCTTGGACAAGCCCAGCTGGTTTTTGCAGAACACCTTGTCCTGCCAGGCGTTCAGCGTGCACAACACCTGGGCGGCAAAGGCTTCGTGGATTTCGTAGTAGTCAAAGTCCTGCAAGGTGAGGCCGGCACGGGCCAGCATGCGTGGCACGGCGTAGGCCGGGGCCATCAGCAGGCCTTCCTTCTTGTCAAAGAAATCGACGGCGGCCACTTCGCTGAACGTGATGTAGGCCTGCACCGGCAAGTTGTGCGCGGCGGCCCACTCTTCGCTGGCCAGCAACACGGCGGATGCGCCGTCAGTCAAGGGTGTGGAGTTGCCGGCGGTCAGCGTGCCCTGGCCGGGTGCGACCTTTTTATCAAACACGGGTTTCAAGGAACGCAGCTTTTCGATCGTCAGGTCGGCGCGCAGGTTGTTGTCCTTGGTGACGCCCTTGAAGGGTGTCATCAGGTCGGTGAAGAAGCCTTGTTCGTAGGCCTTGGCCAGGTTCTGGTGGCTCTTCAGCGCCAGCTCGTCTTGTGCTTCACGGGGAACTGCCCATTCGCGGGCCATGATCTCCGCATGTTCACCCATGGAGAAACCGGTGCGCGGTTCACCATTGCGCGGCAGGGCCGGCTTGACCAACATGGAGGGGCGGATGCGCATGGCCGCGGCCAGGCGCTGCGCGCCGTTCTTGGCGCGGGACAGGTCCAACAAAATCTTGCGCAGCTTTTCGTTCAGCGCAATCGGCGCGTCAGACGTGGTGTCCACGCCGCCAGCGATACCGCTTTCGATGTGACCCAAGGCGATCTTGTTCGCGACGATCATGGCCGCTTCCAGGCCGGTGCCACAGGCCTGCTGGATGTCAAAGGCAGGGGTTTCGCGGGCCAGCGTGGTGGACAACACGGACTCGCGCACCAGGTTGAAGTCTCGCGAATGTTTCATGACCGCGCCAGCGACCACGTCGCCCAGGCGCTCGCCATGCAGGTTGAAACGATCCACCAGACCTTGCAGCGTGGCGGTCAGCATTTCCTGGTTGGAGGCCTGGGAATACACGGTGTTGGAACGGGCAAAGGGGATGCGGTTGCCGCCCAAAATGGCGACGCGACGGCTTGTGGTGGTTGTCATGGTGTTGTTCCTGGTAGGTTGAAACACAGATTGGAAGGCGTTACTTGGGGCTGCTTGCTACGTTTTTAGTAGCTGAGTTGACCGCGCAGATGGGGGCGCATGCCCTTTTTGTCGCGCACTTCAAACTGCGCGCCGTTGGTCGAACGCTCGGTCCACAGCGCGGCGCGGCCGGGCAGCAACAAGGGTGTCTTGAATTCCACAGAGGCAGACGCTTGCTCCAGGGGATCGGCCGGCAGCAAATACGACAGGGCCCTGGCCTTGGTCCACATGCCGTGCGCAATCGCGCGTTTGAAGCCAAACAGCTTGGCCGTGATAGCAGTCAGGTGGATGGGGTTGCGGTCGCCGGACACTGCGCCGTAGCGGCGGCCGATATCGGCGGGTGCCGTGAATTCGGTCTGGCAGGACAGTGACGTGTCCATCGCAAGCTGGCTGGCAAAAGGCTGGCCCGCGGTTTCCTTGACACCGACGCGCAGCAGGCTTTGTGTGGCGCGCCACACCAGTTCACCGTCACGCAGGATGCGCAGGTCCAGCGTAAAGCCCTGGCCCTTTTCGTGGGTGAACAGTTGACCGGTGCCCATCTCGACACGCACGGTGTCGCCCGCACGCAGTTGTTTGTACTGCTCAATGCTGTTGGCGAGGTGCACCGTGCCCATGGCCGGCCAAGGGCATTCGGGCGAACACATATAGGCCGTCACCAGCGGGAAGGTCAGCATCTGCGGGTAGATCAGCGGCACGCCTTGCGACGCGCTGAAGCCGGTTAGTGCCGCGTAGCTGGCAATATGTTTGGCGTCCAGCGTGACGCTGGGAATGGCCAGTTCGACCTTGGGCAGCGTCTTGACCAGGCCGGGGCGCTTGCTACCCGTGCCCAGCGCGCGGAAGAACGTGGCGGCCAGGCTAGGCGATGCGGTGATGTCTTGGGTTGTAGTCATAGTGTTAAGCACCGATCAGGCTTTGGCCACAGACGCGGACCACATTGCCGGTCAAACCGCCGGACGCGGGGGACGCAAACCAGGCAATGGCTTCGGCCACATCCACCGGTTGACCGCCCTGCCCCATGGAGTTCATGCGGCGGCCGGCTTCGCGGATCGCAAACGGCACGGCGGCCGTCATCTGGGTTTCGATGAAACCAGGCGCCACCGCGTTGATGGTGATGCCCTTCTCAGCCAGCACCGGCGCCATGCTTTGCACCATGCCGATCACACCGGCCTTGGACAGCGCGTAATTGGTCTGGCCGAGGTTGCCGGCAATGCCGGAAATGGACGACACACAGACTATGCGGGCGCCAGCCTTCAAGGCACCCGCTGCCACCAGCGCGTCATTGATACGCTCCTGGGTCGACAGGTTGACGTTGACAACGGCTTGCCATAGATGGTCTTTCATGTTGGCAATGGTCTTGTCGCGGGTGATGCCGGCGTTGTGCACGACCACATCCCAGCCACCATCGGCCAGTGCGGCGTCCACCAGGGCTTGGGGTGCCTCGGCAGAACCAATGTCCAGCGCGATGGCCTTGGCGCCCAGGCGTGTGGCAACTTCATCCAGGCCTTCTTGTGCTTGTGGCACATCCAGGCAAATGACTTCGGCGCCATCGCGTGCCATGACTTCGGCAATGGATGCGCCGATGCCGCGGGATGCGCCGGTCACCAGGATTTTTTTACCGGCCAGAGGCTGGTTCCAATCCACCGCACCATTCACGGCGCTGGGAACGGCCAAACGCACAACTTGGGCCGACACATACGACGAGCGTGGCGACAGCAAAAAGCGCAATGTGTTTTCCAACTGGTCTTCGGCGCCTTCGGCCACGTACACCAGTTGCACGGTGATGGCGCGTTTGAGTTCCTTGGCCAGCGAGCGGGTCAAACCTTCCAGCGCGCGCTGGATGGTGGCCTGTCGCGGCGTGGCGCAGGACTCGGGTGGACGGCCCAGCACGACCACACGGCCGCAAGGCAACACGGAACGTGCCGCATCGTGGAAAAAGTTGTAGATGGCGTCGGACTGCGTACTGTCGGTCAGGCCCGTGGCGTCAAACACCAGCGCCTTGACCTTTTCACCGGGCTGGTCGGCCACGCCCCAGCGTCCGGTCATCATGCCGGCTTCATTGGCCAGACCCATCCATTGCGGCAAGCTCTTATGCGCAACGGTTTGGGCGTCCATGGATTTGAATGCGGCTACCAATGCGCTTAGCAATTGGGGCGTGCCACCACCACCGATCAGCACACCGCCCTTGATGACGGGCTGGCCGGGCTTGAAACGCTCCAGCGGCAGGGGTTGGGGCAGACCCAGCATCGCTGCAATGCGTGAGCCCAAAGTGGAGTTGGCAAAGCCAAGATACGAATCGTTCATGAGAGGGATGCTCCTTTGGGGCGCGATGGTACCGACCAATTGGTCATTTAGCGTAGAGCGTTTCGCCTAACCGCATATTGCAGTGCGTCAAATAGGCACCCGCTTAGGCGGCAAGGTGTGGGTCAGGATGCGCTTCATGACGGTCAAATACTGCTTGAAAAGACTACCCGTGTTGTAGAAAAGGCCATATTTGCGGCACAACGCCTGGATCTGCGGCGCCACTTCCGGATAGCGGTGCGCGGGCATATCCGGGAACAGATGGTGCTCAATCTGGTGGCTCAGGTGGCCGCTCATGATGTGGAAGAGCCGCCCACCGGTCAGGTTGCTGGAGCCGGACAGCTGGCGGATGTACCAGTCGCCCCGGGTTTCGTTGCGCGTATCTTCCTCGCGGTAGATCGCCACGCCTTCGGTAAAGTGGCCGCAGAAGATGATCAGGTAGGTCCACAGGTTGCGGATCAGATTGGCGCAGAAGTTGCCGGCCAGCACACGCGGCGCACTCCACAAAGCGAGCGCCGGGAACAACAGGTAGTCCTTGAACCAGACCTTGCCAACCTTGCTCAAGAAGCGGTCCAGCCGCGCCTTGAATTCGGCCTTGGGCATGGCACCGTGTTTGTAACGGCCCATCTCCAGATCGTGTGAACCCACGCCATACTGAAAACCCATGGCCAGCATCAGGTTCGCCAGGGGCTGGAACCAATGGCGCGGCTTCCACTTTTGTTCGTCCGTCATGCGCAACAGCGAATAGCCCAGGTCGCGGTCCTTGCCCAGGATGTTGGTGTAGGTGTGGTGGGTGACGTTGTGCGAATGGCGCCATTGTTCACCGTCGCAGGCAATGTCCCACTCAAAGGCCTGCGAGTTCAGCGACGGGTCACCGGTCCAGTCGTATTGGCCGTGCATGACGTTGTGGCCAATCTCCATGTTGTCCAGAATCTTGGCGCTGGCCAGGGCCAGCACACCGGCTACCCAGCTCAACGGGCCCAGGCCAAAGTGCAACAGTGCGCGGCCGCCGATTTCGCTGGCGCGGCTGATGCGGACCATGGTACGCATGTGGTCCACGTCGGCCTGGCCCAGCTTGTTCATGACGCTGTCGCGGATGGTATTGACCTCGCGTTCGAATTCGGCCACTTGTTCGCGGCTCAGAGTGGTGGGTTTGGCAAAGCTCATGGGGTGCTCCAGTCAGGTTTTAAAGGTTGATAGGTGTGGCGCGCACTCACAGCGCCAGCGCCACATCGGAACGCGCGGTGGAGATACACAGGCGTATCAGTTCATTCGGGGCCGAAGACACTTCGCCAGTCTGTAGGTTCTCCACCGTGCCACTGGTCTTGATGCACTGGCAGGAGCGGCAGATGCCGATGCGGCAACCGTGTTTGGGTGTCAGCCCTGCGCGCTCGGCCTGCAGCAACAAAGGGTCTGTGCCGCTGGTGGTGAAAGTGCTGCCGCTGTTGGCAAACGCCACCTGCACAGGGGTACCCGGGGCAGTGCTGGGCAACAAGGGCGCACCAACAAAGCGCTCGCTGTACAGGGACGAGGCCAAGCCCTGGGTTTTCCAAACCGCGTGGATCGCATCCATAAAACCGGCGGGACCACACATCCAGGTATCGCGCTCCGCCAGGTCCGGCACTTGTGCGGCCAGAACCTTTGGTGAGAAAAATCCTGCGCTGGTGTCGTAGTGCAGGACCAAACGCAGACTGGGAAAATCAGCGGCCAAGGCCTGCAACTGCGCGGCAAAGATCAGGTCATCGGGCGCGCGGCACACATGCAGAAACATGACGTCACCCCGGTAGTCACGGGCCTTCAGATGGCGCAGCATGGACATCACCGGTGTGATGCCGCTACCTGCGCTGAGCAACAGAATTTTGCGTGGCAGTACATCAGGCAATAAGAACTCCCCCAAGGCCTGGCTGAGGGTCAACACATCGCCCACCTTGACTGTGGTGTGCAAATGATGGGACATCAACCCACGGTCCTGGCGTTTGACCGTAAAGGCAATGCACCGCGCACCGGGCCGCGACGACAGGCTGTAGGCCCGCTCCACACGGCGGCCGTTGATCTCCAACTGCACCCGTACAAACTGCCCCGCCAGCGCCCCGGTCCACAAGGCATTGGGCTGCAGCACAAAGGTCTTGGTGGTGGCCGTCTCGTCCACAACGCGCAGCACGCGGGCCCGAACCTCTGTAAGAGACAGCAGAGGGTGCAAACCCGCCAAAGCATCCTCCACAGCACCCAACCGAACAATGGACTCCACCCAGGGGTGGCGCAAGGCCTTGACCAAAGGTGTGTTCACGGCATGCGCCAAACGGTGGACGGCTGTGCGCGTAGCGTTTGCGGGGAATGGCTGCATGTGGGCTCCTGGTTGCAATGACTTTATTGTGTACATATGTACACAAATAGTCAATCCAACGGATGGGCTTTAGGGAGACAAGCCAATTTACCTTTGAAGTTCGCGGTAGCTTTGTCAAAACTCACCAAGGTAATAGAATACAAACGTACACAATTCAGGCGCCCATGACTCAACCC
This sequence comes from Pseudomonadota bacterium, assembly GCA_040384785.1. Lineage (GTDB taxonomy): Bacteria > Pseudomonadota > Gammaproteobacteria > Burkholderiales > Burkholderiaceae_C > Allorhodoferax. The sequence goes on from JAZKIR010000030.1 coordinate 68,768, forward strand.
GCCACCCCGGAGCCCAAGGACAAGCTGACCCGCACAGAGCGCAAGGACATGACCCGCAACAGCCTGCTGCAGGCGGCGCTGACGCTGATGGGTGAGGGACGCAGCTTCACCAGCTTAGGGATTCGCGAGATTGCACGCGAGGCCGCCATGGTGCCCAATGCCTTTTACCGGCACTTTCGCAATACCGATGAGCTGGGCCTGGAACTGGTCGAAGAGATGGGCATTGCGCTGCGCCGCCTGCTGCGCGAGGCGCGCCAAACCGGCGCGGCGGACACCGACATCGTGCGCCGCTCGGTGCAGGTCTACCACCAGTACGTGATTGACAACCGTTTGCTTTTTTTGTTTGTCTCCAGCGAACGCTCCGGCGGTAGCCGCATCCTGCGCATGGCCATTCGCAATGAGGTGACCCACTTCACGAATGAAATGGCGCAGGATTTCCGCCGCCTGGGCGTCTACAAGGACATGTCCACGGCCAGCCTGCAAATGGTCTGTGGCCTCATCGTCACCACCATGCTTGCCGCTGCGCCCGAGATACTGGATCTGCCACCCGACCAGCCCTTGCTGGAGAGCGAAATGACGGAAAATTTTGTCAAACAGCTGCAGGTCGTTTTGCTTGGCGCGTCGCAGTGGAAAGAAAAAATGCACCAGGCCTGACGGGATACACCCCTCGGCAAACCGAGCAAATCCCGGCAATTTGAGGGATATCTGCAAGGAAATCACACGTGCCTGCCACAAGCGGCGCGCTCTGGGATAATTGAGGAATGACAATTACCTACAAAGACGCCGAAGGCATCGCGGGCATGCGTGTTGCGGGCCGACTGGCTTCCGAAGTGCTGGACTACCTGACGCCCTTCGTCAAACCCGGCATCACGACCAATGCGCTGGACAAGCTGGCGCATGACTACATTACCCAGGTGCAGGGCGCCATACCAGCCCCGCTGAACTACAAGGGTGGCGGCAGCATCCCCTACCCCAAGTCCATTTGCACCTCGGTCAACCACCAGGTCTGCCATGGCATCCCAAACGACAAGGCGCTGAAGAAAGGCGATGTGGTCAACATCGACGTCACCGTCATCAAGAACGGCTGGCACGGCGATACCAGCCGCATGTTCATGGTCGGCGAGGTGTCCATCGCCGCCAAGCGCCTGGCCCACATCACCTACGAGGCCATGTGGAAAGGCATCATGATGGTCAAGCCCGGCATCCACCTGGGCGACATCGGTTTTGCGATCCAGAAGTTTGCCGAAAGCCAGGGTTTCAGCGTGGTGCGCGAATTTTGCGGCCACGGCATCGGCCTGATCTTCCACGAAGAACCCCAGGTGTTGCACTACGGCCGCCCTGGCACGCTGGAAAAACTCGTCGAAGGCATGACCTTCACGATTGAGCCCATGATCAACGCGGGCAAAAAAGACATCAAGGACGGCCCCGAAAAAGACGGCTGGACCATTGTGACCAAGGACCATTCGCTGTCGGCCCAATGGGAGCACACCGTTCTGGTGACGCCCACCGGCTACGAAGTCATGACCCTGTCGGCCGGTTCACCGCCCACGCCGGCGTTTGTGCCCGCGCAAATACCCGCCTGATCCCCTCTGCGCGACAGCACGGCACCCATGGCTGACTTGCAGACGATTCGCAGCGAGTACCGCGCCCAAAAATCCCAGTTGCTGCACAACCTGGGGCAAGGCGACGCCACCGGGCGCGATGTGCGCAAGGCCCTGGGCCGCCTCTCGCACCTTGCCGACAGCGTGCTCAAACAACTGTGGGACCACGCCGGCTTGCAGTTGCCCTTTGCCCTCTTGGCCGTCGGTGGTTTTGGCCGCGGCGAATTGTTTCCCCACTCGGACGTGGACGTGCTGGTGCTGCTGCCCGATGGGTTCGATCCGCACTACGACACGGCGCTGAAGAGCCGCATCGAATCCTTCATCGGCAGTTGCTGGGACGTGGGGCTGGAGATCGGCTCCAGCGTGCGCACGCTGAGCGATTGCCTGGCGGAGGCGGCAAAAGATGTCACCATACAAACCGCCCTGCTGGAATGCCGGTTGATCACCGGCAACGCGGAACTGGTGCAGCAATTCCAGACCGCGTTTTTCGAGGCCATGGACCCACGCGCTTTTTTTGTCGCCAAGACACTGGAGCTGCGCCAGCGCCACACCAAGTTCGACAACACGCCGTACGCGCTGGAGCCCAATTGCAAGGAATCGCCCGGCGGCCTGCGCGATCTGCAGGTCATTCTGTGGGTGGCCAAGGCTGCAGGTTTTGGCGACAACTGGCCTGCGCTGGCGGCCAATGGCCTGGCCACGCCGTTTGAGGTGCAGCAAATCCAGCGCAACGAATCCCTGCTGATGCGTATACGCGCCCGCCTGCACCTGATAGCCGACCGGCGCGAAGACCGGCTGGTTTTTGACATGCAGAACGCGGTGGCTGAATCTTTCGGTTACCACAACGTGATCCCCGATATCACCGCCTCACCCCTGGGCAACCCGGCGATCCGGCGCCCGTTTGCACGCGCCAGCGAAGCGGTGATGAAGCGCTACTACTGGGCCGCCAAGGCCGTCGCGCAGTTGAACCAGATCCTGCTGCTCAACATCGAAGAGCGGCTCAACCCCTCCACCCACGCCCCGCGCCGCATCAACGACGACTTCAATGACAAGGCCGGCATGGTGGATGTGGCCAGCGACGACCTGTACCAGCGCAAGCCGCACGCCATTTTGCAGACCTTTCTGGTCTACCAGACCACGGTGGGCGTCAAGGGTTTGTCGGCCCGCACGCTGCGCGCGTTATACAACGCGCGCCACCTGATGGACGCGCACTTTCGCAGCGACCCGGTCAACCGTGAGACCTTCCGCAGAATATTGATGGAGCCACAGGGCACGACCCATGCAATGCGGTTGATGAACCAGACCTCAGTGCTGGGCCGCTACCTGTGGGTGTTCCGCCGCATCGTGGGGCAGATGCAGCATGACCTGTTCCACGTCTACACGGTGGACCAACACATCCTGATGGTGCTGCGCAATATGCGACGCTTCTTCATCGCCGAGCATTCCCACGAATACCCATTCTGCTCGCAACTGGCCGCCGGCTGGGACAAGCCCTGGTTGCTGTCCATTGCCGCGCTGTTCCATGACATTGCCAAGGGCCGCGGCGGTGACCATTCGGACCTGGGTGGCACCGAGGTGCGGCGCTTCTGCAAGCAGCATGGGTTTTCGGGTGAAGACGCGCAGCTGATCGAATTTGTCGTGCGCGAACACCTGACCATGAGCCGCATCGCGCAAAAGGCGGACCTGAGCGACCCCCAGGTGATCGCCGACTTTGCCAAGCGCGTCGGCAACGAACGCCAGTTGACTGCGCTCTATTTACTGACCGTGGCCGACATCCGCGGCACATCGCCCAAGGTCTGGAACGCCTGGAAGGCCAAGCTGCTGGAAGACCTGTACCGCTACGCCAGCCGGGCCCTGGGCGGCCACGCGCCAGACCCGGCCGCCGAGGTGGAGGCCCGCAAGCGCGAGGCCCTGGTCATTGTCAACATGCACTCCCTGCCCTTTGAGGCCCACAAGCCCTTGTGGGACACGTTGGATGTGGGTTACTTCATGCGCCATGACGCGGTCGACATTGCCTGGCATACCCGCCACCTGTCGCGCCTGGTGGGCTCGAGCAAGGCCGTGGTGCGGGCGCGGCGTTCGCCAGCGGGCGACGGCCTGCAGGTGCTGGTCTACACGCCGGACCAAAGCGATTTGTTTGCCCGCATCTGCGGCTACTTCGAGCAGCGGGGGTTCAGCATTCTGGATGCGCGCGTGCATACGGCCAAGAACGGCTACGCGCTGGACACCTTCCAGGTCGTCACGTCTGCCGGTCCCGAGGAATACCGCGAAATCACCAGCATGATCGAAAACGGCCTGGCCAAGGTTATTGCCGATGCGGGACCTCTGCCCAAGCCCAGCCGCGGTCGTGTGTCACGCCGGGTCAAGAGCTTCCCGATTGCACCGCGTGTGACACTGACACCGGATGAAAAAGGCCAGCGCTGGCTGCTCAATGTCTCGGCCAGCGACCGTGTCGGCCTGCTGTACAGCCTGGCGCTGGTGCTGGCACGCCACCAGGTCAACGTGCAACTGGCCAAGGTCGCCACTTTAGGCGAGCGTGTGGAAGACACGTTTTTGATCGACGGACCCGAGCTGCAGCACAACAAGAAACAGATAGAGATCGAGACGGAGTTATTGGAAGCCCTGGCCTCTTGACAAGACGCTACAAACCTTATAGCGCACTACTCATATTCGACGAGGGCTAGCGGCCCATTCGTCATAAGAGACAGCTAGATTTTAGAGAACACCTGCGCTTCTTCAAACAGCGGGCTCAGGTCGCCCAGCCTGACGACGACTTCTTCGAGCGTCCCACCCAGGCGCTTGGCAACGGCGGGCGGAAACTCTTCCGTCAGGTGGTTGCCGGCAAAACCAAACTTGAGGTGTTTGCTGATCTGGTTGGCCCCAAACACGCAGGCGATCATGTCGGAGTCGGCCAGCTCAGGGCCGTATTGGTGGCGTATGGTTTCAATCAGCTTGGGCGCAAAACGCCATTTCTCCACCAGCATGGCACCTACCACGGCGTGGTCCACGCCTATGACTTCACGCAGTGCCAAGTGGAGTGATGTGCCTTGCTGCTGGCTGGCGTCCAGAGCCACGCGAAACTCTTTCGGCATGAACTGCGCCAGCACCACCTTGCCAAAATCGTGCAACAAACCTGCAATAAAGCAGTCCATGGGATCGGCGTCATCCAGCTTCAGCGCCAGTTGCTTGGCAATGGCAGCGGTGGCCAATGAGTGCAGCAAATACTGCTGCCCGTCAAAACCTGCCTCATTGGTCTTGGGCAACATACCAATGGCGGCGATGCTCAGGGCCAGGTTCTTGATGGTGTTGAAACCCAGGTAGACCACCGAATGCCCCACCGACGTGATTTGTTTGGGCAGGCTGTAGTAGGCGGAGTTGACGACCTTCAGAATCTTGACGGTCAGCACCGGGTCTTTGTCGATCACTTCGACCAGGTCCTTGGGCATGCTGTTCACGTCACGCGTCAGTTCCAGAACCCGTTGCACACTTTTAGGGAAGGCCGGCATGCCATCCACGGCGGCGGCCAGCTTCTTGGTGAGTTCGGGGCTCATGTGCATGGTCAGGCGATTTCCGGGAAGAGGACGTCAGTGTAGCCAAATTGGCTGAAATCGCGAACCCGCATCGGGTACAACTTGCCCCACAGGTGGTCACACTCGTGCTGCACGACACGGGCATGGAAGCCGTCCACTGTGCGGTCTATCGGGTCACCATACTGGTCAAAGCCGGTGTAACGAATGCGTGACCAGCGTGGCACGACGCCACGCAAACCGGGCACCGACAGGCAGCCCTCCCAGTCTTCTTCCTCAGGCGTGTCGCCGCCCGTGCTGCCATCCAGCGCCAGTGGCGTGATGACGGGGTTGATCAACACGGTGGGCGGCACCAAAGCGCGGCCGGGGTAACGCGGGTTGGTGTCGTGGCTACCAAAGATGACGATCTGCAAGTCCACACCGATCTGCGGCGCCGCCAGGCCCGCACCATTGGCGGCCCGCATGGTGTCCAGCAGGTCGCTGATCAACAGGTGCAAGGCATCGGAATCGAAGTCGCCCTGGGGCACGGTCTGGGCCATACGCAGCAGGCGCGGGTCGCCCATCTTCAAAATTTCTCGAACCGTCATGTTCTGCCTTTCTGTTCACCCGGCACAATCCGGGGCATGTCTGCGCCACCCAGTCCACCAAGACTTCCAATGCCGTTGCCGCGCTGGTTGCAGTGGTTTCTGCGCGCTCTGGCGGTGTTCAGTCTGGCGCTGGGTTTCCTGGGTATCTTTCTGCCGGTGCTTCCCACCACCCCTTTTATTCTGCTGGCCGCCTGGGCCGCAGCACGCAGTTCACCACGCATGCTGGCATGGCTGGAACAGCACCGCCTGTTTGGCAAGATGCTGCGCGACTGGCGCCAGGGCGGAGTGGTCAGCCGCAAGGCCAAATGGGGTGCCACCAGCGCCATGTCGGCCAGCGCGGTGTTGCTGCTGCTGACCGTGTCCAAGCTCTGGGCAGTCGGCTGTGCCCTTGCCTGCATGGCCACCGTACTGGTCTGGTTGTGGCGCAGGCCGGAGCGTGCCATCCCGCCACGCTGACCGCGCCGGTCTGGGTGGCTCACTGCGGTGGCGCCTGCAGCAAGGCCAGCATCGCCGCCTCGTCAATCACGGCCACGCCCAGGGCCAGCGCCTTTTCCAGCTTGCTGCCAGCTTCCGCACCGGCCACCACGTAGTCGGTCTTCTTGCTGACCGATCCGGCCACCTTGGCACCTGCGGCTTCCAGCAAATCCTTGGCCTCGTCGCGGCTCAGCGTTGGGAAGGTTCCGGTCAGCACAAAGGTCTTGCCGGCCAAGGGCTTGGGCGCCTGTACCGCTGGCTCGCCCTCCTCCCACGTCAGGCCGCAGCCGCGCAATTGCTCGACCACCTCGCGGTTATGGGCCTGCTCAAAGAAGGTGTGGATACTTTCGGCAACGATGGGCCCCACGTCGGCCACCTCCAGCAACTGTTCCACGGTCGCATCCATGATGCTGTCGAGCTTGCCGAAATGCCGGGCCAGCGCCTTGGCCGTGGATTCGCCCACATGGCGAATACCCAGGCCGAACAGGAAGCGCGACAGGGTTGTCTGCTTCGACTTCTCCAGTGCGTCGACAATGTTTTGCGCGGATTTGTCGGCCATGCGGTCCAACGCTGCCAAGGCCGTAAAGCCCAAACGGTACAGGTCCGGCAGGGTCTTGACGATGCCGGCATCCACCATCTGTTCGACCAGTTTGTCGCCCAGGCCTTCAACCTCGACGGCACGGCGCTGCGCGAAATGCAGGATCGCCTGCTTGCGCTGGGCGCCGCAGAACAGGCCACCGGTGCAGCGGTAGTCTGCCTCGCCCTCTTCGCGCACGGCTTCCGAGCCACACACCGGGCATACACGGGGCATGCTGAAGATCGAGTCCCGCTCCACTGTTTCGGCGGGCAGGACCACACTGACCACTTCGGGAATCACATCGCCGGCGCGGCGCACCACGACGGTATCGCCAATGCGCACATCCTTGCGGCGCGCTTCGTCTTCGTTGTGCAGCGTGGCATTGGTCACCGTCACACCGCCCACAAACACCGGTGCCAGCTTGGCCACGGGTGTGAGCTTGCCGGTGCGGCCCACCTGCACGTCTATGCCCAGCACCGTCGTGAGTTGCTCTTGTGCCGGGTACTTGTGCGCCACGGCCCAGCGTGGCTCGCGGCTGACAAAACCCAGCTTTTGTTGCAGCGCCAGGCTGTTGACCTTGTACACCACGCCGTCAATGTCATACGGGAGCTGGTCCCGCATGTTGCCGATGCGTTGGTGATATGCTATTAATTCAGGAGCGCCTCGTGCACATTCGACGAGGGCTGCGACCGGAAAACCCCAATGCCTCAAGGTCTGCAGCATGTCGAAATGGGTTCCAAAGGCGGGCCCGCCCTGCTCAGGGGGCGTGACCTCACCCAGGCCATAGGCGAAAAAACTCAGGGGGCGCTGCGCGGCAATGCCCGGGTCGAGTTGGCGCACCGCGCCGGCCGCGGCATTGCGCGGATTAACAAAGGTTTTTTCACCCTTTTCACCGGCGGCAATGCGCTGGCGTTGCCGCTCGTTCAGCTTTTCAAAATCGTCGCGGCGCATATAGACTTCGCCGCGCACTTCCAGCACCGCAGGAATAGCAAGGGGGACTCGGGTATCGCCACCGGGCGACCCCAAGGCGGAACACGCCCCGTCAGGGGACAGCGAGGACACGTCAGTACCGCGCGTAGGGGCCACCAGCCGAAGGGGTATCTGGCCTATGGTGCGGATGTTTTGCGTCACGTCTTCGCCGGTCTCGCCGTCACCTCGCGTTGCCGCACACACCAGCACACCGTGCTCGTAGCGCAGGTTCATGGCCAGGCCGTCGAACTTGAGTTCGGCTACGTAGTCAACCGGTGGATCGGTCTCCGCCAAGCCCAACTCCTTGCGCACACGGGTATCAAAATTCTGCGCACCGCTGGCTTCGGTATCGGTCTCGGTGCGGATGCTCAGCATGGGCACGGCGTGGCGCACCGACGCAAACTGGTCCAGCGCCTTGCCGCCTACGCGTTGCGTAGGAGAGTCAGCAGTCAACCATTCGGGATGCAGGGTCTCCAGGGCTTGCAATTCATTGAACAACCGGTCGTACTCGGCATCAGGCACTTGCGGGTCGTCCAGCACGTAATACTGGTGGGCATAGGTATGCAGCAGACCCTGCAGGGTTTGCATGCGTACCAGATCCGGGTGAACGCCGGTATTGGCGTGCGCCCCCTGCGGAGGTTGGGGTTCTGCAGATGCCTGCCCAAACAAATCCAGAGTGGCCATGGTGCCCTTACCCCCAACCGTGTTCAGGCAAACAGGCGCCGAGCCAGCAAGGAACCTGCTGCCAGGTCGCGCTGCTCCAGCGTGTCGTACAGGCTTTGCAATTCAGCGCCGATGACGTCCATGGTCGCCGCGGTCAGCAGTTGGCCGTTGTCGTCGGTCACCACACCGTCCATGGTCTGGGCCAAGGCGGCAGCCACTTCGCGCATGCGGTTAAACGGATGCTCGCCGCGGTCCACCTGGGCCACATCCAGGTGCAGTGCGATGTCACGGATGGCGGACTGCGCCGGATCTTCCGCCAGCGCGGCTTGCGGGTCAAAACTCAGTATCAATATCGGCGCCAGGCCTTCTGCGCTGGCGGGCAGCACCATGCGCCCCGGAATGACACCGGCCACAAAGCCCAGGTGTGCCGCATTCTGTTGCACATAACCAGGGCTCCAAGAGGCGTTGCGGGCGCGTATCGTGAAGCCGAGCTGGGCGTCGTGTGCGCTGGCAAACTGGTCAAGCTCGCGGGCACGGGCCACCTCTTCCAGCATTTCTGGAAACTCGGGCGTGGCGTTGATGGCGTCGGCAAAGGCCTGGGTCTTGACCACGTATTCGGAGTATTCGATTTCGTTCAAGGCACCGGAGCGGTTGGCCAGTTGCACACCGGCCTGGAAGCCACCGTAGCGGTGACCGGGTACCGGCACTTCCCAGGTCAGCGTGGTCAGGTTGTAACCCTCAATGGCATAAGGCTTGGTGCCGGCACGGCGCGTGGCGGGCATGGCGGCAATGGCGGCTTCACCGGATACCACCAGGCTGGGGCCATCCAGTGCGATCGTCGCAATGACGTCGATCAGCGAATCCATGGCCGAACGCCGCGCCACGGGTGGCAAGGACATGGGTTGCGTGTCCTGTTCGGCATCGCTGTCCAAAGCCGGCTCACGCGGGGCCGCTTGCGACGCCGCTGCGGTCGGTTCGGGTTTGGCCTGGCGCGGGGCGTTGCGGCGCGAACTCCAGGCCCCATGGGCGACCACCGCAGCCAGCAACACGCCACCGGCAATCGCCAAACCAATCTGTAAATTGCTGCTCATCGTGTCTCCTGCCGAACCGCAACACCCCTGATCGGTTGAGGACAGAACTGAAGGTCTGTCCCGCAAAGTTTCAGCACGGCGCGCGCGCCCTCGGGGGGCAGCGAGTGAATAGGAGCATGGGGATTCATAGGTGTTTAGGCCAGCTCAGCCAAGGTAAGGGCGGATTCCATGTCGACCGCAACAATGCGCGACACGCCTTGCTCCTGCATGGTCACGCCTATGAGTTGTTCGGCCATTTCCATCGCAATCTTGTTGTGGCTGATGAAAAGGAATTGGGTTTCTTTGCTCATGCTGCGCACCAGTTTGGCATAACGCTCGGTATTGGCGTCGTCCAAGGGGGCATCCACCTCGTCCAGCAAACAGAACGGGGCCGGGTTGAGCTGGAAAATGGCAAACACCAGCGCGATGGCGGTCAGCGCCTTCTCGCCACCCGACAACAGGTGGATGGTCTGGTTTTTCTTGCCCGGCGGCTGGGCAATGACCTGCACACCGGAGTCCAGAATTTCATCGCCGGTGATCACCAGGCGCGCATTACCACCGCCAAACAGCTCGGGGAACATGCGCCCAAAGTGCTGGTTGACCTGCTCGAACGTGCCCGACAACATCTCGCGCGTTTCGGCGTCGATCTTGCGGATGGCGTCTTCCAGCGTCTGCATGGCTTGGGCCAGATCGGCGTTTTGTGAATCCAGAAACTGCTTGCGTTCGCGCGCAACGGCCAGTTCGTCCAGCGCGGCCAGGTTGACGGCGCCTAACGCGGCGATTTCGCGGTGCAGGCGGTCGATCTCGCTTTGCATGCCGGTCAGGCGCACATTGCCTTCCTTGATGGACAGCTCCACGGCTTCAAGGTCGGCCTGGGCATCGAGTAACTGCTGTTCGTACTGCTCAAAGCCCAGGCGCGCGGCCTGCTCCTTGAGTTGAAATTCGGTGATGCGCTGGCGCAAGGGGTCGAGTTCACGCTCCAGCTGCAGGCGCCGCTCGTCACTGGCGCGTAACTTGGCGGTCAGGTCGTCGTATTCGCTGCGCTTGGCGCCCAATGCCTGCTCGCGTTCCATCTTCAGCGCCAGCGCGCTTTGCAGGCCTGCCTGGGCCGCCGCGTCGCTGAGCCGGGCCAGTTCTTCGCGGGCGCGTTGTGCTTCGGAATGGACTGACTCGGTTTGCTGCGTGGCGGTATCAATCGTGCGTGCCAGTTCGGCATTACGCGCCTGCAGGCTGCGCTGCGCAAACTGGGCCTCTTGCGCCTGGCGCTCCAGGCTGCGCTGCTGTTCGCGGCACTGGGTCAGCTTGCGCTGCACTTCAATGACGCGCTCGTCCAGTTGCGCATGGCGCTCCTGGCTGTCGGCCAGCTGCATATCCAGTGACTCAAAGCGGCCTTCGGCGGTGGCACGACGCTCTTGCAAGTCGTCGAGCTGGCCTTGCACTTCGGCAATGTCGGCGTCGATTTGTGCGCTGCGGGTGCGGGCCTGCTCGGCCAGTTGCGACAAACGCAGGGTTTCCACTTGCAGGCCATGGGCCTGGGTTTGCGCCTCGGTGGCCTCGCGCCGCACACTGACCAGGCGCTGCGATGCTTCGGCATAAGCGGCCTCGGCACGGACCAGCGCGGTGCGGGCCTCCTCGGCAATCATCACTTGCGCACGCAGATCTTTTTCCAGATTTTCAATTTCCTGTGCGCGCGCCAGCAGCCCGGCCTGTTCGGAATCCTGCGCGTAAAAGCTGACGCTGTGTGCGGTCACCACGTGGCCGGACTTCAGGTAAATGCTTTCGCCGGGTTGCAGCTTGTCGCGCTGCGCCAGAGCGTCTTCAAAACTGCCGGCCGTGTAACAGCCGTGCAGCCACTCGTTGAAAACAGCCTTTTGGCCCGCATCGTTGATGCGCAGCAGGTCGGCGAGACGCGGCAAAGTAGATGCAGACTCAGGCACTGCAGCCAATGGCGGGCTGAAAAACGCCAGCTTGGCCGGCGGCGCATCGTTGGCAAAGGCACGCACCAGTTCCAGCCGTGAGACCTCCAATGCCGCCAGCCGTTCGCGCAATGCGCCTTCCAGCGCGTTTTCCCAACCCTGTTCGATATGGATGCGGGTCCACAAGCCCTGCAAATGGTCCAGGCCGTGTTTGGCCAGCCAGGGCTGCAATTTGCCGTCGGTCTTGACCTTTTCCTGCAGGGTCTTCAGGGCTTCCAGGCGCGCGGACAGGTCGGCTTGGCGTGCTGACTCGTCATTGACTATTTGCTGCTGGGTGCGCCGCGCCTCGTCGCGCTGTGGCAGCATGTCTTGCAGTTCCTGCAAACGCGCGTCGGCCACGGCGGCGGCTTCTTGGGCGTCGTCCAACTGGGCTTGCAGCTCTTGCAGCTTGGCCTCGTCGGGTGGGGCTAGCGCTTTGCGGTCTACGGCCAGGCGTTCACGCCGGGTCGTGACCTGGCGGAATTGCTCTTCGATACCGCGTTGTTCGGCTGCCAGCACCTGGATTTGCTGCTGCACCTGCACAACGCTGCCGCGCTGGTCGTTGGCCGCCGATTGCGCGGCAGTTAATGCGTCTTCCAAATCGGGCAGTTGTTGGGCTTGCTCCTCAACTTGCGCAGACAGCAGCTCGGTTTGCTCATCGCCCAACAGCGCCAACTCGGCCAGGCGTTCAATCTCGGCTTCGGCATCTTCCTTGCGCGCGGCCCATTGGCCGATTTGTTCCTGCAAAGTGGCCAGGCGCTGCTCGGCGCGTTGGCGTCCTTCGACGACGAAACGGATCTCGGCCTCCAGGCGCCCCACGTCGGTGCTGGCCTCATACAGCAGCCCCTGCGCCTGGTTGACCTGGTCACCCGCGGCGTAGTGGGCCTGGCGCACCGTTTCCAGATCAGATTCGATGCGGCGCAAATCCGCCATGCGGCTTTCCAAGGCATTGACCGCACCTTCGGCGTCGGCCTTGACCTTGGACTGGTCCGTCAGCGCCTCGGCCCGCTTCAGAAACCATTGCTGGTGCTGCTTCAGCGTGACATCGGCCTGCAAGGCGTTGTATTTTTGTGCGACCTCGGCCTGCTTTTCCAGCTTTTCGAGGTTGGTGTTGAGCTCGCGCAGGATGTCTTCGACGCGGGTCAGGTTTTCGCGTGTGTCGGACAGACGGTTCTCGGTCTCGCGGCGGCGCTCCTTGTATTTGGAAACCCCGGCGGCCTCTTCGAGGAACAGACGCAGCTCTTCAGGCTTGGACTCGATGATGCGGCTGATCGTGCCCTGGCCGATGATGGCGTAGGCGCGTGGCCCGAGGCCGG
>JAZKIR010000031.1:0-19791 GCA_040384785.1 Pseudomonadota bacterium
TGGTGCTGGATACCGACGAGGTGGTCATCGTGGCGCGCAGCGGCAATGACCGCAACACCTCGGAGAAGCCAACCGGGCGCGTCATCGCCTATGGCTTGCACATGGGTGCACGCCTGCCGGCACACGCCACATCCACCGGGCGGGTGCTGCTGGCGGCCAAGACCAAGGGCGACTTCAATGCCTGGATGAAGGGGCGCAAGCTGGCGCGCATGACACCGCTGACCACCACCGACCCCAAACTGTTCCGCGCACTGATCGAGCGGGTTCGCAAGGACGATTTTTGCCTCAGCAGCGAAGAGCATGAACTAGGTGTACACGCGCTGGCCGTTCCGCTGCGCAATAACAAAGGCGTTACCGTGGCCGCACTGAATGTGGTGGCGTCGCACAACCGCTTGTCCACGCAGGCCATGCAAAGGGATTTGCTGCCGCTGCTGTTTGAGGCGGCTCTGGAGTTGCGGCCGTTGTTGTAACCGACAAGGGCTTGCCAGACCTCTAGACCGTTCGGGCTGAGCCTGTCGAAGCCGGATTGCGAATTGACCTACACCGACCTAGGCCCTTCGACAAGCTCAGGGCGAACGGAACGTAGTTCGCTAGGATTTTCCGAGCTCGGCGTCGCGGGCCGCCAATAACCGGTCCGCATACTCTTGCCAACGCGCATCCTTGGCCAGCCCATCGAACACGCCGGCCTGGGCCTGCTGCGCCACCCAGTCGTGTTTGCCGGCAATGGCCGCCGCCATCCACGGTTCAAAGCCCGCTTCCTGCACCGTGTTAGCGGCCTCACGCATTTCTTCGGCGCGGCGCTTGCCGTGCTGGGCCACGCGGCTGAAGAAGTAGGCGCCGGTCTGCTGCCAGTTTATGGATGGAAAGGTCTCCTCCAGCGTGGGGATCATGTGGTCTTCCACGCCGTAATGCCGGGCCGTGGCATAACTCTCGATGACCAGCGCCTCCAGCCCCTTGATCATGACGCTGCGGCACATCTTGATGGCTGAGGCCACACCAATCTCGGCCGCAACGGCCTTGGCATCCATGCCCCAGCCATTCAATGTGTCGGCCAACGCCGCCGCGTGTGCGCCGCCCAACAGCATGGGCACACGTATGCCATAGGGCGGCACCGAGGTCATGACACCCGCCTCCACATAGTGACCACCGGCCGCGTCAATCAGCTGCGCGGCCTGCTGCTTGGTGCCGGGCGACGCGGAGTTCAGGTCCAGAAAAATCGTGCCGACGCGGATGTGTGGTGCGACGGCCTGCGCCACGGCCAAGGTGTTGGATGCGGTGACAGCGGAGATGATGCAGTCGGCACTCTCGCACAGGTCTTGCAGCGACGCACTGGCGCGTACGCCGGCCTGGGCCGCATGGGCCAGTTCGGTATTGCGCGGATTGACGGGAGTAGCCTCGGGATCAAACGTGAGATCCCAGGCGCTGACTTGGCCCACATGGCTTAGCAAGCCTGCGCTGAAGATCTTGCCCACCTCGCCGTAGCCGACCAGGCTTACACGTTGGATGTTCATGCTGTTTTCCGCCAATGCCTTAAGATAACCTGGGCGCTAGCCCCCGTGGAATATGTGGTTGCCACTATCAAATCAGGAGTAACGTCCTGTCAACGCGCCACACCCAGCAGCTTGTCCAGCAGCGCCGGCTGTTCCAGCAGACCCCGGGCCGTTCCACTGTGTACCACGGTGCCACGGTCCAGCACGGCGGCGGTGTCCGAGATCGCCAGTATCGCCTGTGGGTGCTGCTCCACGATGATGGCCGACAGGCCTTCCTCACGGGTGATGCGGCGTATGGCGCGCAGTAGCTCCTGCACGATGATGGGCGCCAAGCCTTCGCAGGGTTCGTCCAGCAGCAACAACGTGGGGTTCAGCACCAGCGCGCGGCCCAGTGCCAGCATTTGTTGCTCGCCGCCGGAGAGTTGGGTGCCCAGATTGGTTTTGCGTTCGGCCAGCCGCGGGAACAGTTCATACACGCGTGCCGGTGTCCACGGGCTGCTGGAGCGGCCTGCGCGCGCGGGGCGTGCGACGGCGGTCAGGTTCTCATGCACCGTCAGCGACTTGAAGATATTGCGCTCTTGCGGCACCCAGCCTATGCCGGCGGCAGCGCGTTCGTGTGATGGCAGTTTGTGCAGTGCGACCACCGACGATGCAGAAATGCCCAGCGCGATGCTGCCCGCATGCTGGCGCGTGGCGCCGGCCAGCGTGTTGATGAGTGTGGTCTTGCCGGTGCCATTGCGGCCCAGCAGGGCCAAGGTCTCGCCCGCGTTAATAGAGAGCGATACGCCGTGCAGAACAACGGCCTCGCCATATCCCGCGCTCAAATTTTCTACTTTCAGCAACTCAGCCATTGGATTTCGCCCCCACGCTTGCCACTGAGTGTGCTGCGCTACCCCCCGAGGGGGCTGCCTCACCTTGGGGCGGCCCGGCGGTGATGCCGACCTCCGCGCCATGCGCGTCATGGGTTGCGTCATCCCCATGCCCCAGATACACCGCCTTGACGCGCGGGTCGTTGGCGATCTGGTCCGGGGCACCTTCGGTCAGCACCGTGCCGTTGACCAGCACCGTCATGTATTTGGCAAAACTGAAGACCAGGTCCATGTCATGCTCGATCAACAAAATGGAAACTTCGACGGGCAGCGCCGCCACGGTTTGCAACAGCTCTTCGCGCTCACCGGCCGGCACGCCGGCCACGGGTTCGTCCAACAACAGCACACGCGGTTCACAGGCCAGCGCAATCGCAATCTCCAACAGGCGGCGTTTGCCATAGGCCAACACACGTGTCTCCTGCGCCATCACGGCGGTCAAGTGGAACTGCTCCAGCAATTGCTCACAACGCTCGGTCACCCTGGCTGAACTGCCCAACGCCTGCCACCACTTGCCGCCCAAGCCCTGCTGTTGCGACACCACCATGGCCAAGGTTTCCAGCGGCGTCAGTGTGTCGAACAACTGGTTGATTTGAAATGTGCGCACCATGCCGCGGCGCACGCGCTGGTGTGGTGCCAATGTGGTGATGTCCTGGCCTTCCAGCACGATCCTGCCGGATGAGGGTTGCAGCACACCGGTCAGTAAATTGATGAGTGTGGTCTTGCCGGCGCCATTGGGGCCAATCAGCGCGTGGCGCGCGCCCTGCTGCAAATCCAGCGTCACATTGTTGGTGGCGGTGATGCCGCCAAACTGCATAACCAGGCCTTGCGCGGACAGTACGGTATGGCTCATCATGCACCTCCCGATTTGGCTTTACCAAACCAGGTCCACGGGCGTATCAGCCGTTCGCGCCCGACCAGCACCAGCACCACCAAAAACAGTCCGATCCAGAAGGTCCAGTACTGCGGTGTGATGCTGGATATCGCGTCCTGCATCAGCTTGAACACAATGGCCCCGGCCACGCCGCCATACAACCAGCCGACGCCACCAATGACCAGTATCAGCATGACATCCGCCGAGCGGTGGAACTCAAACACGTCCAGCGACGCAAAACCCGTGGTCTGCGCCAGCAGCGCACCCGCGGCACCAGCCAGCATGGCGGCCACGGTGTAGACCACGGCCAGGCGGCTGTTGACCGATATGCCAATCGCCATGGCGCGCAGCCGGTTGTCGCGTATGGCCTTCAGCGTGGCGCCAAACGGCGAGCTGACAAAACGCCGCGCGATCACAAGCACAACCAGCAACACCGTCAGCGAATACCAGGCGGCCACACGGCCCGACAAATCAAATTCAAACTGCCCCAGCAGCGGCCCCATGACCACGCCCTGCAAACCATCGGCGCCGCCGGTCAGCCAGTCCAGCTTGTTGGCCAACTCCATCAGGATCAGCCCGACGCCCAGCGTGACCATCAACCGCGTGAGATCCGTGCCGCGCAGAATGGTGGCGCTGCACAGCGCACCCAACAGCCCGGCCGTGCCCATGCCCACCAGCAGCCCCACCAGTGGGTCTGGCATCACCAGCTTGGCGAACAAGGCTGCGCTGTAAGCCCCCATGCCAAAGAAAGCCGCGTGGCCCAGCGACACGATACCGGTGTAGCCCAGTATCAAATCCAAGGACAGCGCGAACAGCGCAACGATGGCAATCTCGTTGATGATCAGCGCGTGGCCGGACAGCAGCAGCGGCGAGGCCAATGCCAGCACCCACAGCAGTAGCTCCCACCAGGTCCACCGCGCACGGGCCAGCAGCGTGTTTTGCGAAGAGCTATGCATCTTTACTTGCCTCCCTTGCGCACAAACAGGCCATGCGGCCGCCACACCAGAATCGCAATCATCAGGCTATACACAATAAAACCGCCCAACTTGGGGATGTAGTACTTGCCCGCCACGTCGGCAATGCCCAGCAGCAGCGCGGCCAGCAGCGGCCCGGTGATGCTGGACGTGCCACCCACGGCGACGACAATCAAAAAGTAGATCATGAACTTCAACGGAAAGCTCGGGTCCAGCCCCAACACCTCAGCCCCCAGCGCACCGCCCAAGCCAGCCAGACCAGAGCCCACGGCAAAGGTGCCCAAAAACACCCAGTTGACATTGATGCCCAGACCAGCCGCCACGCGCTGGTCATCCACCGCGGCGCGCAGGCGGCTGCCAAAACGGGTTTGCGTCAGCACGTACTGCAAGGCCACCGTCAACGCCGCACACACGGCAATGATGAACAGCCGGTAATGCCCCATGCCCAGCATCCAAGCGCCTTCGCCCCACTCGGTGCGACCCTTCAGCCATTCGGGCAACTGCACGATCTGCTGGCTGGAGCCAATGAAATAGTCTGCCGTGGCCACTGCCATAAACGTCAGTCCGATGGAGAACAACACCTGGTCCAGATGCGGCTTGTGGTACAGCGGCCGGTACAGCGTGCGCTCCAGCACGGCACCCAAGAGTGCGGAACCGAAAAATGCCAGCGGCAGGCACAGCAGAAACGGCACGCCAAATTTCTGCATCAGCAAGACCGTGATGTAGCCGCCCACCATGGCGAATGCGCCATGAGCCAGGTTGATGAAATTCATCAACCCCATGGTCACTGTCAGGCCCACCGCGAGGATAAAAAGCAGCATGCCGTAGGCAATACCGTCAAACAGAATGGTCAACATAAGAAGTAGTTAGCCGCAGAGAAGTGGCGTTGGGTTTGGCCTGGTGATTGGGCAAGGCGACCGGGCTTTGGTGTGAAAGGTGTGCGGCCAACAACCTCTGCGTGCACGGGCTGCGGTCGCGCGTGATTTCACACCAAAACCGCAGCGCCTTGCCCAGTCGCCAGGCCAAACACCCCCGCCACTCAAACCGAACACCCGGCTATTTGGACTTCCCAGGATCCTTTACATCCTTGATCACATCAAACTCCACGTTGTGCAACTGCCCGTCTTGCCGCTGCACCTTGCGCAGATAGATGTTGTGCACCACGTCCCGCGTCTGGCTGTCGATGAACATGGGCCCACGCGGGCTCTCAAAAATCTGGCCCTTCATGGCCGCCAACAAAGCGTCACCACCGCCCTGCCCCTTGCTGGCCTTGAGCGCTTCATAAATCACCCGCATGCCGTCATAACCACCGACGGCCATGAAATTGGGCCGCATGCCCTTGTTGGCCTTCTGAAAGGCCTCGACAAACTTCTTGTTGACGGCCGATGGGTGCGATGCCGCGTAATGGTGCGAGGTGACCACATTCAGCGCGCCATCACCCATGTCGTTCAACTGGTCGTCATCGGTCACATCACCGGTGCCAATCAGCTTGATGCCGGCCTTGTCCATGCCACGCTCCAAGAACTGCTTCATGACCGCTGCACCGGCACCGGAGGGCACAAACACAAACAACGCGTCGGGTTTTATGTCACGCACCTTTTGCAGAAAGGGTGCGAAGTCCGGGTTGCGCAAGGGCACGCGCAGCGACTCGGCCACCTGCCCGCCATTGAGCAACAGGCGCTCTATGAAATATTTTTCGGCATCAATGCCCGGGCCGTAATCGCTGACCAGCGTTACCACTTTCTTCATGCCATTTTTGGGCGCCCAATCACCCATGGCGACGGCAGCCTGGGCCAGCGTGAAGCTGGTGCGCACGATGTACGGCGAGGCCTGCGTGATGCTGCTGGTGGCCGCCGCCATGACCACCATGGGTGTCTTGGACTGCGTGGCGATGGGGGCCGTGGCCAGGGCTGCAGGCGTGATGCCAAAACCGGCCAGCACATTCACCTTGTCGTTGACGACCAGCTCTTGGGCCAGGCGCTTGGTCACATCGGGAATGGTGGTGTCGTCCTTGATGATCAGCTGGATCTTCTTGCCGGCCACGGTGTCGCCGTTTTGCGCCATGTAGAGCTTGGCGGCGGCTTCGATCTGGCGACCGGTGCTGGCCTGCTGGCCGGTCATGGGCAGGATCAGGCCGATCTTGAAGGTGTTGTCTTGTGCTATTGAATATGTAGCTGCTTGTGCAATAACGGTGAGGGCTACAGCCTGAATCAGCAAACGCTTGTGCATCGTTTTGTCTCCAGATAGAGGAATCTCTTTTTTGACGTGTCACTAATATGGATGCAAAGCTGACCCCACGCAATAGGTATTTGTGACTCGTTGATATAGCAATTGCGAATAACTCAATCCGCGGTCTGAGGATCGGCTATGTAGTCCACCACGACGGAACTGAGCCAGTCCATGACAACACGGACCCGCGTCGACACATTTCGGCGGTTGGCGTAGACCAGCGAGAACGGCATGGGCCGGGCCTGGTACTGCGGCAAAAACTCCACCAGTTGCCCCTGGGCCAGCTGGTTGCGGACGCCGACCACCGGCACCTGGATGATGCCCAGGCCGGCCAGGCAGGCCGCGTGGTAGGCCTCGGCGTTGTTGACTGTGGCGTGGCCCTGCATGGCGATGGCGCAGTCCATGTCGTTATCGTCCACGTATTCGAATCCGCCGGACTTGGCGCCCAGGTTGGGTGCGAAGTGCACCAGCCGGTGCTGATGCAGGTCGGCCAATGTCTGCGGTGTACCGTGCAACCCCAGATACTGCCGGCTGGCGCAATTGACCATGCGCACGCTACCAATGGGTTTGGCGATCAGCCCCGGCTCGGTGAGCTTGCCGGCGCGCACCACGCAATCAAAACCCTCTCGGACGACGTCCACGCGGCGCTCGGTGCTGCTGATCTCGAACTCCAGTTGCGGGTGCATGGCCAACAGCTCCGGCAGACGTGGCAAAACGGCAACGCGGGCAAGGACGGTGGACATGTCGATACGCACCCGGCCTTTGAGCGCCTGCGGGGTCTGGCGCAAAAACATGGTTTGCAGTTCGTCCATGTCGGCCAACGCGTCCTTGCAACGCTCGTAAAACGACTGGCCATCCTGGGTCAGCACCACCTTGCGGGTCGTGCGGTGCAAGAGGCGCACGCCGAGCCGGTTTTCCAATTGCTGCACGGCGGTGGAGACACTGGCCTTGGGCAGGCCCAGGCTGTCGGCGGCCTGGGTAAAGCTGGAGAGTTCGGCCACCCGGGTGAAGGTAAACATGTGGTCCAGCAGGTTCATTGTTCAATTTTAGCGAACAAGTAAATCATTTTTTGCCTATTTATCAATCCGAAACTGATCAATAGACTTCCGTTCACTCGCAACCCCTTGAAGGAAATAACCATGCAAACATCACCATCCCCCTCGATTGCCATCGTCACCGGCGGCAGCCGTGGCCTGGGCAAGACCACCGCATTACACCTGGCACGCCAGGGCCACGGCGTCATCCTGACCTATAAAACCAGCCGGGCGGAGGCCGAAGCTGTGGTCGCGGAGATCACGGCCATGGGCCAGCAGGCAGTTGCCATTCCGCTGAACGTGTCGGATAGCGGCAGCTTTGCAGCCTTTGCCACACAGGTGCGGGACGCGCTGCAAACCCGCTGGGGCCGGGACACCTTCCACATATTGGTCAACAACGCCGGCAGCGGCGTCCACGCCGCACTGACGGAAACCACCGAGGCGCAGTTTGATGAACTGGTCAATGTGCACTTCAAGGGCACGTTTTTTCTGACGCAGAAGCTGTTGCCCTTGATGGCCGATGGCGGGCGCATTGTCAATATTTCCAGCGGCCTGACGCGTTTTGCGTTTCCCGGTTATGGCGCCTATGCGGCCATGAAGGGTGCGGTCGAGGTGCTGAGCCGCTACCTGGCCAAGGAGCTGGGCGCACGCGGCATTGCCTGCAACACCGTGGCGCCGGGCGCCATTGCGACGGACTTTGGCGGCGGCGCGGTGCGGGACAACGCACAACTCAACGCCATGATTGCGTCGCAAACCGCACTGGGCCGCGTCGGGAAACCGGATGACATCGGCGCCATGGTGGCCTCGCTGGTGGCACCCAGCAACCGCTGGATCAATGCGCAGCGCATTGAGGTGTCGGGCGGCATGTTTGTCTGAGCCGGACCACGCTGACCATCACAGGGAGACCAGCAGTCGCTCCTGCAAGAAGGCCAAAAAGGTCGCGGTCTTGAAAGCCAGCCACGAGCGTGCCGGGTAGACCGCATACACCGGCTGCCCGGGGCGCAGGCTGTAGTCGCTCAGCAAAGGCACCAGCGTGCCGTCCGCTATCTCCTGCGCGGCCAGCAAGCGGTCTATGACCATGGCGCCGCCGCCGGCAACGGCTGCGGCCACCAGGGCCATGCCGTCGTTGATCTGGATGCTGCTGGGCACACGTATGGCGGTGCTGACGCCGTCCTTCATGAAGCTCCACTCGTCAAACACACGCGCACCGCTGCTGTAGAGCAGGCAGTTGTGGTTCAGCAGGTCGTTGGGCTCCTGCGGCGTGCCACGGCGCGCCAGATAGGCAGGAGACGCCACCAGCACCCGGGGGTTGTCGCACAGCCTGCGTGCCACCAGCGTGGAGTCTTCCAAGTGCGCCACGCGCAGGGCCACGTCGATGTGTTCGGCGATCAGGTCCACCATGCGGTCATCCACCGTCAGATGCACCTCCACCTTGGGATAACGTTGCGTGAACTCCACCAGCAGGGGCACCAGGTAACGCTGGCCCAGCGGGCGGGGGCAGGTCACGCGCAGCCGGCCCTTGACCTCGCTTTGGTGCTGCTCGGTGAGTTGCTCGATGTTGGCCACGGCGCGGTCAATGTGGCGGGCCTCGGCAAACACCAGTTCGCCAATCTCGGTCAGCGTCAGGCGGCGGGTGGAGCGCTGGATCAGCCGCGAGCCCAGGTCGTCCTCCAGCTTGGCCAATTGGCGCGACAGCACCGATTTACCGACCCCCAGCGTGAGGGCGGCCTTGCTGATGCTGCCGGCGTGCACGATGGCGCTGAACATGGCCAGGCGTTGAGGGTTCATGGGAGGTTCCTGCGGTCTATTGTTGCCATATGGTCAACAATATTATGACCAATTGATGGCTATGCAGGCAATAAGTGCATCTCTACACTTCAGCCCATTCCTTCACACACCCGGAGAACTTCCATGAGCACTACCATCAACCACCAATTCAAACTCGCCGCCCGCCCTGAGGGTAACGTCAAGGCCAGCGACTGGAGCCCCGCCAGCGAGCCTGTGCGCGCACCAGCGGACGGCGAAGTCGTGATCCAGGTCTTGTACCTGTCGCTGGACCCCGCCATGCGCGGCTGGATGACCGACAAGCCGTCCTACATTCCCCCCGTCGGCATCAACGAAGTGATGCGTGCGCTGGCCGTGGGCAAGGTCACAGCAAGCAAGAACCCCAAGTTTGCGGTCGGCGACCATGTGACCGGTTTGCTGGGCGTGCAAGAGTATGCGTATTCGAACGGCCAGGGCCTGACCAAGGTCGACCCCAAGTTGGCGCCCTTGCCTGTCTACCTGAGCACCTTGGGCATGCCTGGTATGACCGGCTATTTTGGTCTGCTGGAAGTGGGCCAGCCCAAGGCCGGTGACACCGTCGTGGTGTCCGGCGCTGCCGGTGCCGTGGGTTCGGTGGTCGGACAGATCGCCAAGATCAAGGGCGCACGCGTCGTGGGTATCGCCGGTGGCGCCGACAAGTGCCGCTATCTGGTCGAAGAGCTGGGCTTTGATGCCGCCATCGACTACAAGACCGAGAACGTGACCGAGGCGCTGAAGACCCATTGCCCTGATGGCGTGAATGTGTACTTTGACAATGTAGGCGGCGACATTCTGGACGCGGTGCTGACCCGCTTGGCACGTGGCGCACGGGTCGTGATTTGCGGCGCCATCTCGCAGTACAACAACACGACCCCGATCAAAGGCCCAGCCAACTATCTGGCGCTGTTGGTGCAACGCGCCACGATGACAGGCATTGTGGTTTCCGACTACTACGACCGCGCCGGCGAAGCAGCAATGGTGATGGCAGGCTGGATTGCGTCAGGCAAGTTGAAGACCCGCGAAGACGTGGTGGACGGTCTGGACGCCTTCCCCAAAGCGTTTGACATGTTGTTCTCCGGCGCCAACAACGGCAAGCTGGTGCTCAAGGTCGCTTAAGTTTTTATCTCCGTTCTTTTCAGAGAAGAGGCCCGGCACATCTTGCGATGGCCGGGCCTTTTTGCCGGGTCCAATCTGGAGATGCGCGCTTGGCCTACACTGACGCGCTCAAAGACTCCGGGAGATCAGCATAGCCTTCGCACCGCTCAGCAAAGCCGCCCTGCATGTATTGGCGCACCCCCTGGATTTTGCGCTGCAAACCTTGCGCGCTTTCAACAAGAACCAGGGAATGATGTTGGCGGGTGCAATTGCGTACTACGCACTATTGTCCCTGGTGCCCTTGCTGATACTGTCCGTCATCACACTCTCGCATTTCGTCGACCAGTCGGAGCTGCTGATTGCATTGGGACGTTATCTCGAATGGCTGGTGCCCAGCCAATCCAAAGCCATGCTGGGCGACATAGCGAGCTTTCTGGAGGACCGCATCGCCATTGGTGCCGTGCTGCTGGTGACCATGCTGTTTTTCAGTTCACTGGCCTTTGGCATTCTGGAAAAGGCCATGGCGGTTATTTTTGCGCACCGCGGTGCGCTCAAGAAGCGCCACGCGCTGGTGTCGGCAATGCTGCCCTACTGCTTTGTTTTCATGTCGGGTGTATTGCTGCTGTTTTTGACACTGGTGTCCATCGCGCTGCAAACCATGGCGCAAGAAAGTGTTTACCTGTTCGGGCGCGATTGGTCTCTGGTTGGCGTCTCGGGCCTGTTCTTCTATCTGCTGGGCTTGGGCGTCGAAACGCTGATCGTTGCGGCGCTATATTTGTCGCTGCCGGTGGGGCGCATGCCGTGGCACCACGCGGTGATTGGCGGGTTGGTGGCGACATCCATCTGGGAAATCATTCGCCATCTCTTGGTGTGGTACTTCGCAACACTGTCGAAGGCCAATGTTGTTTATGGCTCCCTGACCACGGCCGTCGTGGCTTTGTTCTGCATGGAAATCATCGCAGCGCTGCTGCTACTTGGCGCCCAGGTCATTTCGGAGTTCGAGCGAATCGAGTCGGCCTGACCGGCGGTGTATTGCGGAGTTCCACGGTCTGCGCCTTGGATTCCAAAGCGCAGAGTTCCTTCGTTTTTTCTAGTACAAGTCGTCCCGCCGGTGGCTGTTGCGTTCGCTTCTGCGCTCGCCCCGTTGCTCATGCCAATGGTCGCCGCGGCGCTCTTCATATTTGCGAAAATTGTCGTGCCCATCGCCACGGCCACGGCCGCGGCGATCGTCGTTATGGCGATCCCACCAGCGGTTGTTCTGCTCCACGCGAACAAAGTGCACCGGATGGCCACAGGCGCGGTATCTGCCGCAGTGACGACCCCAGTCGCGGTATTCCTCTTGCGCTACATGTAGGTACATGGGCGCGGCACCGTACACCGGCCGTCCAACGACCATGGGTTGCACATTGAGCAGCGGTGGGGGTGGATTGTTGCCTATAGAAATTTGTCCAAAAACACCGGGGGCAAATGCACCACCAACGGTGACATTCGCATAGGTCTGCGCCTGTGCGGTGCCTACGGCCGCTATGGTCACTGCGGCCGCAGCCAACAAATTCCGCCAGCGACGGCCTTGCATGGTAAGTAACCCGATGCGGGAACGCGAACTGGAGTCTTGGGGTTGCATGGTGAGTTTCTCTCTAGAAATACGGTGCGGTGTTGTGCACCAAATTGAAATTCAATTTGTCTCAACAACAGTCGCAAAAGCTCCGACCGTTTAAGCGAGCCCTGGCGCGGCCGGGCTTATACCCTTAACGTCGAGCGGCGGGCTGTGTTGACGGCCTTTACCATTGTTTACAAGGATGGCCAGCACCGATGCGCACGGCAGCAACGCACGTCATATCGGCTTGCGGCAAAACCGTTTCTGTGTCTGCCTGGCGAAAAGGCCCCTGCCGCCGCTGTGGCGGCGCGCAACGTCTGTGTATAGAATTGGTGAAGCAATGGGTGGCCTTTAAACGCCTGGGCGAGCAAACGGTCGACGTCTGCAAAACCCGTTCATTTCTAAACATTCGGTCGTTGGAACGATCCGATTTTTGTTGCTCGGTTGTATAAAAAGGATTTACCTTCATGCCATTCCCCACACAAGCCCTTGCTGCAATTCAACATGCCGGTGCTGCCATCTTCGCGGCTGATGCTGAACTCAAGAAGTCAGTACAAGACTACGCGGATCAAGTCAAGGGTGCCATGTTGCAAAACCCTTTTGATGTAGGCAACGACACCTTGTTTGGAGATTGGAAGACGGTTGCGCGCTTGTCGCAAGCGGTTGCACAAATCGAAGCCGAGTTCAAGAAGATATTCAGCGCGGCATCCGATCTGTCGGCTGGCTCACGTACGTCCCTATCCGTGATGCCAACTCTCATAGCCACACACCCTCAAGCCTCCGACGATCTGAACGTTGTGAAGGAAATCGAGGCGACGGACGCCGTTATCAAGCCGACACGGGTCAAGCGCAAGCCGCTCGCCGCCAGCAAGAAACCAAAGCAGGCCTTGAAGGGCAACACCGCCAAAGTATGGGCACGCTTGCTGGAAATTCTCAACGCTACGGCTTTCGTCAAGGTCAATCAGTCGGCAGTTGCCTCGGACATCGGGCTCGCCAAGGGCTCTATCGGAGCGTCGATTGCTAAGTTGATTCGGACCGGCCATCTTGTTGCGGGCCCGACGGGAACATTCAAACTAGCGGCATTGAAGGCGCACTAAGAGATCCGAATTAAGTGGCGGCTGAACCCGTCACTCCTTTCGCAATGTAGATCCCGCCAATGGGCATGCTGACAACATCCATTGCGCCAACTTGTTCAGCAAGGTAGTTCCAGGGCTCGTTCAGACCTTCCAATGACGAGGTCGAGTGCAATGCAGCCAGGAACACGAAGCAGTTCGCAGGCCAAGCCCAGGGTGCGCTGGCCCACTGTAGTCCTGCGGCGACTACCGCGGCGCCCGGTTTCAGGCTTCGAACAACATTTTTGATCGCTTTGCGACTGCGCAGTATGTCATGGGTGAAGTGAAAGAGTGCGGCGTCTGCCTTGAACGGTATGCTCGCCACATCTGCCGATGCATTGATCAGCGTCACATTGCTCCACGTATGGCGCTCAACGCGTGAGTGGGCAATATTCATCATCTCCGGGCACTGCTCGATTCCGACAATGTGGCCCTGTTCGCCGATGGCTTGCTGCAATAGCTCGAAACTCAAACCAGTACCGCTGCCGACATCCAGTACGGTGGCGCCCTGCTGAAGGGACAGACGGGCGATGGCGCTGCGGCGGATGGGTTCAAACAGTGTCAGCTCACTGTCGTAGTACTTGGCACGCCGCCGATACTGCTCCAGTGATACCTTGCGATCAATGTCCGTGTGCACAACGACTCCGCTAGTGCGTAATGACGCATAACACGCTGCATGGGGCACGCTCTATAAGCGCAGCGGAAACTGATCCGCGCCACCAGCGCGCGGCCCAACTGTCCAGGTGTTTGTGGCCTACGACAATAAGGTTGGCCTGAACCTTTCGCGCATACTTTGTGATCTCATCCACCGATTCACCGGTGAGCAGTTCCCCTTTGGCGCTAAAGCCAGCCTCAGTCAAGCGTTTCAGACCATCCGTCAGTACGGCCTGGAAGTGGGCAGCCTCTCGCTGCACAACCTCGGGGTCGTACATGCTGCCTTCCAATGTGACAAAACTCAGCGCAGACGGCATGACAGCCACAAGCCACAACTCAGCATGGCTCCACTGCGCCAATTCCTGGCAATCGAGCAGCGCTTGCTGCCCCGATTGCGACCCGTCATAGGCAAGCACGATCTTCTTGTACATTGGCAGACTCCCGTGTATCTGCGCAAGCATAGACGCGACTGGTCAGAACATCAAGCGGCGTTGCTGGCGTTCCTCGGATAGCTTAGATCACGAGACTTTGGCGAGGACGTATAGATCGCATCTCCAATGCAAAACGCCCACTGTGAGTGGGCGTTTACTTATACGGAGAACCGCATTTTATTTGGTTGCGCGAGAAGGATTTGAACCTCCGACCTTTGGGTTATGAGCCCAACGAGCTACCAGACTGCTCCATCGCGCGGTAGATTTCTATTATAACCTATTCTGCAGCCGCTTCAGGATTTACTTCGACAGCAGCTGGACGGTCAACCAATTCGACCAAAGCCATGGGTGCATTGTCGCCAACGCGGAAACCCATTTTCAGAATACGGGTGTAGCCGCCTGGACGGGCCGCGAAACGGGGTCCCAGGTCGTTGAACAGCTTGGTCACGCTGTCGCGGTCGCGCAGGCGGTCAAACGCCAAACGACGATTAGCAACAGTAGCCTCTTTGGCCAGAGTAATCATGGGTTCGACCACGCGGCGCAATTCCTTGGCCTTGGGTACGGTGGTCTTGATGACTTCGTGCTCGATCAGCGAGTTCATCATGTTGCGCAGCATCGCCAGGCGGTGTGAGCTGGTGCGGTTGAGTTTACGTAGTCCGTGTCCGTGACGCATGGTAGATTTCCTTTGAGTTTTAAGTGGGCAGCCGTATCAGGTACTGCCCTTTGCGTGGAACCCCTGAGGGTTCGAAAAAATAGCGCTTTTAGTGAAAGCGTTTGCTTAACGCTTTTCCAACGCTGCAGGTGGCCAGCTTTCCAGCTTCATACCCAGTGTCAGACCGCGGGAAGCCAAAACTTCCTTGATTTCGTTGAGCGATTTGCGACCCAGATTCGGGGTCTTGAGCAACTCGTTCTCGGTACGCTGGATCAAGTCACCGATGTAATAGATGTTTTCGGCCTTCAGGCAGTTGGCGGAGCGAACCGTCAACTCCAGCTCGTCAACGGGGCGCAACAAGATGGGGTCGAATTGCGTATTTCCGCGTGGAGCGGGCGCATCAAATGCGGCCAACTCGCTGCCTTCCAACTGCGCGAACACAGCCAGCTGTTCCACCAGGATCTTGGCGGAAGCGCGAACCGCGTCTTCTGCAGAAATGGCACCGTTGGTTTCGATTTCGACAACTAACTTGTCCAAATCGGTACGCTGTTCAACACGTGCGCTTTCGACGGTATAGCTCACGCGCTTGACGGGCGAGAACGATGCGTCCAAAACAATACGGCCGATAGACTTATTTGGCTCATCGGCATGGCGGCGCATGGTGCCGGGCACGTAGCCGCGGCCTTTTTCAACCTTGATCTGCATATCCAACTTGCCGCCGTGCGACAGATTGGCGATGACATGGCCAGGATTGATGATTTCCACATCGTGTGGTGTCTGGATGTCGGCGGCTGTTACCAGGCCTTCAACATCTTTGCGCAGGCTCAGTGTGACTTCGTCGCGATTGTGCAACTTGAACACAACGCCCTTCAAATTCAGCAAAATATTGACGACGTCTTCTTGAACGCCATCGATAGAGGAATACTCGTGCAACACGCCGGCGATGGTCACTTCAGTGGCCGCGAAACCAGGCATGGAAGACAACAACACGCGGCGGAGCGCGTTACCCAATGTATGACCGTAGCCACGCTCAAAGGGCTCCAGAGCAACCTTGGCACGGTTGGTGCCAAGTTGCTCAACACTGATGGACTTGGGTTTTAGCAAACTGTTTTGCATGCAGACTTCCTCTCAATACCCCCGACTCGTTACGTCGGTAAGGCTGGTGAAGCACCTTGACTGCAGTGCCCCACGGCCAAGGAACGATTTCAACAATTCAGACGCGATTAGCGTGAATACAACTCGACGATCAACGATTCGTTGATGTCTGCGGCAAACTGGTCGCGGTCAGGTACGGTCTTGAAAGTGCCTTCGGCCTTTTCAATGTTGACTTCAACCCATGCGGGCATGCCGACTTGCTGTGCCAGTTGCAAAGCTTCAACCACACGGTTTTGCTTCTTGGACTTTTCGCGCACGGAGACCACGTCACCAGCCTTGACCATGTAGGAAGGAATGTTGACCGAGCTGCCGTTCACGGTGATCGCCTTGTGGGACACCATTTGGCGTGCTTCTGCACGTGTCGAGCCAAAGCCCATACGGTAAACGACATTGTCCAGACGGGATTCCAACAGGAACAACAGGTTGGCACCGGTGTTGCCCTTGCGGCGGTCAGCTTCTTCGAAGTAACGGCGGAACTGGCGCTCCAGCACGCCGTACATACGCTTAACCTTCTGCTTTTCACGCAGTTGGAGACCGTAGTCGGAGGTGCGAGCACCCGAAGTGCGGCCGTGCTGGCCGGGCTTGGAGTCGAACTTGGCCTTGTCACCGATGGCGCGACGGGCGCTCTTCAGGAACAGGTCGGTGCCTTCACGGCGTGAGAGTTTGGCCTTGGGGCCGAGGTAGCGTGCCACTTGATCTTCCTTTTATGTCATCTGCCGCACCATAAGTGCGGGAGCCATCAGCGATTGCTGATGGCGGTGGGCTTGTTAAAAACTAAATACGACGGCGCCTGATTGCAAAGCAATCAGATACGACGGCGTTTCTGAGGGCGGCAGCCATTGTGAGGAACCGGAGTCACATCAGCAATCATGTTGATGCGAATGCCCAGTGCCGCCAGCGCGCGAACGGAGGATTCACGACCAGGACCAGGTCCCTTGATTTCAACGTCAAGGTTCTTGATGCCTTGGTCCAGAGCTGCACGGCCAGCCACTTCGGAAGCTACCTGGGCAGCGAACGGAGTGGACTTGCGAGAGCCCTTGAAACCTTGACCGCCCGACGAAGCCCAAGACAACGCATTGCCCTGGCGATCGGTGATCGTGATGATGGTGTTGTTGAACGAAGCGTGCACGTGTGCAATACCGTCTGCAACATTCTTGCGGACTTTTTTGCGAACGCGCTGCGCAGCGTTATTGGCGGGAGCTTTTGCCATGGTGGTTTCTCAATCCCTGTTATTTCTTCAATGACGCAGCAGCCTTACGCGGGCCTTTGCGGGTGCGAGCATTCGTGCGGGTACGTTGACCGCGCATGGGCAAGCCACGACGATGGCGAAAGCCGCGGTAGCAACCGATGTCCATCAATCGCTTGATGTTCATCGTTGTCTCACGACGCAAATCGCCTTCGATGGTGAACTGAGCGATTTGATCCCGGATTTTCTCCAGATCACCGTCAGTCAGGTCTTTGACCTTCTTGGAATATGCAATGCCACAGGCTTCGCAAATCTTGCGAGCGCGGGTGCGACCGATACCAAAAATGGCGGTCAAGCCAATCTCGGAATGCTGTTGCGGCGGAATATTGATGCCAGCGATACGTGCCATTTTCGTCCTCTAAAACTCTTGCAATTAACCCTGACGCTGCTTGTGACGTGGATCTGTACAGATCACGCGCACAACGCCTTTGCGTCGGATGATTTTGCAGTTGCGGCAAATTTTCTTGACCGAAGCCGAAACTTTCATATTTCTCTCCTAAAACCCTTCGCCCCGTTCCGACTTTGATTCGCGCGGAACATGCGCTATTTACTTTGCTCTAAACACAATACGCGCACGACTCAGGTCGTACGGCGTTAATTCAACTGTGACCTTATCGCCAGGCAAGATTCGGATGTAATGCATCCGCATCTTGCCGGAAATATGTCCCAGCACTACATGCCCGTTTTCCAGCTTCACGCGAAATGTCGCGTTTGGGAGGTTTTCTACAACCTCCCCTTGCATCTGAATTACGTCATCCTTTGACATATCAATCCGCTGCTACTCAGGAAGACTTGAAATTTGCCTTCTTCAGCAGCGATTCGTATTGCTGGGACATCATGTAATTCTGGACCTGTGCCATGAAATCCATGGTCACGACAACAATAATCAACAGTGAGGTTCCACCGAAGTAAAACGGCACGTTGTATTTGAGAATCAAAAACTCTGGCAACAGACACACAAAAGTGATGTATATCGCACCGGCCAGCGTTAAGCGAAGCAGGATTTTATCAATATATTTTGCAGTTTGGTCACCAGGACGGATCCCAGGGATGAAAGCTCCGCTCTTCTTCAGGTTATCTGCGGTTTCCTTGCTGTTGAACACCAACGCAGTGTAGAAAAAGCAGAAGAATATAATCGCACTTGCATACAACATTACGTACACAGGCTGACCAGGACTTAACGTGCTG
This sequence comes from Pseudomonadota bacterium, assembly GCA_040384785.1. Classification (GTDB taxonomy): domain Bacteria; phylum Pseudomonadota; class Gammaproteobacteria; order Burkholderiales; family Burkholderiaceae_C; genus Allorhodoferax. Next base: position 18,401 of record JAZKIR010000031.1, read on the forward strand.
GAGATATCCTTCAACCAGCGCATCGAGTCACCCGAGCTAAACCAATTAGCGACCGTTGCTGGCAACAGAATAATGCTGGAGGCGAAAATCGGAGGAATCACACCCGCCATATTCAACTTCAAAGGTAGATGGGAGGATTGACCGCCATACACCTTGTTTCCAACCTGTCGCCGAGCATAGTTCACCAGAATCTTCCGCTGGCCGCGCTCCACGAACACCACAAAATAAGTAACCAACGCAACCAGCACAATCACCAGCAAAGCCACGATGATGCTCATGGCACCGGTTCTAACCAGCTCAAGCAGGCCGCCTATGGCACTCGGCAAACCTGCCGCAATACCACCAAAAATCAATATTGATATTCCGTTACCCAAGCCACGCTCAGTGATTTGCTCACCCAACCACATCAAAAACATGGTGCCAGCGGTCAGCGTAACAACCGAAGTCATACGAAAACCAAAACCGGGAGAAATCACCAAACCAGCCGAAGACTCCAAAGCTAAGGCAATACCCAGTGACTGAAACAGCGCCAAACCCAGTGTGCCGTAACGCGTGTACTGTGTAATCTTGCGGCGCCCGCCTTCGCCTTCCTTCTTTAACTGCTCAAAAGCCGGCAACACATAGGTCAACAACTGCATGACGATCGATGCCGAAATGTACGGCATGATCCCCAACGCAAATATCGTGAACCTGGACAGCGCTCCACCCGAGAACATGTTAAACAGGCTCAGGATTCCGCCCTCCTGACCTTTGAACAGCTGCTGCAACTGCGCGGGATCAATACCCGGCACTGGAATGTGCGCGCCCACGCGGTACACGACCAGCGCGAGCAACAAAAACACTAGCCGACGACGCAAGTCGCCAAACTTGTCTGTCTTTGCTATTTGAGCTGCGTTAGTTGCCACTTAGTTCTCTCTTAGCTTTGACTTACGCGACGCTGCCACCAGCAGCTTCGATAGCAGCCTTGGCGCCAGCAGTAGCACCAATACCATTGAGTTTGACCGATTTAGTCAAGGCGCCAGTATTGATAACCTTGACAACCTTGGACATTTGACCGACCAACTTGGCTTGTTTCAGCGCCAACAGGTCGACTTCAGCCAGACCCAGGACTTCCAGTGTTGTCAACGTGATTTCAGCGTTGAACTGCAGCAAGTGCGATTTGAAACCGCGCTTGGGCAAACGGCGATGCATAGGCATCTGACCGCCTTCAAAACCGACTTTGTGGTAGCCGCCTGCACGGGATTTTTGTCCCTTGTGGCCACGACCTGCGGTCTTGCCGATGCCGGAGCCGATGCCACGGCCAACACGACGTTTGTAGTGCTTGGCGCCATCTGCGGGCTTAATGCTATTGAGTTCCATCATCATCGACCTCTTAGAGCACTCGGACCAGG
>JAZKIR010000032.1:0-171973 GCA_040384785.1 Pseudomonadota bacterium
ACGCCGGTGAAGGTCATGGTCTGGCCCTCGGCGTTGTCGCTGCTCATCTTCAACAAGCCATCCACGACGCCAAACCAGTAGGTCACCGGACGGCCGATACGGCAGATGTATTCACCCGAGTCGGCGTCGGCAATCTTCAGGTCTTCGGTGGCGCGTTCCCGCTCTTGGGCGGACAACAAATGGATCCAAGGAATGGCATCCAGTTCGGCTGCGGTCAGCGCACGGCGGCGCTGGAAAAGGGATGCATCGTTGGACATGTGGGGCTTTGTAAGTTAGCAATAAGTGAAGGGAAAACACCTACCCAGAAACGTGCGAATTGTCGTCCAAACGACAACTTGGCGTCAAATGCAGGACTACTATTCGGTCCATAGACAGACCTGTTGTTGCACAACATCGGGTGTGGACACAGGTGACAGACAGACAAGGATTCGGAATGCAAACGACTTTTCCGCGGCTACTTCAAAAACACGCCAGTGAGCGCCCGACGGCGCCCGCCATGCGTGAGAAGGAATACGGTATCTGGCAGTCGCTGACCTGGGCCGACCTGCTGGCCATGGTGCAGCAACTGGCGGCCGGTCTGCACCAGGCCGGCCTGCGCCGGGGTGAACACATGGTCGTGGTCGGTGCCAACCGGCCACGCCTGTACGCCACGATGCTGGCCGTGCAATCGCTGGGTGCCATCCCCGTGCCGCTGTACCAGGACGCCGCGGCTGCCGAGTGTGTCTTCCCTATCAACAACGCCGAGGTGCGTTTTGCCTTTGCCGAAGACCAGGAGCAGGTCGACAAGTTGCTGGAAGTGCGCGAGAGCTGTCCCATGCTGGAGCGCATTTATTTCGACGACCCACGTGGCCTGCGCAAATACGAAGAGCCGTGCCTGGCGTCGCTGGATGAGCTGCAGGCGGCCGGCAAGGCCTTCATCGCACTGCACCCGAATTTCTTTGCCACGGAAGTGGACCAGGCCAAGCCCGACGATGTGGGCGCGATGTTTTTCACGTCCGGCACCACCGGCAACCCCAAGGGTGTGGTGCACACGCACAACTCGCTGCTGGACCGGGCGCGTGTCGGCGCCGACTTTGACAAGCTGACAGGAGATGAAGAGGTGCTGGCCTACCTGCCGCCGGCCTGGATCGGGCAGAACATCTTCAGTTATTCCCAGTGGCTGGCCTGCGGTTACGTGGTCAATTGTCCCGAGTCGTCGGCCACGGTGACCATCGATCTGAAAGAGATTGGCCCCACCTATTACTTTGCGCCACCGCGCATTTTTGAAGGCCTGCTGACCAGTGTCATGATTCGCATGGAGGATGCCGGTGCCATCAAACGCAATATGTTCCATTACTTCATGGGGGTGGCGAAACGGGTCGGCCCTGCATTGATGGACGGCAAGCCGGTGTCGGCCATGGACCGCTTGTTGTATGCGCTGGGTGGCGTGTTTGTCTATGGCCCGCTGCGCAATACGTTGGGCCTGAGCCGCGTGCGGGTGGCCTATACCGCCGGGGAAGCCATCGGCCCCGATCTGTTCAGCTTTTTCCGCTCCATCGGCATCAACCTGAAGCAGTTGTATGGCTCCACCGAGACCGCGGTGTTTGTATGCCTGCAGCCCGACAACCAGGCCCGTGCCGATACCGTGGGTGTGCCCTGCGAGGGCGTGGAAATCAAGGTCGCCGACAACGGCGAGATCCTGATCAAGTCACCGGGGCTGTTCACCGCGTACTACAAGAACCCGACGGCCACGGCCGAGGTGTTGACGACCGATGGCTGGTACCACTCCAGCGACGCCGGTTTTATTGACGCCAACGGCCACCTGAAGATCATCGACCGTGTCAAGGACGTGGGCCGCATCAAGGGTGGTGCCAATGACGGCGCCATGTTCGCACCCAAGTATGTGGAGAACAAGCTCAAGTTCTTCCAGCACATCAAGGAGGTTGTGGCCTATGGCGACGGCCGCGACCAGGTCTGCGTCATGATCAACATCGATTTTGACGCGGTGGGAAACTGGGCCGAGCGGCGCAACCTGCCCTACGCCGGTTACACCGATCTGGCGCAAAAGCCCGAGGTCTACCAGCTGATCAAGGAATGTGTGGAGAAGGTCAATGCCGACCTGAGCGTGGACACCTTGCTGGCCGGCAGCCAGGTCAGCCGTTTCCTGGTGCTGCACAAGGAGCTGGATGCCGACGACGGCGAGCTGACCCGCACCAACAAGGTCCGCCGCGGTTTTATCGCCGAGCGGTATGACGTGCTGATTGACGCGTTATACGGCGGTAAGACATCGCAGTTTATTGAAACCCAGGTCAAGTTTGAAGATGGTCGCACCGGCAAGGTCAGTGCCACGCTGCGTATTGAAGACACCAAGACCTTTGCACCGGTGAAGGCGGCAGCATGAGCACCACAGCGACAAAAAAAATAGGGGACGTCATTTTGGACGTCAAGAACATCAGCCTGAGTTTTGGCGGCGTCAAGGCACTGACGGACATTTCGTTTGACGTGCGCGAGCATGAAGTGCGCGCCATCATCGGCCCCAATGGTGCGGGCAAAAGTTCGATGCTGAATTGCATCAACGGTGTGTATTCGCCGCAGCAGGGTTCCATCACCTTCCGCGGGCAAACCTTCAAACACATGAACAGCCACCAGGTGGCGGTGATGGGTGTGGCGCGTACCTTCCAGAACCTGGCGTTGTTCAAGGGCATGAGTGTGCTGGACAACATCATGTCCGGTCGCAACCTGAAGATCAAAAGCAATATCCTGCTGCAAGCCCTGCGTTGGGGTCCGGCCGAGCGCGAGGAAATCAAACACCGCGAGGCCGTGGAACGCATCATCGATTTTCTGGAAATCCAGGCCTACCGCAAGACGCCGGTCGGGCAATTGCCTTACGGCTTGCAGAAACGTGTCGACCTGGGCCGCGCCCTGGCAATGGAGCCCCAAGTGCTGCTGCTGGATGAACCGATGGCCGGCATGAACGTCGAAGAAAAGCAGGACATGTGCCGTTTCGTGCTCGACGTCAACGACGAGTTTGGCACCACGGTCGTGTTGATCGAACACGACATGGGGGTGGTCATGGACATCAGCGACCGTGTGGTGGTGCTGGACTACGGCAAGAAGATCGGCGACGGCACGCCGGACGAGGTGCGCAACAACCCGGATGTCATCAGCGCCTACCTCGGCACCTCGCACTGATGAAAAATTACCAAACCCCGTTCGGGCTGAGCTTGTCGAAGCCCAGCAATCAACGAATCTATTGTGTGCGGGCCCTTCGACAGGCTCAGGGCGAACGGAGCAAATAGCCATGGCTTTCTTTTTGGAAACACTATTGGGCGGCCTGATGGCCGGCATGTTGTATTCGCTGGTGGCGCTGGGCTTTGTGCTGATCTACAAGGCATCGGGCGTTTTCAACTTTGCGCAGGGCGCCATGGTGCTGTTTGCGGCGCTGGCGATGGCGCGTTTTGCGGAATGGATTCCCTTGCATCTGGGCATAACCCATCCGGTGGCGGCCAATGTGCTGGCCTTCGTCGGCGCTGGGGTCGTGATGTTTGGCGTGGCCTGGGTGATTGAGCGCATGGTGTTGCGCCACCTGGTCAACCAGGAAGGCACAACGCTGCTGATGGCCACACTGGGTATCACGTATTTTCTCGAAGGCCTGGGGCAGACCGCCTTTGGCAGCAGCATTTACAAGATCGACATCGGCATGCCCAAGGACCCGGTCATGATTTTGGAAAGCGCTTTTGAAGGCGGCATCCTGATCAACAAGGAAGACTTGTACGCCGCGCTGATTGCCGCCGTTCTGGTGGGGCTGCTCAGCATGTTTTTCCAGAAGACCGCCACCGGCCGCGCGCTGCGTGCCGTGGCCGATGACCACCAGGCGGCCCAAAGCATTGGTATTCCCCTGAACCGCATCTGGGTCATTGTGTGGTGCGTCGCCGGTGTGGTGGCGCTGGTGGCCGGCATGATTTGGGGCAGCAAGCTGGGGGTGCAGTTTTCGCTGACAACCGTGGCCTTGCGGGCGTTACCTGTTGTGATCTTGGGTGGGCTGACTTCGGTGCCGGGGGCGATTGTGGGCGGGCTGATTATTGGTGTCGGCGAGAAGTTGTCCGAGGTCTACCTGGGCCCCTATGTAGGTGGCGGTATTGAAATTTGGTTTGCTTATGTGCTGGCACTGGGGTTCCTGCTGATCCGCCCCCAAGGCTTGTTTGGCGAGAAGATCATTGACCGCGTATGACGTACCCACTTAATAGTCTTCCGCGAACCACAGTCCACCCGATGAGCCGGGGTGGCAGTGTGTTTTGCGCAGGTAAAGGAGGAGCCCGCAAAGCGGGCGGGGGACACGGAGCAAAACGCACTGCCATCCCGGCTCATAGCAAATAGATCGTTTGATGTTTTGCGGGACGGACCAAGATTTGCGCAGCAAATTTGCTCGGTCCTCAACTGATTAGAGGTGATATGTTTTATAGAGAAAACGGCCAATTCAAAACCACGTACCGGGCAGACCAGCAGATCTTCCCGATTGCGCAGGACCGCATCGCATTGTTCGCACTGCTGGCGGTGGCCTTTGTGGCCGTGCCCGCGGTGGCCAGTGACTACTGGTTCACGAATATCCTGATTCCGTTTTTGATCTTCTCGCTGGCAGCCATTGGTGTGAATATCCTGGTGGGCTATTGCGGCCAGATTTCTTTGGGCTCGGGCGCCTTCATGGCAGTGGGCGCCTATGCGGCCTACAACTTCTTTGTACGCATCGAGGGCATGCCCTTGGTCCTGGCCCTGGTGCTGGGTGGCGTGTGTGCCATGTTGTTCGGCATTTTGTTCGGCCTGCCGAGTCTGCGGGTCAAGGGCTTGTACCTGGCTGTGGCCACGCTGGCGGCGCAGTTTTTTGCGGACTGGATGTTCTTGCGCATCCAGTGGTTCACCAACAACTCGCCATCCGGCTCGGTATCGGTTTCCAACTTGCAAGTGTTTGGATTCCCTTTGGATAGCCCCTTGTCCAAATACATCTTTTGCCTGACGCTGTTGGCGGTGATTGCGCTGATGGCCAAGAACCTGGTGCGTGGTGCGGTGGGGCGCGAGTGGATGGCGATCCGCGACATGGACGTGGCGGCTGCAGTGATCGGCATCCGCCCCATGTACGCCAAGCTGACCGCTTTTGCTGTCAGCTCCTTCATCGTCGGCATGGCCGGCGGGCTGTGGGCCTTTATCTACCTGGGCGCCTGGGAGCCGGCGGCGTTCTCGGTGGACCAGTCCTTCAAGCTTTTGTTCATGGTCATCATCGGCGGCATGGGCTCCATCATGGGCAGCTTTTTTGGTGCCGGTTTCATCGTGTTGTTGCCCATTTTCTTGAACCAGTTTTTGCCGGCCCTGGCGGCGCTGGTTGGCATACAGATTTCCACGGCCGGTGTGTCCCATGCCGAGCTGATGATTTTTGGTGGCCTGATCGTCTGGTTCCTGATCGTGGAACCGCATGGCCTGGCCAAGCTGTGGTCCATCGGCAAGCAGAAACTGCGCCTGTGGCCCTTCCCGCATTGACGACTTTGGTTTATATGTACCGTGTTCCCTCGTGCTTCTTCAATCATTATTACTAGGAGAGACAAATGAAGCTTCGCAAACTCGCACTCGCAGCTACGTTGGTAGCCGTTGGTGGTGCCGTCCTGACAACGGGCACTGCTTTCGCCCAAGCCAATAAGGAGCAGTTCATCCCGGTGCTGTCCTACCGCACCGGCCCCTATGCACCCAATGGTGTGCCATGGGCGAATGGTTATGTGGACTACCTGAAGCTGGTGAACGCCCGCGGCGGCATCAATGGCGTCAAGCTCAGTTTTGAAGAATGTGAAACCGGCTACGACACGGCCCGCAGTGTGGAATGTTATGAACGCCTGAAGGGCAAGAACGGCGGCGCCTCGCTGGTGCAACCACTGTCCACCGGTGCGACGTTTGCCATCACCGAAAAGGCCCCGGTCGACAAGATCTCGGTGGTGACCGTGGGTTACGGCCGCAGCGAAAGCGCCGACGGCACGGTCTTCAAATGGAACTTCCCCATCGCCGGTACCTACTGGGTCGCGGCCGACACCATTCTGCAGGCCATAGGCAAGAAAGAAGGCGGTCTGGAAAAGCTCAAGGGCAAGAAGATTGCACTGGTCTACCACGACAGCCCGTTTGGCAAGGAGCCGATTGCACTGCTGCAAGAGCGTGCCGCCCAACTGGGTTTTGCGTTGCAGTTGCTGCCAGTGACGGCACCCGGCGTGGAGCAAAAGGCCACCTGGCTGCAGGTGCGCCAGAACAAACCCGACTACACGCTGCTGTGGGGCTGGGGTGTCATGAACTCCACCGCTATCAAGGAGGCACAGGCCACCGGTTACCCGCGCGAAAAAATGTACGGCGTGTGGTGGGCGGGCGCGGAGCCTGACGTCAAGGACGTGGCCGATGGCGCCAAGGGCTACAACGCGGTGACGCTGCAACACGGCGCCGATTACAAGGCCAAGGTCGTCACCGACGTGCTGGCCCAGGTGCATGGCAAGGGCCAAGGCACGGGACCCAAGGAAGAGGTCGGCCAGGTTTTGTACATGCGTGGCGCCATGAGTGCGATGCTGGGCGTGGAAGGTATCCGCTCCGCGCAGGAGCGTTACGGCAAGGGCAAGGTCATGACCGGCGAACAAGTGCGTTGGGGCCTGGAAAACCTGAGCCTGACACAGGCCAAGCTGGATGGTTTGGGTTTTGCCGGCGTGATGCGCCCCATCAGCACCTCGTGTGTGGACCACATGGGCGCTTCGTGGGCCCGCATCCACACCTGGGATGGCAAGGCCTGGAACTTCACGTCCGACTGGCTGCAGGGTGATGAACAAATCATCAAGCCACTGGTCAAGACGACGGCTGCCAAGTACGCCGCAGACAAAAAGCTGACACCACGTACGCCTGCCGATTGCCAGAGCTAGGCGACGGGCTGGAGGACGGGGTGCTCTGCTCCGCGAATGTCCCCCGGGCCGTGAGGGCCCTCCTCCTTAATTTCGCTGCGCAGAGCACCCCATCCCCCAACCCTCATGGGTCGTGGGTGCTTTTAGGGAGCAGATGGGTTTGGATGGCTCTTCGGAGCCGCCAATTGAAAGCCTCGCGTTGCGGGTCTTTCATTTGGTCAACAAGGCTGAGTTATGGAACCTAAAAATATTGTTCTCAACGTGAATGGCATAGAGGTCATCTACAACCACGTCATTCTTGTCCTCAAGGGCGTGTCGCTGCAGGTGCCCGAAGGCGGCATCGTGGCGATCCTGGGTGGCAATGGCGCGGGCAAGACGACCACGTTGCGGGCCGTGTCCAACCTGCTCGCTGGGGAGCGCGGCGCGGTGACCAAGGGCAGCATCGAGTTGCGTGGCGAGCGCATCGAAAACCTGAGCCCGGCCGACCTGGTGCAGCGTGGTGTGGTGCAGGTCATGGAAGGGCGGCATTGTTTTGCCCACCTGACGATTGAAGAAAATCTGCTGACCGGCGGTTACACCCGCAAAAGCAAGGCCGAGGTGGCTGCCAATCTGGAGAAGGTGTACGCCTACTTCCCCCGCCTGAAGACGCGGCGCACCAGCCAGGCCGCGTACACATCGGGTGGCGAACAGCAGATGTGCGCCATCGGCCGCGCCATCATGGCCAACCCCAGCATGGTGCTGTTGGACGAGCCATCGATGGGCCTGGCGCCGCAGATTGTGGAGGAGGTGTTTGAGATTGTGAAAGACCTCAACACCAAGGAAAAGGTCACGTTTTTGCTGGCCGAGCAGAACACCAATATGGCGCTGAAGTACGCTGACTACGGCTACATCATGGAGTCCGGCCGTGTGGTCATGGATGGCGCCGCCGACTACCTGCGTACCAACGAAGACGTCAAGGAGTTCTACCTGGGCATGGGCGGTGGCGAGCGCAAGAGTTTTAAAGACGCCAAGAGTTACAAGCGCCGCAAACGCTGGCTGGCCTGAGCCAGTTGGTATATGAAAAATATGGCTGTAGCCCTCGTAGAACGTGCACAGTCCGCTACTTTATATATAGCAATGCATTTGAATCTTAAAAGTCAACGAGGGGAAGGATCAACATGACGAACCGTTTCGACGCCGGGCCGCCCCAAGGCGAAACAGCCCCCTCGGGGGGCAGCGCACCACGCGCAGCGGGGAGCATGGGGGCGAGGGTTTTAGACGCCGGGCCGCCCCAAGGCGAAACAGCTCCCGCCAGCTTTTTTGACGCGTTAGAAACCCGTTCGCCGGCCGAGCGCGAAGCCGCGCTGATGGCGGCGCTGCCCGGCCAGCTGGCACATGCCAAGCGCGCATCGGCGGCATTTGCCGATCTGCTGCGCGACGTTGACACTACCGCAGTCGTAGACCGCGCTGCGCTGGCCAAGTTGCCGGTCATCCGCAAGCATGAGTTGCAGGAACGCCAGCACGCGGCGCGCCAGCGGGTGCCTGGTGCGGTGGCCGCGGGTGATGTGTTTGGCGGTTTCAGTGCGCTGGGCTTTGGGGCTGCCATGACACGGGTCTATGCCAGCCCCGGGCCGATGTACGAACCCGAGGGCACGGCGCGTGACTACTGGCGCATGGCGCGGGCGATTTACGCCGCAGGCTTCAGGCCCGGGGAGTTGATACACAACAGCTTCAGCTACCACTTTGTGCCCGCTGGTTCCATGATGGAAACCGGCGCCCATGCCATGGGTTGCACCGTGTTTCCGGGCGGTACCGGGCAGACCGAGCAACAGGTGCAGGCCATGCACGACCTGCAGCCGGCGGGTTATATCGGCACGCCCAGTTTTCTGAAAATCATCGTCGAAAAGGCGGCGGCCATGGGTGTGGCCTTGCCCAGTGTCTCCAAGGCGATGTTTGGCGGCGAGGCCTTTCCGCCGAGCTTGCGGGACTGGTTTCTGGAGCGTGGCATAACCGGCTACCAGTGTTATGCGACCGCCGATCTGGGCCTGATCGCCTACGAAACCTCGGCCCGCGAAGGCCTGGTGCTGGACGAAGGCGTGATTGTGGAAATCGTGCGCCCCGGCACCGGTGACCTGGTGGCCGACGGCGAGGTCGGTGAACTGGTGGTCACCACGCTGAACCCCGGCTACCCGCTGATACGTTTTGGTACCGGCGATTTGTCCGCCATGCTGCCGGGCCATTGCCCGACGGGGCGCACCAACACCCGCATCAAGGGCTGGATGGGGCGGGCCGACCAGACCACCAAGATCCGCGGCATGTTCGTCCACCCCAAACAGGTCAATGACATCGTGAAGCGTTTTACCGAAGTGGTGCGCGCCCGCCTGGTGGTCAGCGGGGAAATGGCCAACGATGCGATGACGCTCAAGGTGGAGGCGCAGGGCCTTATGGAAGGCCTGGCCACGCGCCTGGAAGACGCCATCCGTGAGGTGACCAAGCTGCGTGGCCAGGTGGAGATCGTGCCGCCCGGCAGCCTGCCCAATGATGGCAAAGTGATAGAAGACGCGCGTAGTTACAAATAACCCCGGTGTTGCTGGGTTGGGGGGCTGCGCAGTGCGCACTGTGACAGGCGTGATGGGGGCTACAACAAATCCGCGCCGGGCCGCCCCAAGCGGATTTAGCCCCCTCGGGGGGCAGCGACCCGCACAGCGGCGGAGCGTGGGGGCCAGCAATTTCCCGCCGGGCCGTCCCAAGGGCTCACGAATGTGCGGCGTAGCCAAATTAGCCCCCTCGGGGGGCAGAGAGCCACACGCAGTTAGCGAACGTGGGGGCAACAACTCACCGTAGGGCCGCCCCAAGGTGAGTTAGCCCCCTCGGGGGGCAGCGACCCGCGCAGCGGCGGAGCGTGGGGGCCACCTCTCTAGGTAGTTTCCAGCATGGCAATCCGATAGGCTGGCGGTAGGCTGTCGGGATTCAACCGGAGGAACTTCCATGAAGAAATTATTCGCCCTTGCTGCTGCGGCAACTGCCATGTTGGCCTACGCGGATACCTATCCATCCAAGCCGATTACCATCATCGTGCCATTCACGGCCGGTGGACCGACCGATCGGGTGGCGCGTGACTTGGCGGAAGCCCTGCGCAAGCCTCTGGGGGGCGCCACCGTCCTGGTCGACAACGCTGCGGGCGCAGGGGGCTCCATCGGCGCCAACAAAGTGGCCAAGGCTCCGGCGGACGGCTACACGCTGCTGTTGCACCATATCGGCATGGCCACCATGCCCACGCTGGTGCGCAATATTCCGTTCAAGGTCGAGACCGATTTCGAATACCTGGGCATGGTCAATGATGTGCCGATGACGTTGATTGGCCGCCCAAGCCTGCCCGCCAAGAACTACAAAGAGCTGGCCGTCTGGATCGGGCAAAACAAGGGCAAGATCAATCTGGGCAATGCGGGCATTGGCTCGGCCTCGCATCTGTGCGGCCTGCTGTTCCAGAACGCCTTGGCGGTGGACATGACAACCGTTCCCTACAAGGGAACTGCGCCAGCCATGACCGACCTGATTGGCGGGCAGATTGATTTCATGTGTGACCAGACTACCAATACCACCACGCAGATCGAGGCCAAGAAGGTCCTGGCCTATGCGGTGACCACGGCCAAACAGCTGAGCACACCGGCGTTGAAGGACCTGCCGACCTTGCAGGACCAGGGTTTGAAGGGCTTTGAAGTGACGATCTGGCACGGCCTGTATGCACCCAAAGGCACACCGGCCGATGTGCTGACCAAAATCAACACCGCCATGAAGGCGGCTCTGAAGGATGCTGATTTCATCAAGAAGCAAGAGGGCCTGGGCGCCGTGGTGGTCACCGACAAACGCATGGACCCGGCGGAGCACAAGAAGTTTGTAACGGCAGAGATCGCCAAGTGGAGCCCCATCATCAAGACAGCAGGGGTCTACGCCGACTAGGCGAGGGCAGCGACCCGCGCAGCGGTGGAGCGTGGGGGCCGCAATTTCCCGTCGGGCCGCCCCAAGGGAAATTAGCCCCCTCGGGGGGAAGCGACCCGCGCAGCGGTGGAGCGTGGGAGCCGCAATTTCCCGCCGGGCCGCCCCAAGGGAAATTAGCCCCCTCGGGGGGAAGCGACCCGCGCAGCGGTGGAGCGTGGGGGCTATATCTACTCAGACCCCCCAGACAACTTCCTTGTCCGCCTGGTGGCAGCGCTTGAGCATGTCGATAAACGGTACGGCGCGCTGACGGAGCGATACGGCATCCGGGCGAGGCGGTTTTTCACCTGCGGCTTTTGCTTCTTGCAGGCGCTGTTGCTGCGCTGCCTCTTCCTCGGCAATGGCGTGTTCCAGCGCGGTGATGGCCGCCGGCATGTCCTGCGGCAGCAAAATGCCTTTGGCCATGGATGCCGTATCGGCTTTGCCAATCAAGCTCAGTATCTGGCGGCCGTTGGGCTCCAGCATGATGAGATCACCCGTGACTTTGGATTTGAATTTGTATAGCATGGTCGCTCCTGGATGTTTGTGCGTGCTGGTGGACTTAAGATGTTCTTGGCTGAGTATGAACCAAACCTGCAAAACAACCCCAGCCCAGTAGGAGCAATACGGTGGCAAATCTTCACATTCGACGGGAGCATTCCCTGACCCTGGCGGCGGCGCGGAAAATTGCGATGGCCTGGGCGGAGCAGGTTGAATCCGATTTCGGCATGCAATGCAGTTACGAAGAGGGCGCCAAGGAAGACCGCGTCAGCTTTACGCGCTCCGGTGTCAACGGTGTCCTGGTCGTCACTGCGGACCATTTCGACCTGGACGCCAAGCTCGGATTTTTATTGGGTGCGTTCAAGGGCAAGATCGAGGCGGAGATTGTCAAAAACCTCGACGATTTGCTGGCGCCCAAGGCCGCGGCCAAGAAGCCTCGGGCCAAAAAAGAGTGATGCCTGAAAAACAAAAAACGCCCTGAGGCGCTATTGTTTTAGTAGCTGCTTACCCAGCGTGAACGAGGGCTGGAGGCGGGTTTTTTTCGCCGCCGGGCCGCCCCAAGGTGAAACGCGGCCTCGCCGGGGGGGCAGGGCGCCACACGCAGTGGCGCGAGCGTGGGGGCTTAACTCAAGGACTCGATCAGGTCCACATACTGTTGCATGGCGTCCTTGGTGCTGACGCCCTTGACGCCGTTCCACGCATCCCACTTGGCGCGGCCAACCATGTCGACAAAGCCCGGTTTTTTCTCGGTGTTGTCGCCCACGCTGGCCTGCTTGTACAGGGCGTAGATCTTCAGCATGGTGGCATTGTCAGGGCGCTCGCTCAGATTCTTGGAATTGGCGACAGCGGCTTCGAATTGTTTTTTCAGATCGGCCATGGTGGGGTACTCCGGTAGGTTGGTTGATTGCAACGGAAGAATAGTACAACAGCGTAAAGCGTTGGGTAGCGTCAAAGCGTGGGGGCAACACAACTCGCCGCCGGGCCGCCCCAAGGCGAGTTAGCCCCCTCGGGGGCAGCGACCCGCGCTGCGGTGGAGCGTGGGGGCAACATCCTTAACTTGCTAATTCCGTCTGTGCCATCTCCACATCCAGATGCTCGGCCGCATCGATGGCGGCCATGGCAGCGGCCTGTTCGTAGTAGCGGGTGGCCTCGGCCATGCGTTTATCACCTTCGAGGATGACCAGGGCATTGGCATATTCAATCTTGGCGATCGCCGACGTGGGATGCAGGCTGAGCGCCCGCTCAAACAAGTTCAGACTGGTTTCTTTTTTCGCACCGTAAGTCATGTTGGCGATCAGTGTCCCGACCTTGTCAATCACTTCGGCGTGGAAGGCCGCCAGCGCAATATGGGCGTCGGCGTGCAGAGGTTGCAGCGCGATGGCGGACTCCAATGCGGACTTGACCCTGCCGCCCACACCCTGTGCCAGCGCCTTGGCCACGCTGATGCCTTGGCTGTAGCGCCCCAGGGCGTAGGCCTGCCAGTAAAACGCGTTGGCGTTGCCGGTTTCTATGGCGGCCAGTGCGGCTGCCCGTTCTGCGACCTGCACAAACAGCCGTTGGCGATTTTTTTCACGGGGTTCGAGGTAGTGCGCGTAGACACAGGTGGCCTTGTTGGCTACGCTGGCGCCGGCATGGCCGGCCTGCAAGCCGACCTCCGCCGCCTTCTCGAACTCGCCGCCATGGAATAGTGCCCAGGCTTCCAGCACCTGCCCGTCGTCGGGCATGGGTTCCAGATCGCCCGCATGCAACTGGCCCCACTGCTTTTTTACGCGGGAGGCGTCGAATCGGTAATCACCGCTGTGGCTAAACGCGGTCCATGGGGTCATGGTTTGTCTCCTGCCGACACATCTTTTGTTCTGGTGTCAGCTTGTTGTAGGTGGACCGTTGGGTGAAGTGTAGGCACCGACCAGTTTCAGCAAGTGCGTGCGTTGGTCGGTTTCCAGATAGGGGATCAACAGGTTGAGCACATGGTGGGCACCGCGCAACAAAGCCGCTTGCGCACTCTCGGGTTCCAGGGCGTTGCGCGGGTCCTTGACGTATTCAAAGCTCAACCAGTAGGTCAGCACGACCACCATGCTGGTCGCGGTTGCTTCCATCTCGCGTGAATCGATGTGCACGGCACCGTATCGGTTCATGCTGTCGAGCATGGCCTTGACCGAGCGGGTCTTGTTCTTGAGCACCCATTGGAAGTGTGTCTCCAGTCGGCGGTTCTTGCTCAGCAAATCGTTCAGGTCGCGGTACAGGAAGCGATACTGCCAGATCAGCTCGAACAGCGTGTGCATGAAGAACCAGGCGTCTTCTACATCGCGTACGCTGTCACTGGCATTGAGCAGCTCGTTGAGAGCCTTTTCGTAGCGGTCAAACAGGGAGTTGATCAACTCATCTTTGGCCGGGTAGTGGTAGTACAGATTGCCCGGACTGATGCCCAGCTCGGCTGAAATCAGCGTGGTGGAGACATTGGGTTCACCAAAGCGGTTGAACAGCTCCAGCGTAACTTCAAGAATGCGTTCTGCGGTGCGACGGGGTGCTTTCTTGACCATGGCGGGGCTTAGTGAGCGGTCCGGCGCGCGGCCGTCGCAACGGTTTCACCCAGGTCATCCATGACCTCTTGCAGCGTCGCTATGGCACGCCCGATGCGGGTGGGTGCCTTGGGTGGGGCAGTAAGGTGCCGCTTGGGGTCGTCCAGCACCTCATGGTTCAGGCTGATACCGTGGCGTGCCAGCTTGGCCGAAAGGCCGGTCTTGCGCGAGCGCAGCATCTGGCGGGTTTGCTGGTAGGCATGCTCGGCCAACTGGCGCCGTTGTGCATAGCTGAATGTATTGGCCAGGTACAGCTCGGGATCGCGGTGGTCCGGTTCGATCAGAACGATGTCGGTGTTGGGGTAGGCATGCGTGTAATGCTTCATGCCCAATTCCATACGCGAATGGATCATGGAGCGGAAGGTCTGGCTCAATACCGCCGGCAGCCCTCCGTCGACGATGCGCGGAATTTCGCGCTTGTGCTCAGGAATGCCGCGTTGCATGACCTTGGCCACGTGTGGCGCGGTCGCATTAAACGGCACCAGCGGATTGAGGCAAATCAGTAAATCCACACCATCATCCAGCGCCACCGAGGCGTGCATGGTTTTCTTGAGTGCGCCATCCACGTAATACTGGTCATTTATCTCGACCGGTGGAAACAATCCCGGTAAAGCGGAACTGGCTTGCACCGCTCGTGAGATCGGCACGTGGTCCCATCCCGGGCGGCCAAAGGGAGCCGCTTCGCCGCTGTCCAGGTTGGTGGCCACCAGCGTGAGCTTGGTCTTCAGCTTGCGAAAATCGTTGGTGCGTCCGTCGCGGCTGAACAGGCGCGCCAACTGGGTGTCGACCGCCTGGTTGGAGAATACTCCGGTGGGCAGGCCCGGGCCCAGACGCTCCAGTGCGTTCATCAGTGATTTGCGACCCATGGTGAAGTGCCACAAGGCCGACAACACCAGACCCGGCAGCATGATGCTGCGGCGCAAAAACTCGCCATAGGCCGGCTTCAGCAGCCAGGAGGGGTCAAAGGTCTCGGAGGGTTCGCTGTCGTTTTCGATGAAGGATGCGCACAGCTCGCGCGGCGACATGCCATTGGCCAGTGCCGCGACGATGAACCCGCCGGCTGACACACCCACGTAGTGGTCCAGCTTCGTGAAGTCCAGGCCGTTCAGTGATTCTTCGAGAGCGCACATGGCGCCAACTTCGTAAATCGCGCCCAAGGGGCCCCCGCCAGCCAGCGCTAAAGCTATTTTTGGTGGTGAATTTGAATTCGCGTTCATAGGTGGAAAGTGTATGGTGCCGTGCCGAGTGTTTTTGCTGCGATGCAATACGGTGTTGCTTGCGGAATTTGCCTGAGTGTGGAACCAGATTCTGGTTTTGATTCCCTGTCGTTCGAAAATTAGGATTTGTGCGGTCAACCCAGCAATTTGATGGCGAGGTCTTGTGCGTGCACGCGTAGTTCTGGAACGGCGGTGCTTTCAAATAGCTCAGCCTTTAACAGCGGTCCAATCACATGCAGCGACGGCTGTGTATTGCCATGAACATCCAGCAGTCCATAATTACCATTTGTGCGCAAACCCAAACCATTTGTGTCAGCACACACCTGACCCGTCGTTCGTAGATTGACAAACAACGGATCGGATAGTCGTCTGATGTCACTTTGCGGACCAGTGCAATTGACAATGTAAGCAACTTCAATTTGCGACAGTTTTATCTGTCCTCTTTTGCGATAGTTGACTAAAAATCCGCTTTCCGTTTTATTCGCATCTACTATTTTTCCGGCCTGCACCAACAATAATTCTGATGATCGCAATCGGTCAATGTTTTTGCTGATTGTTGTTGCGGCACGGTGCCGATGCACATCCCAGTACGGCGATAGATGCCGCAAAAACCGTGCGCGATCAGCAGTAGGTAATTGATCCCACAACCGCGATGTCACTGGCCGTAATGCCGCGATGGCATCGCGCCAATCCATTCCTCTCTCTTCCACGACACTTACATACTGTCGTACTGCTTTGCAAAGTGATGTTATCGATGTTGCATTGACTAATGAGTTGGATAATTCCACTTGAGGGGGGGGGTGGTGATTATCGCGATGCGATTGTGGAAGCAAGCCACGCCGTGAAAGCGCAATGACAGGCCGCTGGTGATTCTGCGCATCAAGACTAATCGCAACATCAAACATGGTTAATCCCGTGCCTATTAGCATCACCGGCGCGTCTGCGGGTATTCTGGTCAACACACCCGGTAACCATGGATCTGGTATATACCCCGACCAGCCTTTCAAATCCAGTAAGCTCGCTGGTGTAGCCGGTGCAAAGTTGCCGGTCGCAAGCACGGCCTCATCGACCACCAATTGCCTCTCATTTGCCAAAGTCAGGTGAGTTTTTCCTGCCGTACGAGCAATATTGACAACCTGTTCGGAAATTGGACGAAATTTGACATTCGCATCAGCAGCAGCGGTGGCAGCATGCAAGCGAGTTTCAAGATAACAACCGAAAATACTACGAGCTACGAAGTCTGCCCCACAAATTTCCTTGTCGATGGTCGCGGCGAATTCTGCAAAGTCGTTTGGTATATCGGGGAATAAACTCATCCGCGCTGCCGGAACGTTCAGAACATGCAGTGGTGAATGTGTACCGTATGCCAGTCCGCGTGCAACTGGGCCTGAGCGATTAATTAGCAAAATCTCCATAGGCTGCCGAGCCCGACGCAAGAGCTGTATTGCAAGGGCGGTGCCGCTGAATCCGGCGCCAATAATCGCAATTGATTTCAAGACTTCCTCCAAAAATTGCACTCAATATGCAGGCTGGTGCTTCGTCCGCTGCATTCCTGTCATCTATTGGCGGAGAAAATGCCTCTTCTCGTCACATCTGGGTTTTCCAAACTGCATCGGCTTTGTTTATGCACAGAGCTGCGTATGAGTTACGGTGATTTTCGTGCAGGAGTTGCACGCTTGGCTGCGGATCTCACCGCCTTTGCAGGGGATGGGGTTTTAGCATCAGCCGCCTTGGCCTTGGTCGCCGGGGTCGTCTTGGCTGACAGCTTCTGCACCGCCTGGTTCAGTTCGTCAATGCGTGTGATCAATGCATTGATGTCCTTGGCAGACGGCACGCCGAGCTTGTTCAGGGCCTTGGCAACACGTTCTTCAAAGATGTTTTCCAGCTTGTCCCATCCCCCCGTAGCCTTGGATGTGATGCCGGTGGCCATGGTCGACATCTTGCTGGTGGCTTCCGAAATTTTCTCCTCGGCCGCAGCCTGGGTCTTGCGCTGGATGCTGACGCCTTCCTTGACCAGAGATTCAAACGCCTTGGAACCCTCCGCCTGGGCCCTGGTAAAGGCACCCAGTCCGGCCTGCCAGATTTGTTGCGCCGAGTCCTTGACCGATCCGCTCAAATGGGCGTGGGAGGGTTTGGCGGTGTCGCCTTTTTGAACTTTTTTGACCATGGAATGCTCCTCAATTGTTACTTGCTTGGCATGCCGCTGCCGTGTGCGGTGCGGCGCATGGCCTCAACTTTACTTGCACGGGCGGCTTGCGTGTAGGTTATATCTTCTAACCCACCTGGCCGACTCCGGCGCAGTGGCGGGTCTTTGGGCGGCCCAAGGCCGTTAAACTACCCGGTGTGACTTTTCTTCAACGCTCCTACATCCCCGTGCACACCCGATCGCTACTCTGGCAATTCGCCAGACGCGATGTGCTGGGCCGTTACCGTGGCTCACTGTTGGGGCTGACCTGGTCCTTTTTGACGCCCTTGCTCATGCTGGGGGTTTACTCCTTTGTGTTCGTGGGCGTTTTTCGGGCCAGTTGGCCCGGCTCTCCAAAGGGCGGTGGACTGGAATTCGCCTTGCAGGTTTTTGCGGGGCTTCTGGTCTTCAATCTCTTTGCCGAAGTTGCGGGCAAAGCGCCGAATCTGGTTGTCGATCAGCCCAACTTGGTCAAAAAAGTTGTTTTCCCCATCGAGTTGCTGAGCTGGGTGACGGTTTTGTCGGGACTCTTCCATTTGCTGATCAGTGTGGGAACGCTGTTAGTTGTTCTTGTGCTGGTCCGTGGGTCGGTTCCAGTAACCGCCCTGGCGTTGCCGTTGGTTCTGCTGCCGTTTCTGCCCTTCTTGCTGGGGTTGGGGTGGTTTTTTTCGGCGATTGGGGTGTATGTGCGTGACGTGGGGCCGGTCATGAGCATGGTCGTCAGCCTGACCATGTTTATGTCGCCCATCTTCTACTCGGTTGCCTCTCTTGATGCCGAATGGCGATTCTGGATGAACCTCAATCCGATGACCTTGATCATCGAGCAGGTGCGTACAGTGCTGCTGCAAGGGTTATGGCCTGCCTGGGACGCATTGGGGATCTATGCCCTGATTGCCTGTCTGTTCGCCGTTGTAGGTGCTACGTTTTTTCAGTTGACGCGCAAGGGTTTTGCAGATGTCCTCTAACCTTGCCATCCATGCGCAGAACCTCAGCAAAGCATTCCAGCTCTACGACCGCCCGATAGACCGGCTTAAGCAGATGCTGATGCGCGGCAGACGGCGCTACTACAAAGAATTTGCCGCGTTGCACGACGTCAATTTCGAATTGAAAAAAGGCGAGGTACTGGGACTGGTGGGGCGCAATGGAGCGGGTAAATCCACGCTGCTGCAGTTGATTTGTGGCACGCTGACGCCCACTGCTGGACAAGTGACGGTGCATGGCCGTGTGGCCGCATTGCTGGAGTTGGGTGCTGGGTTCAATCAGGAATTTACGGGCCAGGAGAATATCTACCTCAACGCCTCCATCCTGGGCCTGAACAAAGCGGAGATCGATGAGCGATACGACGCCATCGTCGAGTTTTCGGGCATTGCTGATTTCATTCACCAGCCGGTCAAGACCTATTCCAGTGGCATGTACGTGCGGCTGGCCTTTTCCATTGCGACCAGCGTGGATCCCGATATTCTGGTGATCGACGAAGCCTTGTCGGTCGGGGACGGCGCGTTTGCCCGCAAGTCATTCGACCGAATCATGCGCCTGAAGGAAAAAGGCGCCACCATCCTGTTTTGTTCCCACTCGATCTACCAGATTGAAGCCTTGTGCACCCGTGCGCTTTGGCTCGACAAGGGAGTTGTACAGTTAGTCGGCGACCCCGCTACCGTGGTCGCCGGTTATCAGGCATTTCTGGATCGCGACACAGCGCCGGCAGTCTCAGTTGCGGGGCAGCCGCTGGCGCATTCGTCGCCAACCGGGCATGCGCACATTTTGGGCGTTCAGACCCGAATAGACCAAACGGTCGGAACAGTTTTGTATGCGCAAAGCGCGAAGCAGACGCTATCCATCAGTATTGGCTTTGCCTCTGACCCGGATCTCCCGCCGCCGGTTGCCGCGGTGACCCTTCACTCGCCCGATGGCCGCACCATTGCAAGCAGCAGCACACGGTCGGACGATCTGGAACTTGTTCGTGATCTATCTGGGCGAGGGACTGCCACCATTGCATTCCCGAATATTCCATTGCTGAAAGGCGAGTACTACACCTGCGTGTATTTACTCAGTGAAAACGGGATTCATGTGTATGACACGGCGGCCAATGTCGCCACCCTGCATTTCACGCAGGACCATCTGGAACAAGGCGTGGTCACTCTCCCGCACAGCTGGCACAGCGAGGCGTCTGCCCTATCGGCGGCGGATCGTCTGGCCGCGAGTGCGGCCGTTGAATTGCCATGAGTTGCTAGGTAGCGCTGAGCCCCAGGCTCAGCGATTGAACGGATTCCAGCTCAGCTGGGCGAGGATGCTCCAGGTGCTGGCTTTGCTGGCCGACTGGATACTTTGGCGTTTCTTCCAAAAATGGCGAAGACCCAGAATCGCATCCCGTTTGGCGCGGAAGATTACGGAACCACTTCCGCGCAATGAAAACCAGAGCAATGTCACGACATTGAGAGAAATGTGCACGGGGAGGAATATCCAGAACAGCACGCCCGGCATGTTCTTCACATAGGCCCACACCAAGTTGCGGTGGCCGTGGTAGATCTGCGAGTCGCTGTGTTTTCCAACAAATGCGGAGCCCACATGCTGGATCGTGGCCGTTGGAACATACATTGCGCGGTAGCCGGCCAGTCGAAGGCGAAACCCGAGGTCAACGTCCTCCACGTACAGGAAGAATTCTTCGTCGAGAAGGCCGACCTCCTCCAGTGCCGCAGTGCGATAGAGCGCCGCCGCCGCACACGGTGCAAATATTTCCCGTTCTTCGTCGTAGCGCGCGGAGTTGGCACAACCATGGCCATTTCTCCAAGGCAGTCCACTGAAATGGTAGGCGTCACCAATGCCGTCGAGGTATTGGTGATCGGTATCGCTGAACATTCTGGACCCAAAGGCCGCATGCTCGGGGTGGCGCTGCCCACTGGAAACCAGATTGCCCAACCAGTCTTCGTGGGGAAAAGCGTCGGGGTTCAAAAGCGCCACCCACTGTCCGAGTTCAACCTGCCGCAGGGCATGGTTGACGCCACCCGCAAAGCCCAGATTGGCGCCAGGCGACAAGACAATAACCGCGGGGTGGTTTTGCTGAATCGACGACACGGAGTTGTCCGTGCTGTTGTTGTCGACCACGACCGTCACAAATTCCCGAAATCGCTGCCGCTCTACAGCCGCCAAGCATTGGCTAATCATGTCACCGCCATTGAAGTTGACGATGACAATGGTTACCTTTGCGGGCTGCCGTTCTCCTGAGGAGCTATCCATCGTGGTCATCGACGACCTCTCAACAGGGTCGACAGGAATCGCAGCGGTCCGGTGATTTTCCAGGACGTGGAGGATGCAAATTGCTGCACGGTGCTTTCCAGGGAATGGACACGTGCTGTCTGCGCCGTAACCGATGCGCCGAGCTGATCCATTTGTGAGCGAAGCCGGTACAACTGCGCTTCCAGCTCCTGCGCGCGCGTTTGATTGGCTGCCAGTTGAAGGTTCGTATTGGACAAGCTTTCTTGGGTATCCTGAAGGGCTGCCTGCAGCCGCTGATTTTCAGCGAGACGACCAAGGCTGGCACCGGTGCTGCGGCACACGGCGCTTACTTTGGGTGCATGTTGAAACGTCGTATGGGCTGCGACCTGTAGCCAAAAGCCCCAACCGTCGAGGTGCCCAAGGACCTCCTGAAACTGGCAGCCTTTTTCAACCAAGGACCGGGCAAACAAGACAGAATTTGCTGGCAAATAGTTCTCGCCGCGCAGCCGGTCAATGTTCCATGCTTCGTCCAGGACGGCAATCGACTGCCCTTGCTTGTCCACGAATTTGACCCCTGTGTACGCGGCAAGTGCATCACTCTCTGCCAACGAACGGACAAGTTTTTCCAGGTGATCCGGCAGGAAAAGACCGTCAGCCTCTAGAAAAATCAGGTACTGCCCGTTGGCGCCATTCATGCTGGCATTGGCCCATGCCGCAGGCCCTGCAGTATGAGGAGCTTGAATCTGTCGCAAGGGGAAGCGCCCACAAGCCAAGGGCGTCATACCCGGGGCAGCGCCATCCGCACTCAGCATGATCACCTCCACATGGGGGTAGGTTTGCAACGCAATCGAGTCCAGCGCGCTTTGCGGGACAAGGCCAACCGGGCCGCGCACGATCACGCTGACCAACGGGAGATCGCTGGGCACCATAGGCAAGCCCAAACTGCGCTGGCGCTGGTACTCGGACTCGTACAACTCCAATGAGTCACATTGCAGTTCACTGGGCTGAACCACCAGGTAAGCCTCTGCGGCGGTCACCTGGGTCCCCAAGGTGTAGGTCCTGAAACAGTTCAGCGCACGGATCTGCTGGTCATAGGCCTGCCCCTGGAGTTGCGAAACAAAACAGGCCATCGCAAGCTGTTTGCGGTCTGCCAAGCTGCTGATGTCCAGCAACACATTAGGTCGTGGCATCGGCACGCCCACTTCATACATGACCAGTTTCAGTGTCGATCCATGGCGTCTCACGGCTTCCAGTGCGGCCATCCCCAAGGCCCGATGATCCGGGTGCATTTCATGAACGGACGGCGCGAAGACTCCGTCTGGGGCAAACGTGTTGATCTGGTCCGCAATGCGCTGTACCAATTGCTCACCATATTCCAGGCCACGGTCCTTCAGTCCCCAGAACACCGGTGCGCCATAGCCCAGGGCTTGCGCAGCCTGGTGGCTCTCTGCACGCCGTGTCCGGCAATATTCCTGTGTGTCGGTTTGGTCGGGCTGATGGTCACCGTCTGTTACTACGACCACCTGGACCACGCCACCTTCTGCGACCTGTCGCAATATCGCGCCGCCGCAACCAAACACCTCATCATCCGGATGCGGAGCGAGCACCAGTACGCGGCCCATTCCAAAACTGGTTGTTGCCACATAGGGTATAAGCCGATTTTCCATTCGTGTATTTGTCTTGTTTCAAGGGTTGCGCAATTGTCTTTGCGAATGCGCACCTTTGGGTTTGCAACGCACCGTGCCTGCTCTCCGCAGTTTATGTCGGCACAGGGCTTCCGACCGGATGCCGATGATGCCTTGTAAGATTGAGGTCGTCGCCTGGCCTCCGATCAGGCAACAAAATTCATCGAACAGTGGGTCCAATGGCAGACGAGCGTGGTAGTTTTCAAGCTGTAAAAAATCGCTGGCTGGCGGGATAGTGTTGCACATGAAGCAGACAATTAAAGCTGTCTTTCTCCCCTTGGTGAGCGCACTCCTCGGACAAAAAGCCTGGCCCGCGGGACAGCCGGAAGTGACGCAGGGATTCGCAGGTGAGTCCCTGGGAAGTCCGCAAGAGATGCGCGAGTTTCCACGCATTTCGGTCGTGATGCCGGTATACAACGCCTGCCGGATTGATCGGCAATTCCTGCTGCGTGCGTTGGAAAGTATTGCCAAACAGAGTTACCGCAATGTTGAGCTGATCATTGTTGATGATGGTTCGACGGACGATACACGCCAGGTTTGCGAGGATTTTCTTGCGCGCCACCCTGATCTCCGCGCCAAATTCCTCAGCAAGGAAAATGCCGGGCAATCTTGCGCCAGAAATTTTGGAGCCAAGGCGTGTAGCGGGGAATATATCGGCTTCCTAGACCAGGACGATGAATGGTATGAAAACAAGCTGGAGCAGGTCGTGCCATGGTTGGCAAACAAGAAAATTGATGTCTTGTATACCGACTCGGACACGATAGATGGCAACGGAGCCGTGACACTGGCAGGTATCCACCGGCAGCACCATTTTGGATGGCCGCATCCGAAGAAGGTGATCGAGGACGTTCTGTTCAAGGACGTTTTTGTGATGCCTGGCCTGATGACAATCAAGAAAGAGGCGTTCGACCGCGTAGGAGGCTTTGACGAGCAACTATCCGGTTATGAGGACGACGACCTGTTCCTGCGCCTGTATGAGAGCTGCAATATCTTCTATCTGCCGGTTCCCACATTGAGGTGGCGGATGTATGGTGACAACTACAGTTTTTCGCACCGGATGTTGACCAGTCGCACCTACTTTTGGAGAAAGTTGCTCAAGAACTACACGGACCAGGGGGTGGACCGATTTCGGGTGCAGATGATTTCACTGCGGTTCTTCTGGCAATTCATGGGCCAGGCGAGGGCGCAATATCTCAGCGACAGTGAGTTATGTTGGCAGAGCCTTCGCGGGGCCAAGGAAATCTTGCCGTTCTTGCCCTGGTTTCAACGGCTGCTTTTTTCCTTCATATTCATGTTCCCCAGCAAGATGGTTCTTCCCCTGCTTTTGCGGGGCAGGGGTTTGGTTCGAAGTGGTTAAACCGCCTATGCTAGTATCCAGCCTATTTTTCCTCATGGAAAGGCATGGATTTGAGTAAGCGTCTGGGAGAGATCTTAATTGCGCGTGGCAAGCTGGACGCCGCAAATCTCGAACGCGCGCTGCGCGTTCAGGAAAGCGATAAGAACGAGCGAATTGGGACCATCCTGGTGCGCTCCGGCATGGTTGCCGAGCGCGATGTTGTCGACGCCGTGTCGGTTCAATTGGATGTGCCGGTGGTTCTTGCGGCGGAGTATCCAGAGCTATCGGTTCTGGAAGAGCGCGTTGCTATCAAATTTATCAAGCAGGCGAGGGCGTTGCCACTTCATGAAGACGAGGAGCAGCTCGTCCTGGCAATGGTTGACCCGCTGGACGACTACGTCCTCAATGCCTTTCGGCTGGTGACACAGCGCGAGGTCGTGGCCCGTTTGGCGGTGCCTTCCGAGCTGGACGCTGCCTTTGAGCGCCTATATGGCACCGGCAAGACTTCGATGGACCAAATCGTTGGCGATGCACAAACTCGCGACGAAGTGGATGGCAACGAAGACTTGCAGCAACTCAAAGAGTTGGCCTCCGAGGCGCCCATCATTCGACTGGTCAGCCTGATCATTAGCCATGCACTGCAGGCGCGGGCTTCCGACATCCACATTGAGCCCTTCGAAAACCGCCTGATCGTGCGCTATCGGGTCGACGGCGTCATGCACGAAGTGGAGTCACCCCCTCGGCGATTCTCCGCCGCGGTCATTTCACGCATCAAGATCATGGCGAGCCTGGATATTGCGGAGCGCCGGCTGCCCCAAGACGGCCGCATCAAGCTCCGGCTGCAAGGCAAGGAAATTGACTTGCGGGTCTCCACCGTGCCCACCATGCACGGTGAAAGCGTGGTGATGCGTATTCTGGACAAGAGCGGTACCGCGCTGGACTTTGTGACCCTTGGTTTTGATCCTGCCGTCTTGGAGCGCTTCCAGGACGTATTGATGCAGCCGCACGGAATTGTCCTGGTAACCGGCCCAACGGGGTCCGGCAAGACCACTACGCTGTACACGGCGTTGGACAAACTCAACAAGCCCGATATCAAGATACTTACCGTTGAAGACCCGGTCGAATACCAGATGGAGGGGATCAACCAGATCCAGGTCAAGCCGCAAATCGGGTTAACCTTTGCCAATGCGCTGCGGTCCATCGTGCGGCAAGATCCGGATGTCATCATGATCGGTGAAATCCGTGATCTTGAGACGGCGCAAATCGCGGTTCAGTCCGCGTTGACCGGGCATATGGTGCTCTCGACTCTGCACACGAATGACGCTGCCAGCACGATCAATCGGCTGCTGGATATGGGCATGGACGATTACCTGCTCACCTCGACCGTCAATGGCATTCTTGCGCAACGGCTGGTTCGCACGTTGTGCAACCACTGCCGCCAGGCCCATCCGGCGTTGCCCGAGGTTGTCGAAGAAATGCAGCTCAAGCGTTATACCGCCGCCGAGCCGGTGATGCTGTATCGCCCGGTTGGTTGTGAAGAGTGTGGTGGTACGGGCTATTCCGGCCGGGTCAGTATTGTGGAGTTGCTGGTAATGACGGACACCATTCGCAGCATGATCATGCGCCGTGTCACCTCGGGTGAGGTCAAGCAACAAGCGGTTGCGGACGGCATGCAAACCATGTACGAGAACGGGCTTTCCAAGGCCGTGGCAGGTGTGACCACCATTGAAGAAGTCCTGCGCGTCACGCGCGAGGAGTAGATTTGGCTCTGTTTCGTTTTAAGGTAGTCACGCCCGATGGAGAAACCCAGGAAGGCGACATGGAGGGGCTCTCGCAGGCCGCCGTGGTCGAGCGCCTGCAAAGCATGGGGCTCATTCCCATTCGCGTGGAGGAGGCAATAGCCGGTGGAGTTGCGCAAGCAAATAGCGGTGGCGTTTTTGGCAAGAATCGCATCACACAGGACGATGTTGCTGTCTTTACGCAGGAAATCGCCACCTTGCTCAGGGCAGGGCTGCCTCTGGACCGATGCCTGGAAATCCTGATCAGCTTGTCTGCCACTGAACCCGTGCGCCAGCTCATGAGCCAATTGCGAGAGGATGTGCGCGGCGGTGCATCACTGTCAACGGCCATGGACGCGCGCAAAGGTGTTTTTACCCGTTTCTATCTCAACATGATTCGCGCTGGCGAAGCCGGCGGTGCGTTGGACGTGGTGCTGCAACGTCTGACGGAATTCATGGAGCGATCCAAGGAACTGCGGGACACTGTCAAATCCGCGCTGATTTACCCGGCCATCCTTATAGGCGTGTCCGTTCTGTCGGTCGCCATTTTGCTCATATGGGTGGTGCCGCAGTTTTCCCAGATGTTCGAGGAATCCGGAAAAGCCTTGCCCTTGCCAACCCAGGTCGTGATTGCCGCGGGTGATGCGGTGCGCAATTACTGGTGGGTCATGGTTTTAGTCGTGGTTGGTGTGTACTCCTGGTTTTCGCGGCAGATGCGAGAACCAGCCAGTCGCTTCCGCTGGGATCGGCGATTGCTGGGCCTGCCCCTGGTGGGGGATCTGATTGGCAAGCTGGAGGTGGCACGGTTTTCCCGTACTCTGGGGACCTTGATTGGCAACGGTGTGACCTTGCTCGCGGCACTTTCCATCGTGAAGGAAACCCTGAGCAACACGGTTCTGTCCCAGGGCGTGGGCGAGGTCGCTGTGCAGCTCAAGGAGGGCAAGGGATTAGGTAAGCCTTTGTCAGAAACCGGGCTGTTTCCCAAGCTGGCGGTACACTTGGTGATGGTCGGTGAGGAAACGGGGAAGCTGCAGGAAATGCTGATCCGGGTTGCCGACATCTACGACCGAGAGGTGCAAACCGCGGTCAAACGCCTGTTGGCCCTCATGGAGCCCGTGCTGATTTTGGGCCTGGGTTTGGTCATTGGCGGAATCATCATGTCTATCCTGGTGGCCATACTAAGTGTGAATGATTTGGCGATGTAAACCGTCGCCAGGCAATGAATTTTTGGAGAACATATAGATGAAATGCAAGCAAGCTAACCAAAGGCAGATGGGCTTTACCCTTATTGAACTGCTGGTGGTGCTGGTCATTCTGGGCCTTTTGGCAGGTGTTGCGGGTCCCCGTATCATTGGCTACCTTGGCGGCGCCAGGTCGGACACCGCGAGACTGCAAATTGAGGAATTTGGGGGCAGTCTTGATCTGTTCAAACTGGAGACCGGTCGCTACCCTACGACTCAGGAAGGGCTGCAGGCTCTGGTGCAACAACCACCTGGTTTAACTGGTTGGAATGGCCCCTATTTGAGGAAGAAAACTTTGCCTAAAGACCCTTGGAACAATGACTATCGGTATGTGTCGCCTGGTCAGCATGGTTCCTATGACATTAGTTCGTTGGGTGCTGATAACAAAGAAGGTGGCGACGCCGAGAACAAGGATATCAACGGTTGGGAAGACAGCAAAAAGTAAGCCCGGCCTTGCAAGGCGGGTTTACCATAATCGAGTTGCTGGTCGTGATGGTCATCATGGCGATGGCCTATACGCTGGCCTCGCCAATGATCTCCTCCGGGGTTTCCGGTACCGAGCTGAAGGCTTCGGCGCGTCAATTGGCGGCCGGCTTACGTAAAGCACGTAGCGAAGCAATTTCACGTCGACGCGAGGCTGTCCTGACAGTAGATGTGGAAGGCCACCAATTCCAGCTCAGTGGTGACCCGCGCGTCTACCACTTGCCAAAAAGCGTCGCGGTGAAGTTGTTTACCGCCGAGTCCGAACTCATCAATGGCAACACTGGTTCCATTCGTTTCTTCCCGGATGGAGGCTCGACGGGCGGGCGTATCACTGTGAGTGCGCATGAGCGGAACTACGATGTGGACATCAACTGGTTGACCGGCCAGGTTGTCATCATCGATTGACCATGCGTAACAATTGCCGTGGCATGACCTTGATGGAGGTCCTGGTAGCCTTTGTCATTCTGTCCCTGACGATGGCCGCGATACTGCACATCTTTTCGGGTGGTATGCGTAATTCCCGACTGGCGGAAAGTTATAGCCGTGCGGTTTTCCTCGCTCAGTCAAGGCTGGCGGCGATTGGTGTGGAGCGGCCACTGGTCCCCGGCGAAGAGAGTGGGCAGATTGGCGCGAATCTGCGATGGCGGGTCAGCATAGCGCGCCTGGATGACGGGGGCGAAGCGGATCGGCTGCGGATGCCGGTGCGCCAGTACCTGGTGCGAAGCCATGTTGCGTGGCAAGAAGATGGGCGTGATAAATATATCGAGCTGTCATCGATGCGGTTAGGGCCGCCGCAATGAGATCGTGCATCACCAATTCCTCGTCGAGTCAGCGAGGTTTTACGCTGCTGGAATTGTTGATTTCCTTGACCCTACTGGGGTTGATCCTGGTGCTGTTGTTTGGTGGACTGCGCTTGAGTGTGCGCAGTTGGGATGTGGTTCAAAAGCAAGTCGACGTTTTGAACTCGGTTCGGTCGGTGGAGAGCCTCGTGCGCCGCGAGATGGAGCAGGTCTATCCCTATCGATGGAAAACTGTTCCTGTGCAGCGTTACGCTTTTTTGGGGGAGCGTCATAAAGTCAATTTTGTTGCCCCCTTGCCATCACGCATAGGGGTGGGTGGTTTGTACGCCATTGCATTGGAACTTGAACAAACCAACAATGGCCGTAGGCTCACGTGGAAACAGGTCCCGATCAATCCCCTGATGCAAGATTTCTCGGCGCTTGACGCAGCAAAGGAAATGGTACTGATCGGTGCCGAACTCAATGCGGTGGATGACATCTGGTTGAGTTATTTTGGTCGCGAGACCGAGGCCGCAGCTCCGCGCTGGGTTGAGCGCTGGGACAGTGTGACAACCATGCCCATGCTCGTCAGGATTCAGGTCCGGTTTGCAGATGGCTCTGAATGGCCGGACTTCGTGGTTGCGCCCATGTTGACCTCGGAGGGGCCGCGATGATCCATCAACGCGGTGTGGCATTGGTCTTGGTATTGTGGGTCGTCACCTTACTGTCGGTGATTGCCGGAAATTTTGCGTTCAGCATGCGCAGTGAGGCGCAAATTGCCCGCAATTTACTGTCTACGGCGCAAGCGCAGGCACTAGCTGATGCCGGTGTCCAGCGTGCTTGGTATGAGTTGATGAAGCCGTCAACAGATATAAAGCGTTGGCAAGGCAATGGCGTGGTGCATGAGTACATGCTGGAGGGGGCCATGCTGCGAGTCTCCATACAGGACGAGTCTGGTAAAATCGACCTGAACGTGGCATCGGACCCGCTGCTCATGGGTCATTTCAAGTCCGTTGGTCTTGGCGAGGAAGACAGCGTCGCATTGCTTGATGTAATACGGGATTGGCGCGATGACGACAAGCTGAAAAGACTCCACGGGGCAGAAGAGGACGACTACCGCTTGGCTGGTAAGAACTACGTTCCCTCCAATAGCCCGTTTGGAACCGTTGACGAATTGCGGCGGGTGCAAGGCATGTCCCCGGACTTGTACCGTAAACTCGCCCCGGCGCTGACGGTCTACTCCAAACAACCAGGTGTGAATACGGAGTTTGCGTCGCGCGCAGTCTTGCTGGCTATTCCTGGCGCCGATCCGGCCACGGTTGAACAGTATTTGGTGCAGCGCCAAAGCCTGCTCAGCACAGATCAGAAAGCACTGCCATTTGCAGGTGCAGGCCCTTTCGGGGCTGGCTCAATGGGAATATCGGTGTACACGGCGCGTTGCGAAGTCAAATTGCCCGACGGAACGGTGTTTGTCCGATCGGTGGTCGCTCGATTGACACAGGACCCCAAGCGTCCAGTGACGGTGCTGGCTTGGAGCGAAGAGGAGTCCGAATAATTGACGGAAAAGTGATGACCACATCGACGAAAAATTTCAAAGAAACCATCGCCAGGCTGAGTCAAAAGCTGGTCGGGAGCCGTTTCATGCGCTGGTGGCTTGGAGAGCTGAACGGCATGAAGCCTGCGTGGCTGCGTGCTAACAGCGTCAGTGCCGAGAGCTTTATGTTGGTGCCGTTGGCGCAGGTGACTGCCCAATTTGCCCCCCAGGACGAAGGCGACAAGCGGGATGTGGCGCTTACGCTGCCGCCGGCGCGCATTTTGGGCAAAACTTTGAGCCTTCCCTTGGCCACCGAAGAGAACCTTCGACAGGTCCTGGAATTCCAGATGGAGCAACACACGCCGTTCCCTGCAACCAAGGTGTACTTTGGCTACTGGGTGATAGAGCGGGATTTTGAACGTGGCCAACTCACGGTGGAGTTTGCAGCAACTCCGCGTGAAGGTGTTGATGCCGCCATCAAAATACTGGGCAGCCTGGCGCGGCCGGTGCGGGCGGTGTTTGCAAGCGACATGTTGGCGGCGGGCCGACTGGTCAATCTATTGCCGGAAGGGCTTGGTAAAGCGCCTTCTGCGTTTCGCCAAGGCGCCAACCCGTGGCTGGCCGCTCTGGTCGGTTTGTTGGCAGTCACTGCCATGGCCGTGCCGCTGGCCATCAAGCGCGAAGCGGTTGTTCAAATGCTGCCATGGGTTGAAAAAGCCAAGTCTGCGGCAGGAACCGTTGACGCCACGCGCCGCGAACTGGAAAACCGGGTTGATCAACACAACTATTTGCTGCAAAAGCGGCGGAATCTCCCCACTGTTATCCAGTCGCTGGAAGAACTAACCCGCATATTGCCCGACGGTACCTGGGCCCAATCGATCGACATAAGAGACAAGGAAGTTCAGGTACAAGGTGAAACAGATGCATCTGTGAAGCTCATTGGTCTGTTTGAGCAGTCCAGCATGTTTCGTGACGCAAGCTTTCGCTCGCCCCTTACCAAAGTCAACACTAACAGCAGCAATGAGCGCTACCACTTAGCCTTGCAAATGCGTCCCGAAGTGGCGGCTGTGCCCGCCTCGGGAGTCGCGTCGGCGCCTGCAATCCCCTTGCAAGGCGCCTCGGCACCGGCATCAGCCGCCTCCACGGCTGCGTCTGCTACTCAGCCTGTTCTTGCAAGCAGCGCCCCGGCTCCAAAAGCATCTGACAGCAAAAATGCGGCACCCAAGGAAGGGAGCAAGCCATGATTCAAATGACCCCTTTCCAGAGCAAGTTGGCTGCGTTGGTCGTCCTGCTTTTAGGGACCATCTTGGCAGTTGGAGCCATTGCCCTGCCTCTATGGTGGCTCAATCACCGGTATGACGTGGTGCTGGAAGACACGGTAACCCATCTGCAGCGTTACTCTCGAATTGTTGGCATGCGTGATGGTCTGCAGAAGAAAGCGGTAGAAATCAAAGCACTTGAGCAAAACCGCCACTTCCTTAAGAGCGCCAGCCCTGCGCTTGCTGCCGCGGAATTGCAAGAACAGGCCAAACTCATCATCGATCAGAGCGGCGCGAAAATCAACAGCATTTCGATACTGCAACACAAGGATGACGGGCAATACCGACAAGTCTCCGTCATGCTACAGCTCACCGCACCCCTTAGTGCCGTCAAGACCATGCTCTACGCACTCGAATCTGCACGGCCATACCTGTTCATCAACAATTTCTCCATTAAGAATCCCTTCTACGCGCCCAATCGCAGTGACCCTTCCATCGAAACAGATCTGACGGTTCAATTCGAACTGACAGGTTTTGCATTGAAGGGCACGCAATGAAAACTGCCATGCCGCTAGAGAAGAAAATTACCGTTACGTTGGCCCTGTTGGCGCTGCTGATCGCGGGGGGGATTTATTGGGAGTGGGATCAGGGCATGCGGCTCCGCCAGGAGTTAATTGCCATGCGCAACATCCCCGCAACGGCAGTACCTGCGCAAGCAATCTTGCCGGAATTTGACCTGCCCAACGCGGACACCGGTTTTCCTAACCTTATTGCGCGATCCCTGTTTGTCGCCACTCGGCGATCATCCGCAACACCTGGCAAAGGTATTGTTGCTGCAATGAAGAAGGGGCAATTTGCCCTAGCCGGCGTACTCATTACGCCGCAACGGCGCTCTGCCTTGTTGCGCGACGTGGCTACTAATAAAACCCAGACGGTAAAGCTACAAGGAGTGGTTCGTGGCATCACTCTGGGCGAGGTCGAGCCGGCACGTGTGCTCTTGCGGCAAGGCGAAGAAACCGAAGAGCTCATACTCAACGTGCAAACTGGCGCCAAATTGGGCCCAGCACCGCAGGCGCCGGCATTGGCCGCACCTCCGGCGCCCCCCGCAAAACCATCGGAGCCACCTGCGTCGGCTGCATCCAGTCCGGCAAAAGCTGCGTCCGGCCCCAGCCCACCATCATCAGCCCCGGTCAAGCCGGTTGAACCAGCCTCTGGCCCCAAGCCTCCTCCCACAATGCCTCCGCCATCTTCCAAATAGCGGTAAAGAAAATTTCATTCATTCAGAATGCCGGGAATGCCCGGACAGTTTAGGAACGCATATGAACAAAAGCCCTCAACAACCGCTGGCCCTGGCCCTGGCGCTCATGTATTGTTTGCCAATAGCCCTAGTTGGCTGTGCTACACCGCCAGCGGCGCAGGGTACGACCGTTGCTCCAGCCGCGGTTGT
Organism: Pseudomonadota bacterium; assembly: GCA_040384785.1. Classification (GTDB taxonomy): domain Bacteria; phylum Pseudomonadota; class Gammaproteobacteria; order Burkholderiales; family Burkholderiaceae_C; genus Allorhodoferax. Next base: position 32,082 of record JAZKIR010000032.1, read on the forward strand.
GTCCAACACTGGCAACGGAAAAGTTGACCCAGTTGACAATGCGCCCGCACCCCTGCAAGCCCCCGTTGCCGGTGGTAAACCGACCGCATCGGCTATTGCTCAAACAAAAGACGGCGCCGACAGTGGTACCAAGATCGTTCCCGGCACCGGCGTTTTCGTCAAGCCCGCCAACGTGCCCGCCGCATCCAGCGGCCCCCAAGACATCGTGCTCAACTTTGAAGGCGCAGACCTGCGTGAAGTGGTGCGCGTGGTCATGGGCGACATGCTGGGCGAAAACTACACCATAGACCCCAAGGTCAATGGCACGGTCACCATTCACACCAGCCAGGCCATCAACCGCGCCGCCGTTACTCCGATTTTGGAGACCGTGCTGCGCATGAACGGCGCCGCCATGGTGAAGGAAAACGGCTCTTACAAGATCGCTCCCCTCAACAGTGCCTTACGAGGTTCCACAACGCCGCAACTGGGTGCGTTGCAGCCCGGCTATAGCGTGCAGATCGTGCAATTGCAGTACATCGCTGCGCGCGAAATGTCCAAAATCCTGGAGCCCTTGTTGCCCGAAGGCAGTATCTTGCGCGTTGACGAAAACCGCAATCTGCTGATGTTGGCGGGTGGCGAAGGGGAGATGCGCCACGCGCTGGAAACTGTGAGTGTGTTCGATCTGGACTGGTTGGCCGGAATGTCGGTCGGCCTGTTCACGTTGAAGAGTGTGGATGTCAAAGGTATTCTGCCGGAACTTGAACTCCTGTTTGGTGATAAGTCCAAGAGTCCTTTTGCGGGCATGTTGCGAATCATCCCAATCGAGCGCATGAACGCGGTGTTTGTTGTCAGTCCTCGTCCCCAGTATCTGGAGCAGGCTCGTGTGTGGGTCGAGCGCCTGGATCGTAACGGCGGAAAGAGCGGGACACGGCTGCATGTCTATCCGGTGCAAAACGGCAACGCAGAGAAGATCGCCGCCTTGCTCAGTCAGGTCATTGGGGGTAAATCAGTATCAAGCACCCCCGCAGCTACGGTTGCACCGGGCTTGACAGGGACATCCTTGCAGTCATCCGGCGGCAGTTCGGGAATTGCGCCGGGCGGGACGTCGGGTGCGACCGGCGGCTTGTCTGCTACGGGCGGTACGCTTGGTGCCAACACTACAAACACATCAGCCAATGTTGTTGCCTCCGGCTCAGGTGAGGCGCTGGGTCTTGGCGCGGGCAGTGCGATCAAGGTGATTGCGGACCGCGACAACAACACATTGCTGATCCTGGCCAATGGTGCGGAATACGAGAAGATCGAAGAAGCAGTGAAGAAGCTGGATGTGGTGCCACGACAAGTGTTGGTGGAAGTCACCATTGCAGAGGTCGAGTTAAAGGGCAATTTGAGTTATGGGCTGGAGTGGTTCTTCAGTAGCAACAATGGCGGCCTTACAGGCATGTTATTCAATAACAATGACAAGATTCGCGCGCTCCCAGCTATTCCCACGGACCCGGTCAAGCCACTGCTACCTTTCTCCGCAGTCTGGAGATCAACCGGTGGCAATGTCACTGCGGTGTTGAGTGCGCTGGCCACCACTACCAAGGTCAACATCCTTTCCTCGCCGCACATCATGGTCACGGACAACCAGATTGCCAAGATCAATGTCGGGGCCAGCGTTCCCACCGACGGGCAGCAAACGGTCGTAGGAACAAGCGTCATCACTGCAAAAAACTATGTGGAAACAGGTGTGCTGTTGACCGTGCGGCCGCACATCAACGCCGGCGGCCTGGTTACGCTGGAGGTCAGCCAGGAAGTCAGTGATGTACAAGAGCTTTCCACCACCACCACGACCGGACAGCAGTCCCCTACGTTTAACAAGCGTTCGGTGCAAACCACCGTGGCGGTTCAATCGGGCGACACGATGATTCTGGGGGGGCTTATCAAGGACGACAAGACGAACGGATCCTCAGGCCTGCCGCTGCTATCCGAGATACCCGTGCTGGGCGCGCTGTTTGGCGCAAAGGCCGATGTGAGCAATCGCCGTGAGCTCATCATTACACTGACGCCACGGGTCGTGAATGACAACCAGCAGGCCCGTGAAGTCACCGCGGAATTCCGCAAGAAACTGAAAGTCATGAACAAGATGACTTCCGACGCTGTAAGTGCTGGTAAAACTGGTGAGAGCACAGCGGCCGAAGCAGAAGGTGCAAAAGGCAACTAAGTTTGTTGTTTCTGTGTTGCATTAAAGGTACAGACACACAAAAAGCCGCACAAATCGTTTGGAATCTCTTTGACCTCCCTAGTGTTCTTTTGTACATTGGCACCATGCGTCAGGGAACTGGCCATCCGGCAGAGTGACAAAAGTTTTTCTGACCGGTTTAGTCAATCCATGTACAATGGATTTCGTTAGTGCAAAAGGTAGTACACTTGCGCGGCAAGTAATTGCCGTACGAGATGTATGAATTATTTTATTTTGGCCAAAATAGGAAACGTAATATGAACAAAACTTTCAAAAAGACTCTGCTGGTTGCTGCTGTTGCAGCGCTGTCAGCTTCTGCTTCGATGGCATCGGAAACTGGTAAGACCAACTTGATGTTCCCGTACGTCAGCTCGGGCGCAAATGCGTACACATTCTTGACAATCAGCAACGGCGGTACGCAAAGTACTGCTGCTACCGTTCACTTCATCTACGGCATGAAGGCTACTACTGCTACTAACGCTACTGGTTGCGAGCATGGTGACGGCAATGGTACTTTGACCGCGAATGACGTGTTGCAGTTCGAAATGTCCAACAAGTTGAACCTGGTGACAGCTTTGGCTAACGGTGACACTAACAATTCGTTCCCTTGGACCGGTGGTGCTGATAAGGCTGGTTTCTTGTTGTTGAACAATGACGGTCCTGCGCCTATCGCTGGTCAAAATAGCCTGTATGGTTCGGCTGTTGTTGTTGATACTGCCAGCGGTTTGCGTTTGGCTTACTCGACTCAAGGCTTCAACACTGACTCTTCTCAAGCTCCTGACTACACCATCAACAACACTGGTGTTGCTGGCGGTCCAGAGCCACTGAATGGCGCTACACCAACTGCAACTGGTTTGACCACTGCTAGCCTGAATCATCAGCTGACATGGTACGCAACTCCTACAGTGTCGACTAGCTGGTTTGTTATCCCCTTGGGCACCGAGGCTCTGATGTCGCCTAGCTCCTCCGTCGGTGGTGTTACTGGTTCCTTCAGCATGACCAGCTCTGATGGCGCTACTGGTGGTGCATACGACATGAAAGAGGCTTTCTCCTCTGGCGCGTTGTCTACTACAGTTACATGCTACGGTACTATCACACGTGATCTGATGTTGCAATCGACAGCTTTGGCGAACTCCGCTAAGGGTGGCATGGCTTCTCTGGCAACCACTGTGACAACCGCTAGTTCCGGTGGCGTGAATGCTAACAAAGCAATGGTGTTCCAGAACCAGTCGACTACTGCAATCAACGGCAGCGCGACAAACTTTATTAACCGTGCTGCGCACCGTTAATATCTGACAGTCAATTAAAGGGCGGGGGTCACACCCCGCCCTTTTTCTATGTTTGGTCCGGAACTATTGGTTGTATTTAGAGTCGTACTGGGCTAATGGCTGGTGTAAATTGATGGAGTGCAAAAGTTGAGTAATTCAGTGGTTCGTCTTTTGGGTTTGATGTCGCTTGTGATAAGCGCGGGTTGTGCTAACGTTGTGCCGGTAGGTGCAGGCTCCCAGGCGGAGTGGACTGGTTCCATGGTGGTTGGGCAGTCCACCACTAGGGATAAGCCGCTGCTGCAATTTAGACAGGGCAATCTGACGCATGTTCGATATTCTGCTCTGCAGACCTTGACATTACATGACTTCCAATCTAATAAAGATGTTCTGGTTGGGCTGGGCGACTTGGATAATGCGACTCTTGATGGCATATCTACCTTCAGTGCCGATGCGAATATGTATGTGGCTTGGCGATCTAAGCTTCGCGCGCGCAGCGATAAGGGCTTGGGAGAAGGTAATGACAAAATGGTGTATGTGGCGCGTTCTACCTCTGGGGGCGCTTTTTCGGCACCGACGCGCATAAGCAATGGAAATGGGGCTTTCCCCCCTATCTTGGCGGGTAACAAAACTGGCGACGTTTATGCGGTCTGGCAAGACGAGCGTGCGGGAGCTTCCTTTGACTTACATTTCAATGTTTCTCACGATTTTGGGGCGACTTGGAAAGAAAAAGACGTTCGTTTAGATATTGGCAAAGAATCAGAGAGTTTTTCTGGTGAACCCAACCTGTATGCAGAAGGCAAGTCGCTATGGCTGACTTGGGTTGAAAGCGGGAAGAACGGGTGTGGTGTTTACGTGCGCACCTCGGTAGACAGCGGGGAGTCTTGGTTTGATGCGGTGGAAGTGGCACCCTGCACCAGTCATCAGTCGCTGTATCCTCAGTTGGTGTATCGTAAAGGCCAGTTGTTTGTCTATTGGTTTGATCAAAATAAGGTTAGAGGTGCCGCTTCAGCAGACGGCGGTAAAACTTGGAATCAGCTAGTGCATATTGCGACGATAGAAGCTGAGGGCGTGTCCATGCAAGAATTACTTGTTAAGGCTGATTCTGCAGGGGTAGTGCACCTCATCTTTGGTAAAAAAGGCAACGCAAAGGGTGGCCGAACAAATTTGTATTACACACGTTCAGATGATGGCGCTGTTTTTAGCCCCGCGGCTCGCCTTAACAGTGGCGTAGAGTATGAATCGTCTGCAATATTGGCCCAAATAGCGTTTGATAATGCCAATCGCGTCCAAGTTGCTTGGCAAGACTACCGATTCTTCCGGCCCATAGTCATGGGAAATTTCTCACCTGATCAAGGCAAAACATGGGAAGTTGACTCCATATTGGATAGTGGGCCCGCAAGTGGTGCTTCGCAGTTCCCGCATCTAGTCGCAAATGATGCGCAATGGTGGCTTTCGTACATTCACTATGATCGCGCCAGCGTCAACAAAATGGAGAATGGCAGCGTGGTGGTCAAACAAATTGACCCAACCAAGAAAACAGCGGACTCTTCCCCGGACAAATACAAGGTTGATACTTCGAAATTGGAGCGCCGAGTCGAGGCATGGTGGGAATCACGGCTAAAGGCGGACTGGGGTGCTACCTATGAATTGATGGATCCCTTTATGCGAGCCAGTACTAAGAAGGCGACTTACATTGCGTCCCAAGGATTTGTCAACTACTATGCTTACAGCATCATTCGCACTGAACTGCTGACAAATAATCAGGCAAAGGTGACTTTGAAGTTCACATCCGAAGTTCCAGAGATGGAAGTTAATGGGAAGACTTATTCCGTACCCAAGAAAGAAACTGAACTCGTCCAAGACTGGATTTGGGTGGATGGGAACTGGTATTTCCTGTTTAAAGACCTGATGGGCAGTAATTTTAGGGAACTTTGAATTTTTCTGGGTCAAGTTCGTAGTTTGGCGGACAACCCAGGAAACAAGTCTTCTTGGAACAGTGAAACAAAAGACCGCACAGATACAGCAATCGGAGTTAGCCAGCATAGTAGCTGAAGGGATTCAGTCCTACCGCCTGGCAAACTACGAGGCCGCTGAAGCAAAATTCACACATGTCTTAGAGCACAACCCTGACCATGCGGACGCACTGAATCTTCTGGGTTGCGTTTATGAGTCCCAAGGGATGCTGGAACGAGCTGCGGTACTCATGTACCGGGCAATTGCCGCCAATCCGGTAGCCTACCCATACTTTTACAATCTAGGAAATCTCCTGGTCAAACAGGGGAATCTCGATGAGGCTGTAAAACAATACGAGACGGCCATTCGACTAAAGCCTGACTATGCAATAGCGCACAACAACTTGGGCATGGCTTTGCGTAAACAGGGGAAACGTGATGCCAGTCGACAATGCTTTCAGAAGGCGATCCAGGTTTCTCCAGGATATGCTGATGCGCATTACAACCTGGCGCTGGAGTTCCGAGCGATTGGTCAGTTGTTGGCTGCAATCGAAGAATACAAAAAGGCGACCTCGCTTCAACCAAAATACGCGGACGCCTGGTACGCACTTGGGAACGCCTATTACTTTCTGAGCCGCATTGAAGAAGCCGGCCACGCGTACACGCGCGCATTGCAAATTCGCCCGGACGACACAAAATCACTAACCAACATGGGATCTGTACACATGTTGATGGGCCGCCTGCATAGTGGGATTGCGTGCTTTCAGCAAGCAATCAGTATCGACCCCCAAGCAACAGGAACTCGCAGCAACCTGATTATGGCGGCGAGCTATTCATCAGATGACCCAGCCACAACCTACAGGTTAGGTCTGGAATGGGATCGAAGTTTCGTGCTTCCTAACCGCCACGCCGAAGCTTTTACTAATGTAGTAGACCCTGAACGTCGGTTGCGCGTTGGCTATGTTTCGGCCGATCTTCGTAGGCATGCAGCGGCGTACTGGATTGAACCGTTGCTCGAAGCACACCGACACACTGATTTTGAAGTTTATTGTTACTTTAACTCAGACCAACCTGATGACGTAACTGACCGGCTTCGGAGCTATGCAGATCACTGGGTACCGTGTGAGGGAATGTCCGACGACGCTCTGGCTGAGCGCGTCAGGCGAGACGAAATTGATATTCTCGTCGACTTCTCTGGCCACACTGATCAAAATCGGCTCCCCGTCTTTGCACGCCAGCCAGCGCCATTGCAGGTTAGCTGGTTTGGTTTTCCGGTGACCACCGGTTTAAAGGCTATTCACTACCGCTTAACAGACGATGTGTTGGACCCGCTCGTACGCGGCAACGAGCACTACTCGGAGACTTTGCTCAGGTTTGACCGGTTCTACGCGGCGTATAAACCTGAACCGTCGACCCCCATCCCTGGGAAAGGGCCGGTCGACAAGAGGGGCTTCATTACCTTTGCTTCGTTCAATAGTTATGTCAAAGTTACGCCAGAGATGTTGAATCTGTGGGGACATCTCCTGAAACGAGTACCAAATTCACGACTACTACTGCAGGCTTCTGGCCTGGGTGGGCCAGAGTTAGCGGCGGACATTCGCTCAGTTTTTGCCGATCTTGGGATCGCCGCGACGCGAATAGACATCAGAGGCTGGACAGGATTGGATGAGTATCTGCAGCTGGGTCAAGAAGTAGACATCGCCTTAGATCCATACCCATTCAACGGTGGCGTAACAACATGCCACGCGCTGTGGATGGGGTTGCCAGTAGTCACACTTTGCGGTGAGTCCGCTGCAAGTAGGGTAGGGCGTAGCATCCTCAGCCGAATGGAGTTGTCAGAACTCGTGGCAGAGAGCCCTAATGAGTACGTCGAGATTGCAGTCGCGCTAGCAAAAGACCTAGGTAAGCTTGCCGAGCTGCGTGCATCTCTTCGAGAGCGAATGGGTGCAGCGGGGCTTTTGGATGGGCAGGCCTTGGCCCAGCAAGCAGAGGCCACATATCGGAAGGTATGGCAAACATGGTGCAAAGGTCAGGACAACGCGCGAACATTAAGCCTTGAAGCTAGCCCAGATGTGCAGTCATCTTCTCAATGAAAATTGTTTCATTAAACTGAGCCGCTCTCTTCTCGCAAGCGTCGCGCATGTTGGAAGGATCCATCGCTTCCAGTTCATCCATCGCAGCTACTAGTTTCTCTGCGGTTGGTTGCCCGTGTATCAATACACCTGTGTGACCAGGTATCACGGTTTCCAGCAATCCCCCTTCCGCCACCCCAATGACTGGTTTACCAGCGGCCATACATTCCACTGGCGACATACCAAAATCCTCGTCCACCGGCAAATAAATGGCAGCATGCGCCTTGCCGACCCATTGCCGTAACGACTGCTCCGTTTGCCAGCCTTCAAACTGGATATTTTTGCATCCCAGTGCCATCGACTTCAATCGGTCCAATTCTGGCCCTCCAGACAGTACAACTAGCCGTCTGTTCGGCATGCGCATGAATGCCTTCACAATCACATCCACTCGTTTGTTAGGCGTGAGCCGCGCAACGGACAAGTAGTAACCTTCGTCCGAAATCCACTCAAAACTAGCCGTGTCAACCGGCGGGTACACCACTTGGGAGTCAACGCCAAGGTGACGCTGTAGACGTGCTCTCACATTCTCTGAGTTAACCAACACCACATCCATGCAACCTATGGCCCTTCCATACTGCCAGCGTATTGCGCTCGCGAACAGGCTAAACAGGCAACGCAAAGGTCTTGGATAGCTCAGCTTGGAGACTTCGTACAAGTCGTACGCAAAGCGTGGGATGGTGTGGCAATAGTAGACGCGGAGTCCGCTCCGTTGACGGTGTACGGCAAGGGGGGCATAGAAGCCGCTGTAAAAGACAACCTGAGCTTGGTCTACCCATTTGGCGCGAACCCTGAAATTAAACATCGCCTCGGGAATGCGAGTTAGCAACCGTGTCCAGTGATTGCCGAGCTCGGCTACTTGCGCATCCGATCTTTCAAGCAATGGCCTAGCATCGGCATACGTGCGGCTGACCACGCATTGAAAATCGGGCAGGGCAGCAGCAAGTGTGAGAGTGACCCGTTCAGCCCCGCCAGCGACTTGCAGATAGTCGTAGAGCAACAGTTTATTGGGCTTCATGGACACAATACCTGTGTGTCTTTGCAGCAATCCATTCAACCGGTGCTCGGCTTTGCTGATCACTTCTGGCCATGCATTTTCTTTTGCAAACTGCTGCGCAAACTCCGGTTCACGTTGGGAACTTTGCTGTCTGGCATCCACTATGGCTTGGGCAAAGGCCTCAGGGGAATTGCCATATCTTGCAAGATCGCCCATGCCAATACGCAGCGCGCCATGGTCCGTGCTGGCCACACCCAGGCCGGTCACAACATATTCATAAAACTTGAGCGGCCTCTCAACAAACTTCATGCGGTCATCTGCGTTGGTAAACGGAATAAGCCCAACCTCATGGCTCGCTAGCAGTGCGGGCACCTCGGCGCGCCCGACAGCCCCGTGAAAATGCAGGTTGGGCGCAGTTGCCTGCAGGCGTTCAACCCCCGGACCATAAATGTGAATGGACCAATGGGGTAGCAGGGCGGCCACCTGGTGCAACAAAGGCAAGTCAAGCCATGCCGTCAAGCCACCGATATAGATGGCAGAGTCCTTTTCCCGTGACGGCTGCACGTCTGACCGGCCATTGGAAGCAAGGTCCACCCCATTTGGCATAAGAACGACTCTGTTCTTTGGGTTGAGGTCCATTGCATAGCGGGCCAATGGGTTGGATACGGCCCAAACCTCGCTAAATGAGCCATCACGTAACCCTCTCTCCATGCGCTTGATAACTACATGGTGCAGGTCGTGCGCAAATCCGGCGGGCCAGTCGTTCAGCCGCAATATGCTGTGCTTCGCCTTTATCCATGGTAGAAAGACCATGTTGGGGGTCACATCGCTGATGCAGACGTCAAACACGGCGGAGCCGACCCAGGCGGGTAAAAAATATCCAAAAGTAGTCATTTGCCAGTGCTTGCGCAGAAACAAACGGTGCGCCGGAAAAATTGCCTTGAATGCAAACTCGGTTAGCCCGGGGGCGATGGTCACGCCAGCCGAGTCTTGCCCATCCAGCCATACGCGCTTGAGGCGTGGGTGCCGCTTGCGCCCCCAAACATCGACTAGTGAGGAGGCAGTAGCCACATAGGCAACTTGCCACCCCATCGTAGCAAGGCCTTCGGCAAGGTACTGGGATCCGACTTTGGTACCGCCATCCACGAAGGAATGGGTGCCTAGAATAATGACCCGTTTTCCGGTTGCGTTATGCATCTTCAGCGCCCCATGTGGCGTGCATGCCACCGCGTGAAATTGATCCAACGCCAAACTTGCCAACTAAAAGGGAGCTTACCCGAAACAACCGCGTCAAAGGATCTCAATACTTCGGCCTGCTTGAAAAACGGCACATCGATGGGCTCACGCAACCATTCACGGACCTGTGGAGCCATTTGGAGCAACCAATTCCTTTCGGGCGTTGCAAAGCCGATTTTGTCGCGCCGGTTTAACACCACATCCGGCACGATACCCCGCATGGCCATGCGAAATATGTGCTTGGTCTCGCCTTGGGCGGAAATCAAATACTCTTCCGGCAAGGTCAGCAAGAAGTCTGCTAAGTCAGTTGTTAAAAATGGGACTCTGCTTTCAACAGAAAACCGCATAGAGTTTCGATCACCATGGCGCAGCAGGGCGGGCAATCCCGCTCCGACCAAAGTTTGCGCGAGCTCAGCGACCACGCGCCGCCCTGCCGTAGATAGTTCAGCCGCATGCCTGGGAAACTGCACCTTCACTCCTAAGTCGTGCAGCGCGTTGGCGTCGAGCCAACTGGGGCAAGAATGTTCGCCATTGACTTGACGCATCGATTGGAACACCGTGTCGTTCATATACTCTGCGAGAGTGGCTTTTACGCCCTCTGCCAGCGTTCTGCCTGGCCATTGGGCCCATTGGTGCAGAAATCTCAACGCCCCAGCCCAATGGCCTTCATCCAAAAGACTGTGCGCTCGTTTCGCGGGATAGCCACTGTAGCCAGCCAGCAACTCATCAGCGCCCTGCCCATCCAAGGTGACTGTTACGCCGCTTTCACGGGCCAATTTGAATACTCGGTACTGCGCATAAATACTAGTGCTGCCAAAGGGTTCACCTTGCGCGGCAATCAAATCATCCAGGTCGGCGGCCAACTCTCCTGGTTGTATTGCTACCTTGTGTCCAGTGGCTTGCGTATGAGCGTTGACTAGGTCAATCCACCGTTCCTCTGAGGCATCACTTCCCTCCGCAATAAAGCTAAAGGTATTTACTTGCGCGTCGGGCTCGAGATAGCGCATGGCACATACGACGGCTGACGAATCAATCCCACCAGATAGTGCCGCACCCAAAGGCACATCGCTGCGCAATTGCAGTCGCACACTATCAAGAAATTTTGCACGCAGCATCTGAGCCGCTTCGTCTAGCGACAAACGCTGTACAGGCTGCACTATGGGTTGCCACCAACGATGCACGGCTGCACTGCGGGTCTCCAGTTCGAACGTCAATACATGGCCAGGCGATAGCGTGTAAGCATCCTGAACAAATGTGTCAGATGACGTATCGTAGTCACCGTGCACCAAATAGTCATAGGCACGCTGAGCATTGAGACTTGGCTTACTCCCTGATAGGACCTTCATTGCCGACAACTCGGACGCAAAGCTTATGCCATTCCCTTGCTTGCTATAAAACAAGGGTTTAATTCCGAAAGGGTCACGCACCAACGTTAGCGTTTGTCTTTGCTGGTCCAACACAGCAAAGGCGAACATGCCGACCAGACGCTGCAACGTAGCCGGCCCCCACTCGGCCCATGCCTGTAGAAGGACCTCTGTGTCGGATGCCGACACAAATGCATGGCCCAGGCTCGCCAACTCTGCACGCAGTTCTTTGTAGTTATAGATTTCGCCGTTAAAAACAATTGCAAACCGCGCGCACGCGCTACTCATGGGCTGGTGACCTGCATTGCTGAGGTCTATGACACTAAGTCGCGAGTGAGCTAACCACACGGTCCCCCCATTTACGTCATACTGCGCTATTCCGCGACCGTCAGGGCCCCGCGTAGACATTGCCGCAATAGCCTTCATCATGGTTGAAGCATCAACCAATTCCGGGTTGAAATGGGCGCTACCGGCTATGCCACACATCAGCGGTACCCGCTCTTAGCGAGCAAATGCGGCTTGATATGCCGCTGCCGTTATACGGGCCACCGCAATTGGGTCATGCCATAGCTTCGCGTAAGCAAGTCCGCTTCTGGCCGCGGCCGTCACTCGCTGTCGCTCCAATATGCAATCTTCTAGAGTTGCATAAAGCCGATCGGGATCGCTTTGAATAAATGCTGTACTGAGCTGCGATCTCATTGGTGCTGGAATATAGGTGAGATCATCGTTTTCGATACGCACAATGACCGCTTTACCCAACAGCATCGCTTCAATTGCAACACCACCGTACCAGCCAATCAGCAACTGGTCCACTAGTACGTCACATTGCAGCAAGCGGTCAAGCGCCCGCTCTCTGACGAGATTTTCAATCAAATCCAACTCAATCCGCCCCGGATAACGCTCCGCTAACGCTCGACATACGTCAATCACGTGCTGTGTGCCTTTTGCGGCGCGATCCGTGGGCGCGTGGGCAACTCTAAGAACACCTTCACAATTTGGTGGAATTGGCCAACGATTACCAACCGATATGGAATAGGGCAGAAAAGAGGATTTTCCCGAGGGAAGAAAATTTAACAAATCCGGGTTCACGGCCCAAATATGGTGAGCATATTGCGTCATCTTTTCAATGCCAGCGCGACGCTGCAAATCCAATTGACCAGAATTGCACTGACCGGCGTAGCAATTGCTATCGTGACAGGCCGCCCATTTGCGGCTTGTCATCGTTGGAAATTTTTGCCTTGCGTCACAACCGTTGTAGGTTACAAAAAGGCGGGAGCTGCCGGGGTAAAAGGGCACATCAAAAAGATTTAGTCCGAACCGAGGGGAATGAAGAAGGGATGTGCCGTAGTTGAAATGAAAAACATCGTACTTGCTTCGTACATCGATGAAGCCCTTAGTCAACTTTCCAAGTTTACCCAACACAGTCGTTCGACCATTGATGTTTAACGAACGACCTTCTTGATAGCCAAATGGGTTATCAACCCCCAACGTCAGAAGCTCGCTCTGTAGACCTAGGGCTCGCTCGCCATTGCTAAGATGCCCCGCGTGACCGCCGACTACCGTCGGTAAATGTAATACGCGCAACGCAGCAGAGTCCGCCGCCATCAGACTAAGCCCAGATCACCTGGACTACTCATGCCCGAGAGGCCGTCTGGCAGTGTGCGAAACGTGTGCGATACCAAACTCTGCATCTTCGTCACATCTGCGACGAAATGCCCTGAAAGCTCACGATTTGTCTCTTCAAAATTGACGTGCAGGCCCAGGATCCGTCCTACTTCTGTTGCAATTTCTCGTATTGACGCGACCTGATCACTCGCCACGTTGAGGATCGGAGGAAGGTATTCTCTTCGAATCAACTGCCGGCATACGGCGACCAAGTCGTCTACGTGTGTCATGGACGACCGAAGCCCCTCAGTTTGACCGGTGAAAAGGTCCCTATCTAGCGCAATTGGTTGTTTTGTTGAAATCCGCTTAGCCAAGTTTGAAATTAGGCGGCCTTGTTGCTTTGAGCCATACACACCAAATAGGCGCAGGCAAGAGACGTTCATAGTGCCTCCGATATTAAGCAGCGCTTCTTCGGAAAATAGTTTGCTGAGAGCGTACCAGTCCTTGCGATTCAAATCCGCCTGCTCATCAAGAGGGGTAAATGAAGGTCTATAGACGGTGCCAGTTGATGTGAATATAAAGCGGCTCGCGCCGGCTCGTTGCGCGAGACTGGCAAGCTTTACTGCGGAGCCGCAGTTTACGGACAGTACGTGGTCGAAGCGAGAGGCCCCCTCTCGCCAATAAGGCGATTGGGAGAGATAAATAACAGTATTTATATTCTCTGGGAGCTCAAAGTCATCCGCGATACGACCAGCGGCGGCATCCATGGAACGACCATCTTGTGTACTTGCACCAATGACCTCAAATTCCCCAGACTGCTGCAAATTTGCAATTAGGTGTTGCCCGATAAAACCGCCAGAACCGAACACCAGCACTCTCATGCAGTCACCCCGTATTCGCGATACGCAATGGCCAACCGCTGAGAGAATGCTTGCTCGGTGTAGTAGCGCGCAACGTATTCTCTGCCTCGACGCCCAATTGCAGGCAATGTGGAGCGGCCCTCATGAGCAAGGTAGCGCAGATCCTCCATAAGGGTTGTGACATGGGTATTAATTATTGGACACTCGTCTGGGGCCAATAGATAGTCTTCAGGCTTGCGAATAAAGCACATTACAGGTTTACCCAGTGCCATAGCCTCTATGGCAAAGTATCCATGAAAGCCAATCATGCACTGATCAAATATTACATCTGCGGAGCGATAGATAGTCAATGCCTGCGCATTGGGAATCTTTTCGACCATGATCAGTTCAATTTTTACACCTTCATCGCGCAATTTTTTAACCGCGGTCTCTAAATGAAGCGTGCCCTTAAACGCCCTATGGTTTGGAGCGTGAACAACTCGCAAGTTCAAAGCGCGATCATTCGCCGGGTAGACAGGGATGTATCGCGCGCCGCTATCGGCCGTAAGATCCAGGGGCCAGAAGTACAACTGGTTGTAGCTGCCTGGCGTGTATTCAATCATGTCCCCCATTGAAAAAATTGCTATCGCCGTGTGGGACAGTCGCCGCATATTGCTATCCGCTTTAGCTTGATCGCAGATACAAGCCACATTAATCTCTGTGCAATTGGTGCAACAATTTGGCTCTCCGAGCGCAACGGTTTTACTGCGAGTTCGGACATCAGCCCCATAAACCCAAACAAACTGCCGAATACGGAGCAGTTTGTACATCGCCATTTCAACTAAGCTGAATTCGCGACGCTTGAGGCTCGGAAGTAATCCCCCATCCGCGAAGGTATGAACACGTTTGGCCGCAATGCAGATCCACATAAACGTGATATAGGTCAGCAAGAAAGCTCCGATAGCATTCCCGCGTGTAGCTCGCAAAATATCGAAGTCGAAATCATTTGTAATGTAATAGGATTGCCGAACTATTGAAATAGCACGAACACCCAAGAGCCGCTCAGAAGCCGCTTTCCTGGAAAGTGTAAGAATTGGCGCCCCCGTCCATACACTCATACGCTCCCAGTTAAGCAATGTATACAAAATCCGAGCAACTACTAACAACGGCGATAGGACAACAATAAATAGCTCAAAACCTATAATGCCTGCAGCGTATATCGGTTTTTTACACTGATTCATTATTTATACTCTTCGTTGACCACGCACCGTTATTCCATAGTGATCAACACAGCGATGCGAAATACTCAGACCTGCAGCAGCAAACCATTCCTCAACTTCCGATAAGGTGTGCCTTGTGCACAACTGGGGGTGATACCAGTCGTAATTAATTGCAGCATTTGCTTCCGCATCCAACTCAGGATTCCAAAAACACTTTAGAAAGAAGTGGTAGATTAACCTTTGTACTTCGTAAGTACCGCCTTCAATGCCGAGGATGTCTACATCGGGAACAGTAACCTTGGCTTCTAGAGCCGACAGGACGCGCCCCAATTCTGTGACTTGCCGCATCGCCACCATAGCGTTCTCGTACGGCAAGCCAGAAAGACGGTCGCGCACAAAATCGTCAGCATATTCCCGTAAAGGGGCCTTGATTTTGTACACATAGATGGCAATTTCCCCTTCGGGCACAAGCCGCTGGCATAAATTCAGAAATGCGGCTCTGGGGTCTGATGTATGGTGTAGGACTTCCTGGCAATAGATGAAGTCAAACAGCCCAATTTCCGAAAGGTCTCCTAGTAAGTCACCTTGTGCGATCGAAACACGTGGATACGATGCAAGGTTCTCTCGTGCCACTTCTGCGGCTGTCAAGTCGATCCCGACCATTTCGGCAGATTCAGATGCATATTTGTGCAGCAATGCAGTGACACGGCCATTACCACACCCAGCATCCAAAATACGTTTCTTAGGGGCAAGATATTCCTGCAACTCCGTCTCCGAGGAAAAACCGTTGCGGGTTAATATCCAGGAAAATATGTCGGATCCAACCTTTAAAGTTTCATCAAAGGCAAGCTTCTTATTTTGTTGCCATTTATCCTGAAAACTGACGAAGGTTTGACTGGCTTCACTCATAAACATCAATCTCTATTAAATTTGGTTAGAACCCTGCAAGCACATGTTTTTCTGTTAGTTTCCTAAACTGCTTCAGTTGCAAATTCACAGTATCCCTTTTTCCATGATATCTCTTCATCCAAGCACGGGAGGCCGATCCCAGAGTGATCAGCCTATCAGGCGAGGCACAGAGCGCACCTAGTTTTTCAACTATGCTGCTTTGTGTTGCACAATTTACGACTGGGGGCACTTCCGCATATTGTTCCAGCAGGCGAGCTTCATTTAGATAGGTAAGGATTGGCGCGCCAACTGCCATTGCTTTAAACACTATGCCACCAAATGCACCCAGCTTAAACTGATCGGCGACTAAATCGCAAGCACGCGCCATTTGTTCAAACTGCATCATAGCCAAGGGTTTCACCCAGCTAACATGCGATGCAAGCCCGGTCTTGGCTATCAATTCCTTGCTTTGCGCAACGTTGGCACCCCAGTCGCAGCATACAGCGCCTACGCGAAAACCAGCCTTCCTTAAATCAGCTAGTGCCAATAGAAATACATCATTCGCTTTATCGGCATACCCGGTTCCAGGCACCCAATCGTGGCGTGTTGGAAACAGACAAACAAAATCAGAGTCTAAATCGAGCCGCAATCGCCACTTTAAATCTTCCCATCCAGTCACGCGTTCCCCATGGTCCTCATCGTAGGGGTGGTTAATGAGAGTAAAGCGCCCAGGAGCAAGTGTGTTTGCACTTTTCAAACAATCAAAATTGGTGACAAAAACGTGTTCCGCATTCCGATAGGTCATTGCCGCGTTTCGACCCTGTGATGTAGCTTGGTATGGAATCTCGCGAATCGTGCCATGCTCGAATGCAAAAAAAGGGGTTCCAGTCAATAGTGGATATATCCCGTCAGTAGAGTACCCAATTACTACGTCGTAGTATGAAAAAAGCTGCAGCCAACGCTCCGTAGTAGATTGATAATCCGCTAGATCGTCATGGGTTAATACATCTTCTCTCTCGGGGAACTCGTCTGACCAAGCACTGACCAGTGAGGCCACCTTCTTATCAAACCGAGAGTCACCTTTCGTCAGCGGCACACCGGAATATATGCCAAATTTTTTCTTCAACTTCTGTGCGATTCTTACCCCAATATGCATCAAGGTCCACGCAAACATCAATGTCGAGGCGCATATTACATTTAGTGCGATATTGCGTGTGAATGATGAATTATAGATATCGGAAAAAACAACAACGGGATTCAGGCGGCTTAATCGGCTAATATTCCCGAGAACATCCTTGCCTCTATTATTTAACTCGAACCAAGCAGTACGCATTCGAGTGAATATTCCCGCCGGGCGACTAGTAAGATTCGCTATCGAAATCTGAAGCCAATAGTTTTCTGCCTCAACGGCACGCCCTGATCGTTTTGCGAGCAGATGGTCTAGGCACAATTTCTGAGGACCTTGCACGAACCAAAGTGGGCGCACAAATTCTGAAACATTCTGATTAATCCAGTCGGGCTTAAAATCGTCTGAAATTACCCCCGAAAGATAAGCGTCTTCCCATTCGGGGCATCCCATAATATGATAATAGTCGTAGCAGACAACATCATTTTCAAGGCCCGCTTCGTTGAGCAACTTTGCATTGTTATAGGCGTTGTTTGCGATATTACCAATATGCAAGACACGTGGTTTGCGTCCTTTCGAAGCGGTAAAACTATCTAACCAATCCTGATTCTCCGTATCCAGTTGCATAGTCAAAACAATTAAAGAGCATCGGTTATTTGCTTAACCACATACGCCACCTGTTCGTCGGTCATGTTGGGAAATATTGGTAACGTGATGGAAGAGTCTTCGGCAATACAGGCATTAGGAAAGTCTTGTGCTGCCGTTGAGTATTTATTTACATAATATCCTAACCGGTGCACGGCATGTGTGCCAGGCCGAGTTTGGATGTTCTTTGCAGCAAGCGCTTCCATTATGGAATTGCGAATTGGCTTGGCACCGCTTTTAAGCCTTACGACATATGACTGATAAGTATGCCCCCGATCGTCGCTCGGCAACACTAACTCGTCAATATCGGAAAAAAGTTCTGAATAAAGCAATGCCAGTCGCCTGCGCTCCGCCAACAGCTGGTCGAGCTTACCTACTTGCGCAATACCGACCGCCGCCTGAATATCGGACAGGCGTAGGTTGTAGCCCAGTAAATCGAACGTGCTCATCGTGTAGGGTTTGCTTGCATCGGCTCCAAATGCAGGCCCGGTAGCCCCGTGATTACGGAAGCATTTCAAGCGTTCGGCTAACTTGGGATCATTGGTGGTCAACATCCCACCTTCCCCAGTGGTGATCACCTTTCGAGGATGGAAAGAAAAGCAACCAATGTCTCCCATTGCACCTATGGGGCGACCTTCGTAGTGCGTGCCGATCGCGCACGCAGCGTCCTCGATAACCCTTAAGTTATGACGATTTGCAATTTCCAATATCTCCCGCATGGGTGCCGCTTTGCCAAAGAGGTGCACCGCTACGATCGCCTTGGTCCTTGGTGTAATCGCTGCTTCGACGGCAATCGGATCCAAGTTGAATGTTGTGAGATCGATATCGGCAAAGACTGCCTTGGCCCCAACATATTCAGCACAATGCGCAGATGTAACCCAGGTAAACGCTGGAACGATTACTTCGTCCCCAGGTTGCAACTCAAGCGCCATCGTGGCCAAGTGCAGCGCTGCAGTACAAGACGTGGTTGCCAGGGCATATATTGACTCATGGCGTGCTCCTATCATCTGTTCAAACTGCTGGACCATGGGGCCTTGTGTCACCCAACCGGAAGCCAGGCACTCTCGTACTTTTTCAACTTCTTCTTCGTCAAATTTTGGGGCGGCGATCTGCATAATTTGATTTTTCAGTTAGATTGGGTGGTGTCACTGCTTGCGATTAGCGGGAGCAACGTTTTCCACAGCTTGTCTACGCAAGCTGTTGGGGTGGTTTCGATTGTATTCAAATGTACGTCTGGTGATATGGGCGGCTCATAGCGGCTGTCGATCCCAGTGAAATTTTTTAACTCGCCACATCTGGCTTTCGCATATAGCCCTTTCGGATCTCTTCTCTCGCATTCGTCGACTGATGCATCGATGAATGTCTCGATAAATTCACTCTGGTCGAAGAGTGATCTGGCAAGTTGACGGTCCGCACGATATGGAGAGATCAACGAAACAATCACGATCAAGCCGGCGTCGACCATTAATCTGGCAACCTCCGCCACTCGCCTGATATTTTCTGCGCGATCCGCCTCGGAAAACCCTAGATCGCCGCTCAGACCATGTCGAACGTTATCTCCGTCAATCAGAAAAGTGTGTCGCCCCTCTGAGTGCAAACGCCTTTCCAGCAGATTTGCAACCGTTGATTTTCCAGAGCCCGAAAGACCAGTTAACCAGATACAGACCGGCCTTTGGAACTTCATCTGAGCTCTGTTGAGCTTTTTGACAGAAAGAGCCTGCCATTGAGTGTTGTCAGAGCGACGACGCAACGAATCGACCATCCCATCTCCCCGCATTGCTTGAGACATACAGTCAATTGTAAAATTCATGCAGTATGGACGAAGCTGCAAGTTCGGCTTCAAGAAGCTCTGGCAACCGAATCTTTTCTGGTTGTCGAAACACATTCGTCGGCATAGGCAATGGCAAGATTTGACAGTTGAAAGCTTTTAGTGCCTCACAGACTTTCTCAAGTATGCCGGTGGGGTTATGCACCAAGTCAGAATACTCAATAGTTAGCGAGCGGACACCTGGCTTGGATAACTCTTGTTCAAACTCGCGTGTGCAATCTATCACTTGGCTTGCCACCTGCTGAACAGGGGAGTCAAGCTTGGCAAGACTTGGATAGGTGCTAGGTTTCAGTGACCACCATGCGTCATATCGGCCATAACGCTCCATGCGACACTTGAGAATTGATCGAGTTACATCTTCTGCATCCCGCTGAATTCGGACAAATAGGGATGCCGGGTGCGCTTGCGTGAGCGCGGCAGCCTGAAAGCCGCAAATCACATTCTTAAAAACAAGTGGCGAAGCGAACTCAGCCAACAGCTCACCTTCAAGCGTCTGTTGCAAGCCCTGGAGATCAAGCGCATCGAGCGCGGATTGTCCCAACTTGTGCGTTTCCACGCCATCCAGTGCCAGCCAGTGTCTCCAGAAATACCCGAATTCATGTGGGCCGGAAATATCTTGTGTCACCCCATGTTTGGAATCAAATGCAATTGACTCGCGACCTGCTTGGCCAAGCAGCGCTCTCGATAAGCGAATGCCTACCTGTGGTCGTAGCCAAAAGCGTGCGATTATGTTGTCGATGTAACCCACCGGCAAGTAACGGCTCAACAATTGAGAGAGCAATGTTGTCCCCGAGCGTGGGGCACCAATGATGTAAATGATAGGTAGCGCACCGACATCCAAACTGGGGCCTGTGCTCGAAGGCAAATCCGCGTTGCTGAGCACCCGATTAAGTGACGCGAAAAATGCTTCGTCGTCGTTGCTCTTCGAAAAACGCTCAACGCGATTATGCGATTCGTGCGGATCCTGCTGCATTGTGTTCACTCGATCAAATGAAAAGGATACGTGAAATAGAACGGAAAAGCATCAGAAACCGCTTTGCGATCTTTTCGGAGGGCGTCGAGGGCGCGCGGCTTGGCATGTATCAGGTAAGAGTAGGGTTGGTCGGTAGTACCCCAACCGGCCTTGAAGTGGTGCAGCGACGTTTGCGTCGCCCAAGTGCCGCCCCAATTCCATAAACGAAAGCCGTCCCTAGCTGCGTTTAGCATACCGTGCCAGATCAGAAAGGAAAGTGGTTGCAGTGAGCGAAATTCGTGCTTGATCACGGGCGTAATGTATTCGACTGTTTGATTGAATCGGAAGATTAGCATTGCCGCTATGGGCTCTCCATTGAGCCTAGCTATCATCAGTTGTCGCCAGTAGGATGGAATGGCTTCACGCATTGCCACAAAGTGTGCCCAGGGCTTTGCCCGTCCACCGATGCCCTCCATATTTTCAGCATGAGTTTCGTGGAGGAATCGCCAAGCCTCATCGCAATCCTCAATGCTCAATTCAAAGCCTTGCTTGCGTGACTTACGAGCAAGATTTCGGGTCTTTTGAGAAATGGTGCTCTCCAAGCGGTCTTCGATATCAGCGCCATTCATGGGGAGTGTGGTAACTTGACCAATTCTTCCGTCGACCGCATCCGGAATGAGCACAGCCGCATACTCATTAGCTGCCAGGTTCTCTTGGGGAGAAAGAACAAGCGTAGCGAAGGAAACTTCTGGGGTATTCACCAGCTCTCGGTACCGATCAAGCAACGCCTTTCGGACCAAGGCTTGGTCACTCGACTGCACCAGACAGCCCCCGTGACTTCCGAACCAAGGCAGACTGTTGATAAGCTTCCCGTACTCGACATGAGTTGACTCAAAACAAGGTAGCACACCAACAACCGTAGATCCGTCCAAAGCCAGAAAGTAGCGTGGAGTTCCACACAAGACTCGCTGTAGAAAGTCTCGGAACTCAAGAGTCCAGTAGATCATTCCTTCAGCTTGTTGCGCGACGAATGCCGAATATCTTGGTTCAAGTGTCTTGGGCAATTCGATGACTTCAATCATGGACATCGGCCTTATTGATGGCAGCGAATGTGGTATTCGTGTTCGGTCGCGGTAAGGGGATCTTGCAAAGGGTTATCTAAGTGCTTTGGCAACACAGCCTTGTCCGCAGCCAATTGCAGCAAAGCGAGCATCAATGGCACCGTTCTTTGCTCGCCGTGATTTCGAATCAACCAATTACGCAAAGCTGAGCCAACATTATCACGGAGCTTCGGTGAGTCAATCAAACTATACAAATGGTCACGAATTTCTTTATGATTGCTGGCATTCAATACCGGCGCTACATCGTTCGAGTACAGAGGAGCATACTGTTCGATTCGTTGATTCATAATGATCGGTTTTCCGACCGATGCAGCCTCCAATGCTGTCGCACCGAAATATCCATAAACGAATTGATCAAGGACGATGTCGCATGACCGATAGTAGTCCAGTAATCGTTGCTTCCCTACGGGAGACAGCATAATAAGGCGATCATGGAGTTGCAATCTGGATACGCGCTCGTTAAAGTTATCCGCGTCGTTGCCCCAACCAAGAAATATAAACCTAACATCGGACCTGTCGCGCGAAATCTTCGCGAGCATGTCAAAGAAATCGTCGTCTTGCCCTTTCACTCGACTATCAATTCGCGCAGTAGTCAAGACAAAAATTTTCCCTCCAAAGCGATCTTTCCATTCATTTCTAGCCCGACCCTCACCCGGGCAGTAATGATCGCTGTCCATAGGATACGGAAGATAGAGGGCGTTTGTAAAACCAAGCCTACGACAATGCCCCAATACATGCGGATTACTTGCGAAAATAAACGTCGCTTCCGAAAATGCTAATCGCATGGTTTCGCCATGATCATCGGTGCGACCGCAATCAAATTGCAAATCACCGCCGACTGGACAAATGCAGTAAGGCTTTCCACTAGCATATGCAGGAAAGGGGGTGCTCGCAATGTAGATCACGTCGTGATCTGCGAGAAGTTTTGCCCATCTAAAATATGGGTACGCCCCCTGATAATGGATTAGCGAATAGTGCCGTACGCTTGGACTCTGTTTTTTTAACTCCTTAGCTGCCGGACTGGAATATAAAGTCAATCCATGCTCGGGTGAAATTGATGCAACGATTTTCTTGACCCAACGCCGCCAAGAATACATAGGAAGTTCATCCTGATAGGCGGCCCATAGTTCACCTCCTTCATTTTCAGGTTGGATAACCTTTGCATAGAGTATTAGCCCGACATTTTCCTCCAAAAATCCCTTTCCGTCCAAGACATCGGAAAACTCACCTGAAAACTCCTCCCATTCCGGTTTGCTAATTGCGGATTGATCTTGCGGATTTAGATATAAAGTAGCATCAGCATTATACTTCCCAGCGAGTTTCGCCCATTTGTACATATTTTGTGCCATGTTTACCGAAAATGCACAATTCAGTGGTCGAATACCAGTTGCTTCGTTAGATAGTGCGATATCCCATATTTTTTCGCTATAGCTTCGAAATCTTTTGATATTGTTTGTCGTAAGAAATGGATGCGCCCAAGGCGTATTATCAATCGAGGCTGTTTTTTGTTTGCTCACGGAGAATGTGAATTATTAACGAATCGAGCTAGCTCGAATGGCTATTGACGTCAATGTTATTTAGGTTAAAACTACTGGTAATTTTATACGGGGCGACTAAGCAAGCACTCCCAAACAGCCGGTGCACCTCGATAGTCTGATTCGTAGATTGGGTGAACGCTGGGTTCTCCAGCGGTGCGCATTAGCCTGCCATCCGGCGCCCATTCAAAATCCTCAAAACCAATCGAATGGGCCAGTTTTTCAAATTCATCTGGTTGATAAGCGCGATTTTGAGTTGATCCAGTCAACTGAATAAATGGAATGTAGTCAAGATGAGAAGGTGCAGTGCGCTCCATTTTCAACGGGTTTTCTTTTGTAAAGTTACCAATCCCAGCTAACAGTATCGAAAGCTTTGCTCTCCAAGATCTAACAACCTCTGAGAAGCCGGAAAGTTTTGAAGTATTCAGCAAGACCCCGTTGGGTTTTCCGAATGACCGCTCTTTGCTTATCCGATGAAAGCACGCTCGACAAAATTCCGCCAGCAATTGCGCAATATCGTCGGAATAGCTCGCGACGATCTCTGCACATTTTTGCAAGTCAGATCCAACCAAAAGTCGTAACAATTGCCGTGCGTCTGCGACGGGTAACGGAGAGTGTTGAATATCCAGTTTCAAACTCGTACCTGAGTTGTCTAGCAATTGATTGAATCTTTCCACACCGCCAACCCGGCTGTAAAAGGCGTTCCAGAGTGGCAGAGCGTAAGCGCGTTTGACTTCCATGGAGCTGTCACGAAATCGCACATCAATCAAATATTGATACCAGCCATCCGCATTCAAACAGATGTATGCCTTTCCCCCAGGTCGGAGAACTCTAAAAAACTCTGTCAAGGCAATGTCGACATGGGCACAAAATATGACTCCATAGGAAACTAAGAAATCAAATCTCAGATTGGGATAGCATATCTTCTCAATATCCCCAGACACGAAACGCGGAGAGCTCTGCCTCAGGCGATCTGTCATCTGTGCAAGATAACTGAGCGCGTGTTCCGACGCATCAATTCCCACCACATCAAGAAAACCCATGTCCGCCAATGCAAATGACCATTGGCCAACACCGCAACCGGCGTCCAACGCGGAGGTACCTGTGATTTGAAGATTTTCCAGTCGCGACTTAAAATACCCGACAGAGTGCTTGTTATATTGATTGAAGTAAAAATTATCGGATTTGGTCTGATCTGGTGCTACCACAACTGAGCCGACGCGCTGCGCGTCATCTCCCAATGGTCGCGCTTGCTCCAACTTCAACAACTCGTAGAGACCACAAACGCGAATTGATCCGGCGGAATGCGCTTCCGCCAATCGCCGCAAAGCCTCAATTGAAGCACCGCCGAGAGTCTTGCCTGGTTCGGGCGTAAATGCGTGATTGTTTTCGTCGTGGTCGCATCCCCAATGTTGATATAGGACGGTCGACTGCTGGTTGCGGCGTAGCGACTCCAAGTTGGAAATTGATAGCTGCTGCGCCAAATTCTGACCGTTCGGCCCAACAGGTAAGCCGGAGAATCTAGTGAAGGTATTGATACGATGCCCATCTCTCGAAGATTCCGTACCTACAATTCGGTAGGCGATCTCGGCATCGCTCACCAACAATCTATCCAGCCAAAAGAACTCTATGCCGAACTGCAAAAGAAGATCTAAGACATAGGCTTCAGATCCCGGCAGGTCGCCTTGGTGATGTGCGGAAGGATGCGAGCCACCCAAATTCTGAAAGTTATAAACATCGCCATGGTTACTCCAAATCTTTGGAGAAACACCATTCATCTGCAAATACTCTAGCGCCCCCCCGATCATTTTTCGATTAGGCCGATAACCTCGATTAAATTTTTCTCCATATGACCCGGCGCTATGGAGTACGTCAATGCGGCCCGCATGAATTTCCTCAAGGATTTCATCATGCCGAGGGCCCTTATTGCTAAGATCGTGCGTAAACAGTGCCATATCGGACCCTGATGGGTCGAACAACCAAAAGGAATCACCCGCTGGAAGTTGGAATTCATCCAAAACTGCATGCACCTCTCGGTATCCCTGAAAAGACATGAAATCGCAGTCGTTGCAAAAAGAGAATAAGTGAGTCATATTTGTTACTAGCAGCGCTGATCGTAGATCACATCTACATCCACTCGATTATTAAGCAGACCAAACGCCACGGAGGCATATTCGCCCTTGATTTGAAATTTAGCCTCGTTCACTTTTTGGGAAAAAATCTCTGAATGTGGGAAATTATTCACGGGATCCCAACCATTCCCACAATAACCGCCCACGTAATAATCGCCCATTGAAAAGTAGTTTGGCGAAAAGTCAAATACAAACACCGCCTCACCAAGAAAGTCAGCTAAATCAGCGTTTGCCTGCCCACTGGATTGCCAAAAAACATACACGCCATCAGCCCGATAGATATTGATGCCTATGTCTGCTTTGACTACTCTCGTTCGAGCAACAACTTTTACTCGAATTTGAAAATTCTGCCGTTCGTTAACGAGGCCCGTATTTTTACCGTCACAAAATACCTCAATACTGGTGATTTCGATTGGTGGTCGGACTAAGGCTTCAAGGTTCTTTCTTGCCTCGAGCAATCTACTGGGATCAATTACTTGGAAAGTGGCGACTGACTCCAGTTCATGCCAACCGTCACCCAAAGACTGCACATCATGGCTCGGGACTTTGGTCCAAACGGCTCGCTCCAGGTCTGCCTGTTCAAGGATCAAATCTGAATGCAAAGAGGTCGTTGAAAATTGGACTTTCAATTTGACATGATAAGAACCAATCTCGCCAGTTGGATGATCGAAAACAATTCGGCCACCATGAGATTTCCCGGTACGGGGGGTTAGTACCCTGCAAGTAAATCCATTCCGTTCGTACAATCGCCCCCAGGCGGAGTCCAAAAGGTCAACTCGAATCGAAAGTCCACCCACCTGTGTCGGCGCGCCATGCTGTAAGGAGAGATCTACAAACTCACTCCCCTCCACTGCAACAGATATTTTTCTGACAAAATATGTTGCTGCCGAATTCTTGGTCGAGAGAGAATGGATTAATCGAAGTGTCCACAATGAAGTAACTAGATCTCGATCAGAAATTAGATTGCCATCTAATCGTTCCTTGCTCTTCTTTGCATTGACCGCTCGGACGGCTTCGTCCTCAGCACGTCTAGCATCTTCCTCGTAGCATTTAAGTACTTGATCAATGCGCCCGCTCATTCGAATCGACCCATTTTCCATCCACACGGCTTTATTACAGAGCATTTGAACTGCTGTGATCGAATGGCTTACAAACATTAACGCTTTGCCTCGATTGCAAAGATCAGTCATTCGCTTCATTGCCTTGCCGACAAAGTAGGCATCACCCACGCTTAGCACCTCATCAACGATGAGAATCTCAGGTTCAATGGCCGTAGCAATTCCAAATGCCAGTTTTGCGTTCATGCCCGAGCTATATGTCTTTACTGGCTGGTCAATGAACGGACCGAGCTCCGTAAAATCGATGATCTCATCGGCTAGCTCTTCAATCCGATTTTTGGGACATCCGTTTAACAATAGATTAAATCGAATATTACTTAAACCGGTCTCTTCGAGGTTTAGCGACGTGGCGAGACTTAACATCGCAGAAATATTGCCGTGAACCTTTACCGTCCCTGATGTGGGTTGCAAGTTGCCAGCAATGATTTTTAGTAGAGTACTTTTTCCAGAGCCATTGGCACCGATAATTCCTATACGATCTCGCTCATGAACCTCAAAGGATACATCTCTCAGTGCCCAAAAAAGATCATGGCGTCGTTTACCTGTAATTAACTCCAGCATCATGTCTGCTGGCTTTTGATAAATCTCGTATGCCTTGGATACGCCCTCCACTGATATTACGGGAGTCCTCATAAAACATTAGCAAAAGAAGGTTTCATAAGTCTAAATGCTCTATATCCGATTATGAGGCCAGAGAATGAAAAAAGCATATTAAATCCCCATGACCAGGGGTGATCGATTCGTCCAAAATACAAAATATCCTGATAACACCAAATTATGTGACTAAATGGATTAAGGTAGAGTAATGGCTTAAATAATGCGGGGACCATGTGTGGTAGATAGAATATTGGCAGTAAATATACACCTGCTGTTGCAAAAAGTTGGATAACATCCTTTGTATCTTTTGCAAATACACCTATCGCCGATAGAAAAAAAGCTATTCCGAGCATCATTCCGACTTGCATCAATATTGCTACTGGCAAAAGTGCGTATGTCCATGGCACCCAGTTAAAGTTGAGCAATACATACGAAATCAATAGAACAAAGCCCACCAGCTGTGATATCAGCGAAGACAGGACGCTCTTCGCTGGTAGTGTCTCTATCGGAAATATAGTTTGCTTGACTAAGGCAGAACTTCCCGAGACGGTCGAACAACTTTTTACCATTCCCTCTTGAATGCTCAGCCATGGGATCAGGCCGGAGAGAAGATAGGTCGTGTAATCAAAAGGTAAATCAGCCGTTCCCCCAAAATTTTGCTTAAATACAAAAGCGAAAATGAAAACGTACAACCCCATTAAAAATAGTGGGTGCCCAATCACCCACGATGCCCCTAGTATTTGCCCCGAGTATCGATCGAAGACCTCACGGCGGGCCATTTCGAAAATGAGGTCCTTATGGCGCGTTAATAACAGGATTAGTTGTGAAAAGTCTGACGCACATCGTGTGAGTAACCGCATACTAAAACTCAAAGCTTTCCAACATCTTCTCCAAGCTCAGAAGCGACCATATTAATAATCGACGATTTTCGCGCCCTTCAAGGTGCTCATTCACCAGTGTGTGCACTGTATTTTTGTTCAAAAACTCGAAAATTCGCGGATGTCCGCGGTAGAGTTTCTTTCTGACATAGTCAATACTCTCGCCTTTAAACCAGCTGGCATCAGGAGCCGAAAACCCCTGTTTTTCCGCATCTGCAATTTTTCTTGGGATATGCCGCTCCATGGCCTTCCGCAGAATAAGTTTGCCGTCTTTCGTTTTCTGAAAATACTTTGCAGTTTTAGATCCAGGCTCATTTTCATTGAGCCTCACGACGTCACCCAAATTACCCAGTTTCAACCGAGCCGGGAGTTTCATCGCGAAATCAACCAAGTCATTGTCAAGGAAAGGCACCCTTGTTTCAAGTGAATGCGCCATGCTCAGCTTGTCTTCCACCACAAGGAGGCCATGCAAAAAAGTCTTAGCTTCGAAATAGAGCGAATGATTGATGTAGTCTTCCGGACGCGTCAACGATGCGCTATGACTCGCAAACACGCCCCTAAAAATGTCTCTGGTGTTGACATGAGAAACATCATTCCAGATTGGCCCCAAAACATCTGGCATCAATTTATTGGGTATAAGCCGCTGCCAAAAGCCGTAATACTTGTCGATATAAGATTCAAAGTTATCGTTGACCACCGCCCGGTAATAGCGCCAAGGGTATCCCCCAAATAGCTCATCCCCACCAGTTCCCGACAAGACAACTTTGACAAACTTACTGGCCAGTTGGGCTGCGTAAAAATTTGGATAGCTTTGGCCGACACGGGGCTCTTCGATGTGCCAAGCAAGGCGCGGCATCACACGTTCCATATCTCCAGCTTTGAGTACCATTTCATAGTGTTCAGTTTTAAACATATAAGACATGTACTCAGCAATTGCTCTTTCGTCATAGCCGAGTTCGACGCCCGACGCCGAATTCAAATCAAAACCACAGGTGAATGACTTAATATAGGGAAGCTCCTTGGCCGCAATTGCGGTAACCGATCCACTGTCAATACCTCCGCTGAGATACGCACCGACATCAACATCACTAACTAGTTGTCTGGATACGGCTTGCTGAAATAGCCGGTCAAGTTCCTCTATGAGCTCAGCCTCATCAATGCTGCCTTCGGGCTCTGTAAAGTCATAGTCCCAATATCTTTCAATTGAAATTGACTCTCTAGAAACCAGCGCCGACGATCCTGCTGGCAGCAGATGTACGCCGTCGAACAGGGTTTGGTCAGTAAAGAAGTTTTGAAATGTTAAATATTCCTGCAGGGCTTGTTTGTTCATACCTGCGGTCAACTCATTGCTTGCAAGCAGTGCTTTGATCTCAGAACCAAAGACGCAGACGTTGCCAACGCTGGCGTAATACAGCGGTTTGATGCCGTAACGGTCTCGTGCCAGCAATAGTGTTTGTTCGCGCTTATCCCACAGCGCAAAGGCAAACATGCCATTGAACCGTTTGAGTGCATCACGCCCCCATTCCACTAACGCTTTGAGTACCACTTCAGAATCGGTACGGGAGTGAAAGCAATAGCCCTTAGCTTCCAACTCAATACGCAATTCATTGAAGTTATAGACCTCCCCGTTGTAGGTGAAGACGTATCGGCCGTCGTCCGTAGCCATCGGTTGATGGCCGGCAGGGCTTAAGTCGATAATTGCCAATCGCCGATGGCCCAGGGCCAGCGGCCCTTCAACAAAACTGCCTTCCCCATCTGGCCCGCGATGCGCGATGGCATCGGTCATGCGTTTCAGGGCAATCGCAGAAGCTGGACGCCCATCCCTATGCAATATTCCTGCGATTCCACACATTGAGCGTTACCTTATGAATTAAAGGCCAACTGCCTTGCGCCTGGACTCAACCTCTGCCTTGTGATTAATCCGCCAATCGATCAGACGCTTTAGTCCTTCGTTCAAATCAATGTTCGCGGTGTAGCCAAGATCTGCAGTTGCGCGCTTTGGACAACCGATGCGATTGCGAACCAAAGTGGCTTGGCTACGCGGAGCGAAGTTGATGGGCTTGTCGCAATTGGTCAATACGCGAAGCATTTCCGCCAACTCTTTTAGCGATGTTCGCTTACCAGTACCCACGTTGTAAAAACGGTCTGTTGCTTCAGCCTTCATCGCACACACATTCGCCAAGCCACAGTCTTCAACTGCTACGAAATCAAATGCCTCGGATCCGTCTCCCATGATGGTCGGGCTCTGGCCTTTGTCGATCGCATCCAACATCTTCATGATGACGGCGATATAGGCGCCGTGATAGTCTTGCCGAGGGCCATAGACGTTCATATATCGCAGACCGACATAGTTCAAACCGTAGCGATGATGAAACGAGCGCAAAAACGCTTCGCCCGCAATTTTTGTGGCACCGTAAAAATTTTGGTTATTGAATGGGTGATCTTCTGTCATGGGCTCCTGCACGGCATCGCCGTAGACCGACGCGGATGACGAATAGACGAGGCGCTTGATGCCCTTTTTGACGCACGCTTCCATGACGTTGAATGTACCTCTTACGTTTGTGTCAAATGCCGACCTGGGATACTCGTGGCATTGAAGCAGCCAAAGCGCTGCCAAATGGAATACGCCGTCCGCACCATCAAATGCTGCCTCCAAAATATCCGTTTGCAGTATGTCGCCACCTGCTTCGAAAATTTTCACTCGCGGGTCTTTTAGTGCATTACTTAGATTTTCAACACGGCCGCGCACAAAGTTGTCGTAAATCACGACCTCTTTCACGTCCTCCTGAAGGAGTCGATCTACCGTATGGGAACCGATAAGACCGGCTCCCCCAACTATGACCAGTTTTTTTCCATTGATGTCCATAAGATCCTCGTCTAAGTTAGCTATTGATTGACATTCGGTATTTACAGTCTATCGAGCATTGCGTCGGCATGTTCGTTCGCTTTTGCTTAGAGTAGCGAGAGCGATCGCACCACATTATCTTGATCCAATTCAGTTAAGAATGGGCTCATTGGCAAACTCATAACCTCCGCGGCCACTTGGTCGCCTACCGGAAGAATGGAGTTTGGATTTGCAACAGCTGGTTGTTTATTCAGCGGTATTGGATAGTGGACTGCAGTGGGGATTCCCACCACTTTGAGCTTAGCTTGCACTGCGTCACGCTGATCCACACGAACGGTATATTGAGCCCAAGCACTCGAATTGTATGGCTCTATATACGGTGTGGCGAGCATGCCCTGCGCGTCGAGCAACCGTCTGTATCTATCTGCCACCCGTTGGCGCTGAAGCAATTCTTCATCCAACACTGCAAGTTTCGGCAACAGAATGGCGGCTTGAATCGTGTCTAGACGGCTGTTAACACCAACTCGAATATGGTGATAGCGCCTGTCTTGCCCATGGCGTGCAATTTGCCGCATGACGGTAGCAAGTTCATCGTCATTGGTAAACAGTGCGCCGCCATCGCCATAACATCCCAACGGTTTGCTGGGGAAAAAGCTGGCGCATGCAATCGTTGTCAGATTGCAGCTTTTGCGACCTTTGTAGCTGGCGCCAAAACTCTGGGCTGCGTCTTCGATAACCGGTATACCGTGTTTGGCCGCAATGGCGTTTATGGCGTCAAAGTCGGCACATTGGCCATACAGGTTGACCGGAATGATGGCTTTTGTACGCGGGGTGACGGCTGCCTCTAGTGCGCCAGGGTCCAAGTTGTAGGTCTTGGGATCAATGTCCACATAAACCGGCGTTGCGCCCAACAGAGCTACTGTCTCTGCAGTCGCAATATAGGTAAAACCGGGAGTGATAACTTCGTCGCCAGGACCGATTCCCAACGCCATTTGGGCAATCTGCAGCGCGTCAGTGCCATTCGCGACGGTGATGCAGTGCTTTGCGCCCGTGTACGCGGCCAATCGCTCTTCCAATTCACCCACCTCAGGACCAAGTATGTATTGGCCGTGGTCCAGCACGCGTTGAATTCCCGTGTCAATTTGGGTTTTCAGGCGTTGGTACTGGCTTTTGAGATCAATGAATTCCATGATTTGGCAAATTGAATGTAGGGGGGATCAGGGGGCGATTTCGACGGAACCATTGATGAGCCAATAGTCTCTTCCCGTCGCAGGGCACTTGGCTTGGCCATCGCCAAGGAGTGGTAGATTCAGGCGTTCACCGTGTTGACTGATCCAGCCAATGTGCTTGGCAGGAACACCCGCCATCAACGCATAGGGTTTGACATCTTTGTTGACGACGGCACCAGCACCAATGAAGGCGTATTCACCAACGGTGACGCCGCAGACGATGGTCGCATTGGCGCCAATGGTGGCACCGCGCTTGACGAGGGTTTGCCGGTATTCTGCTTTGCGGGCCACTGCGCTGCGTGGATTGTAAACATTGGTAAATACCATGCTAGGGCCACAAAACACGTCATCCTCTAAGGTGACGGCATCGTAAACACTCACGTTATTTTGGATTTTGACGTTATTGCCAATGCACACATCGTTTCCGACATACACATTCTGGCCCAATGAGCAATCTTTACCAATCTGGGCCTTTTCGCTGACATGAACCCAGTGCCATATGCGCGTGCCATCGCCAATGGAGGCACCTTGGTCCACGATAGCCGTGGGGTGGATGGTCGTAGGCATTTCAGTAGTCCAGCGGCAGCGCAATGCGCTTGCCATCTCTGGCCGATAGGTAGGTGGCTATCAATGTTTCCAATGACTTGAGACCTTCCCGGCCATCGGTTTCGGGGTCGGCCGTGCCACGTAAAACGTCAATCACATTGTTGTAATACAGCGGGTGACCAAATCCATAGACTGATGTTGTTTCATAACTTGCCTTTTTGACAGCCTCGTCGTCTTCATGCGGCTCTGAGAATTCCCAGTGCTGAATTTCGTTGACGGCCACACCACCGATGCGAACGGTTCCCTTTTCTCCCAGAATGGTAATGCTGCCTTCCAGGTTCTTGGGATAGGTGAGCATGGTGACGTTCATGGAGCCCAAAGCGCCAGAACGCCATTTGACACTGATGACGCCGGTGTCTTCAACTTCGATGTTTCGGGCTAATGTCGCCGTGTAGGCTTGAAGGCTCTCGATGGGGCCGATCAGCCAGTCAAGCAGGTCAACATAGTGGCTGGCTTGGTTCATGAAAGCCCCGCCATCAAACTCCCAAGTACCTCGCCAAGCGGCACTGTCGTAGTACTCTTGCGGGCGAGTCCAAAAAACGTTGAGATTGACCATGTAGATACGGCCAAACCTGTCTTGGTCGATCGCCCGTTTGAGCAACTGCAAAGTGGCGTTGCGACGGTTTTGTTTGACCACAAAAAGCCGCACGTTGGCATCATCACAAGCCTTGACCATGCGAAGACCGTCATGCCAGCGGGTGGCCATCGGTTTTTCCGTCATCACATGCCGCCCAGTGGCCGCGATGTCAATCGTCTGATCTGGATGTAGCCCGCTAGGGGTTGTGAGCACAACAATGTCGGCGGTGGTGTCTGCAAGCAGGCTGTCTAGATTGGTATAAGGTTTTGCACCAGTAAGTTTGGCGGCGGCCTCAAGGGCAAGAGGATTAACGTCACAAACCCCGACCAATTCGGCGCGGTCGGCATGTTGCTGCAGCGCGGCAAAGTGGTTTTGGGCGATACGGCCACAGCCCACAAGTGCGAATCGAATTTTTCTGTCAAGAATGGGGGAGGGGAAGTGGCGCATGCTCAGGCTTTCACGATTGGTTGGGCTGCCGTCTCAAATGGCGTTCGCGCGCGTCGCAGCGGGCTTAGCCGTTTTCTCTGATAAATTAAAGGCGGAAAACGTTAAAACCCTTGGCGGCAAGCTCGTGACGGTCGAAGAGGCTCTTTAGGTCGCCAATCACGGGCTGATGGTCGCGTTTGCAAAAACCGATTAACTGGGAAGGGGTAAGTTGCCGGAATTCTTGGTGACCTACTGCTACGATCAGGCTATCTACGGGTTGGTCAGTGCTGATGCTGCCCAAAGTAATTCCGTATTCGTTCAGTACTTCAGCAGGGTCCGCCCAAGGGTCCATGACTACAGTTTTGACATTCCATGCCTGCAGTTCTTTAACCAAATCTGCAATTTTACTGTTTCGAATATCGGGGCAATTTTCCTTGAAAGTAATGCCCATTACGCCAACCGTGGCCCGTGCCACGTCTATGCCGTTGCCAAGCATCCGTTTGATCACGTTGCGGGCAGAGTAGCGGGCCATATTGTCATTGATTCGACGCCCTGCCAGGATGACTTGGGGGTGGTAGCCCATCTCTTCCGCCTTGTGTGTCAAATAGTACGGGTCCACGCCAATGCAATGACCACCAACCATGCCGGGCCGGAATGGTAAAAAATTCCATTTGCTGCCCGCTGCTTCCAACACTTCCAGGGTGTCAATGCCAATGCGGTCAAAAATGACAGACAGCTCGTTCACAAAGGCGATATTGAGGTCGCGTTGGCTGTTTTCTATGACCTTGGCCGCTTCCGCCACTTTAATGCTGCTGGCGCGCCACGTGCCCGCAGTGATGATTTGCGCGTAGAGCTTGTCCACCGCCTCGGCGGTCTCAGCGGTACTTCCACTGGTAATTTTCTTGATAGTGGTCAGCGTGTTGACTTTGTCGCCGGGGTTAATGCGTTCGGGGCTGTAGCCACAAAAAAAATCGCGGTTAAAGCGCAGGCCCGATTGCTTTTCCAGCACGGGCACGCACACCTCTTCGGTTGCTCCCGGGTAGACGGTTGACTCATAGATGACGATGTCACCCTTCTTCAACACGCCGCCTACCGTAGCGCTGGCTTTGACAAGCGGGGTCATATCAGGCCGGTTTGCCTGATCTACAGGGGTGGGCACAGTAACGATAAATATCGTTGCCTGCCGAAGCGCCTCTGACTTATCGCTAAAGCGCAATTGTGTCGCGTGTTGTAATTCTTCTGGTGTTACTTCCAGCGTGTGATCAATGCCAGATTGGAGTTCGTCTATGCGGTGGCTATTGATATCAAACCCAATGACCGGCCGGTGTTTTCCAAACTCCACCGCCAAGGGCAAGCCGACATAACCAAGGCCAATGACCGCAATGGTGTTGTGGTGTTGATCGGCGAATGATGGATTCATATTCAGTAACTCTCTGTCGGGGCCTTCACTGCGTTCCCCTGGCGAACGATGCGGCAGCGTGGCTGCCGCGCAGTAGTGTAACGTGGCGCTAAAAAAGCTCCCTAGCAAGGGGGGAAGCAGCGGTGGCGGGTGCCTTCACCTTGGAATATGCTGCACCGCTACGGCTTGAAGTTCTGCATCGGGGCGGTCATTTACGGAAGCTACCGCCCATAGGTCGAAATGGGGGTATCCCCTTTTTCTCGCAGCAACCTTTGAAAAGCCCGCCTCAACCAGTGAGCCACTAAGCACCCTTAGCGTAAACCCGCAGCGATGCGCCATAAATAAATTACCTGCAGCCATTGATCTCCGGTGCCCATACAAAATATCTATCGGTGCCATGGGGCCCGCCGGAGAGTCGTAGGCAGCTTCAAATAGTTTGTCATCTGCGACTAATTGGCATACTGACTGCAAATCTGGGCATGTGATGACGATAAAACCGTCTGCTTTTAGCACCCGTTTGAACTCGGCGAGTGCCACGGGCACTTCGTGGGGGTAAACGTGTTCAATATTGTGGCTTGAGAAAATCGCGTCCATGGACGCTGTAACTACGCCGCTCATATTGAGCATCGTCCCCACAATATCAGGTTTGGCCGCAGGGTCAATGTCCAAGCGCACTTCGGCCCAGTCAGACTTGTCGAATCCAGGGGTGGTATTTTCTTTGCGCAGGTTGCCGCATCCGATATGCAAAAAAGTTGGCATGAAGGTCTCTTTCGGTTGTATGTCATTCTAAGGATTGAGCGCGCTGTCTGTGCGTGAGGCGAGGATACATCGGCCGTTTACACTTGTATGCGTGGGCCAGGGGTTGGCCCATTAAACCGGGGTTGAATTTGTGACGTCTTCATTCAAGAATGGGCCTGCATGGGTTTATGCAGCCCTGTTACTCGCGGCAGTTAGTGTCGTTTATGCCCTAGGGCTTGGCAACCAGCTAGTATTTGACGATGCACGCCTAGTGGACGCGACCGTGTTTGACAGCTACGGCAGTTTGCTGCAATTCAAGGCGCGAATGCTGTCGTACGGATCGTTCGTTTGGGTCCAAGCGCTATTTGGTGAAAATATACCCTTGCAAAGAGGCGTAAACGTGGTGCTGCATTTGGGTACCTGCTGGGCGCTGTATCGCTTTTTTGCCTTGTTGTTGCCCCGAATAGCCTACGCAAAAGATACTGTAGACGCTCCCGGTTTTGCGGCTTCGCAATTGGCCGCGTTGCGGGTCGGCGTCCTGGTATTTGCTTTGCACCCTGTCGCGGCCTACGCTGTAGGGTACTTGATACAACGCTCCATAGTAATGGCGACGCTGTTTGGCGTGTTGGCCTGTTGGGCGTTTGTTCTTGGGCTAGTACACCGTAAGCCGGGGTGGCAAGTTCTGGCCTTGCTGTGTTTTGGGCTGGCAGTGTTGTCTAAAGAACATGCGTTCTTGCTGGCTGCGTTGCTCCTTCCTTTGTATGTATTTGTTGCGCGCCCCAATTGGCAGCGTGCCGTTGCCATGCTCGCCGTTGCAGCCGTTTTGCTTGGGCTGATGCTGCTGGTATTGGTCAATATCTATCCGGACATGCTAGGGCATATGTTTGACAGCGCCTCGCGAGAGTTAGCTGCGCAACTGGACAGGCAGCGACCCGGCGCAGTCGGACAGATATTTGCACTGAGCGTGTTGAACGAGGCTGCACTGTTTTTTTATTATGGCGCTCTGTGGCTGCTGCCCTATCCGGGTTGGATGTCGATCGACATGCACCCCCCATTCCCCTTGACCCTGACGGCCCTGCCCCAAGTGGTGGGTGCATTGGCCTATGTTGTGTTGCTTGTTGCCGCCACGGCGGCCGTACTGCGCAAAAGTGACGTATGGGGCTTCGTTGGCCTTTGTCTGCTTTTCCCGCTCGTGCTATTTTGGACCGAGTTTGCAACGGTGTGGGTGCAAGACCCGTTTGTGCTCTACCGCAGTTATTTGTGGGCTATCCCTATTCCGGCATTGGTCGCCGTGCTTTTGACTGGGTTTTCACCTGGCACTTTGTATAAGTTGGCCGTGGTGATTGGACTCGTGCTGAGCATGGGGGCGGCTGAGCGAGTCCTGTCCATGCGCGATGACATGGTGGTTTGGACCGATGCCGTCGAAAAGACCGCGCTGCCAGGATCAGCAAATGCAGTTGGTCGTGCTCGGCCGTTCGTATACCGCGGCATGGATCGGATGAAGCGTTTTGAGTTTGATCGGGCTATTAGCGACTTCAGGGCCGCCCAGGCGCTTGGTGCGGTTGGCGGTGAGGCATTATTTGAAATGGCAGTGGCGAATCAGGCTTTGGGGCGCTCCAAGGAAGCACTTCAGTTATTGCAGCAGGCTCAGTCCGCGGGTTTTTCGGGAAATGTGCTGTACTTCTACAAAGGGGAGGCTCAGTACGCCTTGCATCTGCTACCTGAGTCCGTGGAAAGCTACTCCAAGGCGCTAAGTTCGACGCTCTCTGATGAGCTGGTGGAGCAATCACGTTCGCGCAGGTCTGAAGGTGCGCTTCAGCTGAAGAATTTTGCCCTTGCCAAGACTGATTTAGAGGTGCTAGTGGCACGCCATCCTAAGCAACCGCGCTATTTAATGGGCCTGGGGCTGGCACGTCTTGGGCTCAAGGATCTTGGCGGTGCGCTCGAGACCTTCAATGCACTAATGGCTGCGAAGCCTGATGCCCTTGCTTTTTACGGGCGAGCTCTAGCGCAGCATAGCCTTGGCAACAAAGTGGATGCGCAGGCTGATATTGCGAAGGCAGTGCAACTCGACCCTGGCAATGCGGTGTATCGACAGGTGCAGGAAAGCATAAAAAAAGGCGAGCCACTCTCGCTATAGCCGTTTCCAATGCCACCCGTTCGCGTTCTACATCTAGGTAAGTTTTTTCCACCGCATCCGGGCGGTATGGAAGTGTATTTGGCCGACCTAATTGAGGCTCAGCGGGCCATGGGAATGCAGGCCTGTGCTTTGGTGCACGGCGATGCGCTGGCCGAAGACCCGCCTTGGTTGTGGCGTGTACCCGTTCAAGCGCAGGTGTTGTACGCACCGATTGCGTTGGGCTATCGCAATGCCTTGCGCCGTGCAATTGATAGGTACCAGCCCGATGTGCTGCATTTGCACATGCCCAATAACTCTGTGTTCTGGGCGCTCACGTTGGGAGCGGCAAAAGGCCTGCCTTGGATCGTGCATTGGCACTCGGATGTGGTGGTTTCGCGTTTACGCAGTGCGCTGGCTTTGGCGTACGGCGTGTACCGTCCCTTTGAACAGGCGGTGCTGGCCAAGGCCCGCCGAATTGTGGTTACCTCTCCGCCCTATTTGGACGCCAGTGAGCCACTAAGTGAGTGGCGCAGCAAATGCGGGGTCGTGCCCTTGGGGTTGCGACCGCCTACGGCAACTGCCGACTCTTCGCGTGGGTTCTGGGCAGACGGGGCATTGAGGTTTCTTTCCATTGGAAGGTTGACCTACTACAAAGGCTTCGAGACATTGATTGCTATGGCGCTGAAAGAGCCAGGTGTTCAACTACTGATTGCGGGAGACGGCGAGTTGCGTGAACAGTTGCAGGCGCAAATAGACCACCACGGCATGGATGGGATGCCAGGTAGTGTGCGATTGTTGGGTCACGTGACCGAGGCTGAAAAGCACGCACTTCTGGCATCGTGCGATGTGTTTTGTCTGGCTTCGCGGGAGCGCACTGAGGCGTTTGGAATGGTACTGCTGGAGGCCATGGCCCATGGCAAGCCGTGCTTGGTGAGCGATCTGCCCGGGTCAGGCATGGGCTGGCTAGTAGAGCAAAGCGGATGTGGTCGAACCTGTGCCGCGGATGACGTGCTGTCTTGGCACTTAGGCGCTCGATGGATGCGGGATCATCCTGAAGCTCGCCGAGCAATGGGATTAGCGGGGCAGCAGGCTTTTGCAAGAGAATTTACGGTGGCACAAAGCGCAAAATTGCTGCAGCGCGAATACCGTCTCGCTACAGGTATGGGGACGCGTACACGCGGGAAAAATGAGCTTTTGATAGTGATACCGGCCCGCAACGAATCCAGCACCATAGGCGCAATGTTGAACGATTTGCGTGTTGCTGGATACAACGATGTACTGGTGATCGACGATCTGAGTGACGACGGCACAGGTGACATTGCTCGCGCCGCGGGGGCGCGGGTTTTGCGGCCGACCTTGGGACTTGGTGCTTGGGGCGGCATGCAGACAGGCATTCGCTACGCCCTTCGTATGGGTTTTAGCCGCGTGATCACCATGGACGCTGACGGGCAACATGAAGTTGCTGAACTACCTGCGCTGCTGGGAGCTGGCGCAGATGCGGATGTGGTAATTGGTGCGTTTCCTCAGCGGGCTAGCCGCCTCCGGCGCATTGCGTGGGCTTGGTTTCGACTTTTGACGGGGTTGAATGTGACAGACCTGACTTCTGGCTTTCGCAGCTATAGCGGGGCGGCGCTGATTGTCCTTTCCGGTGGCGAGGCTACTCTTCTTGACTACCAGGACGTGGGAACGCTTCTATTGTTGCGGCGCGCTGGCTTGCGGATTGTTGAAGTCCCAGTGACGATGAATGAGCGGGTGTCTGGAAAATCTCGTATTTTTGATTCCTGGATAAGCGTTGGACGCTACATGGTGGTCACCACATTGCTGTGTCTTTCGCGATGGCGGGTGCCCGGTCGATCCGCGCGCAAGAGCTAGCGCACCATTTCAATATTGAACACAATTTACTTGGGTTATATGACCTCATTTTATTCAACAACAGCGCTATTGGGATTGGGACTGGCCGGCGCAATCATGTGGCTGTTGCGCCGCGACCATCTTCACCTGAAGCATGGACTTTTTTGGCTAGGTGCAGCAATGTTAGCTGCGCTGCTTGGGATGTGGCCTGGAATTATCGATGCAGTCGCCTCTCGAACGGGTGTCAATTACTCGCCTGCGTTGTTGTTGTTGATTACTGTGATTGTTTTGTTAATCAAAGCATTGCATGCTGACATTCAGAATACTCGCATCGAGCGACAAGTGAAGCGTTTAAACCAACGATTGGCCATGATTGAGGTCGAAATCGAGCAACAGACCAAAGATGTAATTCCTCGATGAAACCATGGCTTTGGGGTGTAAGAAGCTCTTTTACCAGTAGTGCGATAGCTTCTACGCGGCGCTGATAGATTCGAAATTGACAGGGGATATGCTAGCTTTTTTGGGAATTGCCATCTGAGGCCTCCATGAAAATTGAGACCGGAACCTAACTTGCGCGCGTCTTTGATCCGCACTTCGGTTTCTACGGCCAATACCAAGGAAGCAATATGTCTATCTCCCCATCGCTGGCGGCGGCAAAATCTTCAACCCCGGCAGCCCAAAACCAGAAGAAGATGTCTTCTCATCAACACCAGGCCACGGCTTTTTCCGCGATCGTGAGCAAGATGGCGGCGCAGGCAAGCCCCACGTCGCCGCAGGTAAGTGTGACTCCCTCGAAAGTCGTAGAGAAAGTGGAACCTACGGTCCTCAATTCCGCTTCGGCCGGAGTGAGTTCGAGCTCCGGACAGAACAACGCGTATTTTTACGGAAATAACGGGCAAGCCTATTCTCTGGC
Organism: Pseudomonadota bacterium; assembly: GCA_040384785.1. Classification (GTDB taxonomy): domain Bacteria; phylum Pseudomonadota; class Gammaproteobacteria; order Burkholderiales; family Burkholderiaceae_C; genus Allorhodoferax. Next base: position 72,415 of record JAZKIR010000032.1, read on the forward strand.
TCCGCCAACGGGGGACAGCTTTCTGGCGAGCAATGGTCAGACCTACACCAAACAGCAAGTTAAAGATTTTTATGCAAAAAATCCCAACTTCGGAGCTGATCTGGCGCAGATGGCCAAGCTGGGCTTGAAGACACCCGATCTGTATAAGGCCCGCGCTCTCGCGGGGCAAGGCAACGGGACAGGTATTTATACCGATCCCAAAGAGATGGCTCCGTATCACGATTACCTTCGGTCTGCCATGTCACAGTCCGGCAGTCCACATGGAGCCATGGCCTTTGACCAGTGGAGGAACGTTCAAACTCCTAGTTACTTGGCATCGCTACAAACCGGATCCACTGACAACGTTGCGTGATCGGCGGCGACCCAAGTTTCATTCTTTTGTGCGCGGCCAGGGCCGTGGTGTTGTGGCTATTGCGAAGTCATCACCGCCCAATGTGAGGTTGGGGTTGTATGCGGGGTCGTACAGTAAATCTTCCTGCCACGTATTGAACATGTAGTCGACCTCGGACTGGAAGCGCACAACCTTGTCGGGGGCCAAGTCATCGCCGCGGGAGACGGACTCGTGGTGGTAGAGCTGGGCAAAGGGGGTCCATATGGTTCGGTAGCCCATTCTGGTCAGACGAATGCAGAAATCTATGTCATTGAAGGCAACGGATAAATCTCGTTCATTCAAGCCCCCCACATCTTGGTACAGTCGCCGACGCACCAACAAACAGGCAGCAGTAACAGCCGTGAGTGATTGCAGCAGTCGCGCTCGTCCAAAATACCCGGGGTGACCTTGCCCAAAACCTTTGTGGGCGTGACTGGCAACGCCGCCAACGCCAAGGATTACACCACCGTGCTGAAGTGTGTCATCGGGATACCACAGCGCCGCACCAACCGCGCCGACGCCCGGCCGCACTCCTTGACTGACCATCTCCTGCAACCATTCAGGATGGATCATGGAGACATCATTGTTCAACAAAAGTACGAATTCACTGTCTACTGAAGCGACGGCCGAGTTGTTCAAGGCCGAGAAATTAAATGGTTGATCGTCCCGCCGTATTTGCACGCGGGGATCTTCGGCCCACACCGCCATTTGCGCCAACGTCTCTGGATCATCTGATCCGTTGTCCACAATCAATATATGCATCGCGCCATAGTCTGTATGGTTCAGCAACCCGTCGATGCACGGTTTGAGGAACGATAAACCATTTCGGGTGGGTACGATGGCGGTTACAGTCGGCTGTGGCTGTGGCACCGGAAATCGAACACGATACTGATTAAGTCCTTCAACCAAAGAAACCTTGGCGCCCGGTTCGGTTCTGTCCAAATGATCTTGCACGGCTGCCACACCAGCCACGAGGGCATAGGGCTTTTCGTCAATATTGGCGGCCGTGCTGCCTGCATGGACCCGCCAGTGGTACAAAACCCTTGGGATATGTATCACTTGGTCCGGGCGCAAATGTTCGATACAGCGCAATGCCAAATCGTGATCTTGCGAGCCCTCGAATCCCGTACGAAACCCACCGACTGCTTGAACCAACGGTGTGGAATACACGCCCAAATGGCTGATGGTGTTTTGTCCCAACAGAAGATCAGGGTTGAAGTCAGGTTTGAAATAGGGGCCTGAGCGCTGGCCAGCCGTATCTATTTTGTCTTCGTCGGAATAAATGAGACCCACATCGGGGTGCTGCATGATCTGGACGACCACATGCAGCAACGCATCATCAGCAAGTAAATCGTCCTGATCCAGAAGCGCGAAATAGGGGGCCTTCACGGTAGACAACGCCAGGTTGCTTGCTTTCGAAATATGGCCGTTGACGTCTGAAAAACTTACACAGATACGTGAATCGTGGCTTGCCCAGTCCTCCAGCTCCTTTCTAACATTCGGTTTAGTCGACGCATCATCGGCAATGTGCAAGGTCCAATGGGGCCAACTCTGTTGTAAGACTGACTGTATGGCCGCTTCGAGCAAATCCAGTGGCGGGTTGTAACACGGCATCACGACCGCGATGGTGGGCCGTGCAACACCTTGCGCTTCAAGAAACCGTACATCCGCCAGCATGCGATCGCGCTCCACTGGCATATTGGCACGCTCCCACCGCAACCACTCTTTGTACGAGTCGTGTATCGCCCCGCCCGTATCGGCAGATGGTTGTATTGGTTTGCGTTGCAAGCCGCGAATAATTCCGGATGGGCCTTCTCTCCTTAGTACACCGAGCAATCGGCGCATTCGACCAAGTAGTCTTCGCAGAGGACTGCGCTTCAAACCATTGCCGACCCAGCGAAAGGGGCGTGTCAATTTCCAACTGCTACTACGGAGCAACGCCCAGCGCTCTGCATCTACACTGGCTAAATGGGCTCTGGTCTTTTGCAGTTCATGTTGTAATGACTCCACTCGTTCCTGCGCCCGCGTCTGTTGATTTACAAGACTGATAGCCTGCTGTTCAATGGTGGTAGCCTGCTGCGCAATGCAACACATCTGTTGCGCGTTCATGGCCTGGCTAGCGGCAATCGCTTGCTCGGTCATCAAGACCTGTGCGCGTACTTGCGCCCGGGCATCCGCGATCCTCGCCTCCAAATCAGGGTAGGTCCAAACACGCTGCATGATTTGGCTGATTTGCTGTGGCGTCCACAGCGATTCCCATTTGGCGTAAATCTGGCCCGAGTCTGCACCAGCGGGGCCCGAGTCTCGGTGCACGCCCGAGCTCTCGTGGATACGGTAGACAGCGCTCACGCCCGGTAGGTGGACCATGGGCGCCAGTTTGGCAAGTTGCAGCCAGAAGTCCCAGTCTTCCAGTAGTGCCAGCGTTTCATCAAACTGGCAACCCAACGCGCGCACGCCGGACCGAAACAGCACTGCATGGATGGGGGTAATGTTTCCAGCCAACTGGCGAATCGGGTCGAACGGCAGATCGAAGGCCTGTCCCAAGGGTTTGCCTCCGGCATCGACCAAGCCAATGCCGGTATAGACTGCTTGCGTCTGTGGAAAATTTTCCAGAACTTCTGCCAGGCGCGCAACGTGACCCGGCATCATCCAGTCGTCGTCATCCAGGAAAATCAAGAACTCGCCCTGAGCCGCTTGCATCGCCCTATTTGCTGCGGCACTACGCATTACCGGCTGATCGGTCGGTACCAAGCGCATCGGAAAATTGCCGCAGTGGCTTGCGAGTACCCGATGACCTGGTCGTACGGCGAGCACCACAACCTCGATGTTGGGGTAAGTCTGTAGAGCGACTGAATCCAGTGTCTGTGCCAGAAACGGACGATCTACACTGCGAATCAGTATGGATACCAAGGGTTTTTGTGTTCGTCCTTCAGATTGCACAGGGGCCTCGGCGCTGGCAGGATGGGTAATGAGATCGGATTCCAATGGGATTTGGCAAAAGGGTGAGTAATTGTGTCTGGTGCAGCAGAGTGCGCCAGCCGACAATGATACCGAATGCGCCCACGTGGCGTTCTCGGGATTGATTGCAAGTGATGCACCAGAGCGTGTAGTGCCGGTGGCGGCTACGGTGAGCGTGGTATCTGCTCGGGTGCTGGACCGGGTGTTGGTCTTGGCGCAATTTGCGAGGTAATAAGCCTGAGGTTCCACGACAGATAGTGGTGGCTTTGGTAGCTGGGCCGTTTTGCGGCTGAAGCAAAGCGATCCATTAAACTCATCCCTTTTTTGTCGGCGGTATGGCGATGTCCAAGAGTGAGCCCATGGTTACAGAGAGCGCGCGCGGCAGTTTTACACGCAGCAAAACACTAACTGATTTACTGCCACCGCCGCCGGCACACCTGCTGCTTCTAGGGCAAGAAACGGGCGCGGTAGCGGATGGGCTGTTGGAGCAGGGCTACACAGTCACTGCGGCGCCTCTTTTTGAGCCTCACAGTTTTGCGCAACTACCGTCTGCTACACGCCTTGGCATCTACCAAGTAGATTTGTCATTGCCACAAGCAAGTTCCGATGTTTTTGATGCTGTTGTGGTGCTGGGGGTTTCTCCGCAAATTCATCCGTTGGCGCTGTTTGACCAGTTGGCCCAGTGCACCGCGCATGAGGGGCTAGTACTCTTGGTGGGGCTGGATCCGCAAGGCCCGCCCGCGCGCGTGACGCGCTGGCTAGAGTACGTGGTGACCATTGGCACCCGGTGCGGGTTTATCCAGTTGGAATTGGAGGCGGACGCGGATCCCATTGACCGCGGCACTTTTGTGCGGGCCTTGCGTAAAAAAGAGGCACCACGTTGGCGGCTTGGGCACCTTCGCCAGAGCGACTACCCGGAAACTGCTGTGCTGTTCCAGGAAGTGTTTGGACACCCGTTGAGCCCTGAATTGTGGGCGTGGAAGTACGCAAACGGAGGCGGCAATGCGGTTCTGGCGCGCCGCGATGGCGTCCTGGTAGCCCACTACGGTGGCATGTACCGCGATGTGATGCTGTGCGGGAAACCGGACTGGGTTTTCCAGATTTGTGACGTGATGGTGCATCCCAAAGAGCGGGGGGTCATGACGCGCCGGGGCCCATTCCTGCTAACCGCAGCAACCAGTGCCGAAATTTATGGCCCGCTGGGATTTGGGTTTCCCAATGATAGGCATGTGCTTTTGGCTGAAAAAGTGGGCCTGTACGCTGAAGTGGGGCAGATGCGCGAGGTGCGATGGGAGCCTGCGTCGCCCAGATTTCGACTGGGCACCCGGCTGCGGGTGGTGGCGCGCGACAGTGCTGCCAGCCGTGTTCTGGTCGAGTCCTTATGGGCGGCCATGGCGCAGGATTTGCGCCATGACGTTGTGGGCGTGCGTGACTGGGCTTTCCTGGAACATCGTTACTTCAAACATCCTCATCACCAATACGAGGTGCTGAGTGTCACGTCGCGATTGACAGGCAAGTCCCTGGGCTTGATAGTATTGCGCCGGTGGGAGACCTCGTGCGAGTTGGTAGACGTCATCGCACCACTGGCCAATCTACCAGTGCTAGTTGACCAAGCGCGCCGCTTGACAGGGCTGTGGGGCTTATCCTCCTTGTACTGCTGGATTACCAAGAATCACTTGCCACATTTCCTTGTGGCCGAAGGTAAAGAGTTGCCTTTGAATGTGACTATCCCCACAAGTTGCTGGACTAATGACCCACGGGCCGATGTATTCAAGGACCGGTGGTGGTTGATGTCAGGCGACACCGATTTCCGCTAGCGCTCTGCACGCAAGCGACCCATGTCACTCAAACGCAACGCCTTGTGGAATTTGGCGGGTACCATCGTTCCCATGGGAGCGGCGCTTGCCCTGATTCCCTACATTCTGAACCGCCTGGGTAGTGAGACGTTTGGTGTACTGACGCTGATATGGGGCTTGATTGGGTACTTCAGCGTATTCGATCTGGGCGTAGGCCGAGCGCTGACCGTCCAGCTCAGTCGGCTGGGTGTCAACGACCAAGCCGTGGAGATCCGATCGCTGTTACGGGCGGGCGTGTTGCTCGCCTGCGCAGCGGGGATGCTGGGCATGGCGCTTGTCTGGTTGATCGCACCATACTTGGCAAGTCATTGGCTGAAAATCAGCCCCGCGTTGCAAGATGAATCCCGGTTGGCGTTTTCGCTTGCGGCCATAGGTGTATTCCCAACGACCTTGGCCAGTGGTTTGCGTGGTGCGCTGGAAGGGCTGGACCGATTTGCGGAATCCAATTTGAATCGGATCCTGCTGGGGGCTTTGATGTTCATCTTGCCGGCATGGGCGATTTATGCGCACGGACCGGATTTGGCGACAATCGTCATGTACTTGCTGGGGGGGCGTTTCCTGGCGGTTGCGGCCATGGCGATGCAGCTGCGAGCCCATCTTTTTGTCGGCGGGTTGGGCTTTGCCAAAGGCCACGTCCACGCGCTTTGGAACTACGGGCTTTGGGTTTCGGTGACGGGCATCGTAGGCCCTTTAATGGTGTACGGAGATAGGTTTTTTGTCAGTGCCATGGTGGGTGCTGACCAGTTATCCCTGTATGCGATTCCACAAGACGTCTTGTTGCGCCTGCTTCTGATACCCGCTGCGTTGACCGGCGCGCTTTTACCAAAACTCGCGGCGATGGACGTTGCGGAGGTCACTGGGGTCTATCGTCAAACCTACAATAGGGTCGGTTGGGCCATGTTGGGCGTTTGTTTATTGGCCGCCGCCTTGGCCTATCCCGTGCTGGCGCTTTGGATAACTCCCGAGTTTGCCCGTTCCGCTTTGCCGGTGTCTTTGGTTCTGTGCATAGGGGTTTGGATGAATTCGCTCGCCGCAGTGCCGTACACCTTGCTGCACGCCAAAGGAAACCCCAGATTGACGGCTATCTTTCACGTGGTGGAGTTGGTTTTGTATTTACTCGCCTTGTGGATACTGTCCGCCCAGTTCGGCTTGGTAGGTGCTGCATTAGCCTGGGTTGCACGCGTGGCCCTGGATTGGCTACTCTTGCACTTTGCGGCGCGGAGGCTGTATGGGGTTTGAGTCCTGGCCCACTGAAACACTGGAGCAGTTGCATAGTTGCCCCTATTGCGGAAGTGCGGACCGCAGCATGGCTTATGAAGGCGCGCGGGATTGGTCTTTTGGCTGTGCGCCCGGGCAGTGGGACTACTGGAACTGCAATGGCTGCTTAGCGCTTTATCTATGTACTCGTCCCACTCCCGCATCCATAGGCGCGGCGTATGGCGGCTATTACACCCACGACATTGACCCGCGGGCCAGTCGTTTGGCTAGGTTTAAAGAACGCTTGCGCAATGAGTACTGGTCGAATAGCCTGCAGACGTCCATAGTTCCTCGGCTGGGTCTGCCGCGCTGGACCGCTTGGGCCACTGCCTGGTTGAAATCCTGGATTGCCGAGCCGTTTGGACTGCGGCAATTGGCACATTTTCCAAAGGGGCTGCTGATCGATGTGGGATGTGGCAATGGCGACAAGCTCAAGCTAGCGGCCCAATTGGGCTGGCAGGCGCGAGGTATTGAATTGGATGCATCCGCAGTGAAGGCGGCGCAGTCCCAGGGCTTGCAGGTGGAGCAGGGCGGCTACGAGTTGCTGGCCAACTACCCAGGGCAGGCAGATTGCATCGTGTGCTCGCATGTGCTGGAGCATGTGCACCAGCCACTGGACCTGCTGCGTTTGTTGCTGGTGTCTCTAAGTCCTCGGGGCGTCTTGTTACTCAGCGTCCCCAATGCCAGGAGCTTCTTGCGGCATCATTATGGCGCGAGCTGGCGCGGCTTGGAGGCCCCAAGGCACTTGGCAATCCCTGATGGAGTTTGGCTGGCGGAGCACCTGCGCACACAGGGCGTTGACTGTACCCAAGTGACGTCCTACCCTTTGGAGACTGCTATCGAATCCGAACGAATTCGGCGCCGGGGTAGCAGCAGGATCCCCGCCGACGCCCACGCAGCCAAAGCTACGCTGCGTAGCATCGGGGAACCAAGCATGGCGCAGCAAGATCTCACTCAATTGGTATGCGTGAGGGCAAAAACATGATGTCTCAACGCCTAGTTTTTCAAACCCAGGACCCAAGGTAGGCCATGGCGCGCGTCGCGATCGTGGTTTTGAACTGGAACGGCTGGCAGGATACCCTGGCTTGTATTGCGAGCTTGCAGACCTTGGACTATGGTGACTTCAGCATTGTGCTGGTAGACAACGGTTCGACGGACGGGTCCGCAGAGCAGTTCCAACGCTTGTCGTCCTCTGTAACTCTGTTGCAAACCGGTGCCAATCTGGGTTTTGGAGGGGGCTGTAATGTAGGCATACAGTACGCTTTGGAGCGTGGTGCCGAGTACGTTTGGCTGGTCAACAGCGACGCCACGGTGGATCCCGGCGCGCTGTCCGCGCTGGTGCAGGTTGCTGATCAATACCCAATCGTCGGAGCGGTGGGCTCTGTACTGTTTGATTCCGAGCGTGTGACCCAGGTCCAGTTGTGGGGTGGCGGCCGGGTGAATCTTTGGTTGGGTCGCTCGAACCACTGCCTCACTCCACGTCGCATCGACTTCGTATCGGGCGCCTCGGCGCTGCTACGCCGTACTGCGCTGGAACAGGTTGGCCTGTTTGATGCAACGCGATTTTTCATGTACTGGGAGGATACCGACCTGGGCTTTCGTTTGCGCCGGGAGGGTTGGCAACTGGCTGTAGCGGTGGACTCCAAAATCTGGCACAAGCAGTCAGCGAGCCTGGGCATGGGCAACCCCTTGCTGGACGAATACGCTACACGGTCGTGTGTGCGTTTTCTCCGGCGCCATGCGCCGGTCCCCTTCGTATCCGTGGGCTTGATGCTGGTTCGCATGATCGTCAAACGCATACTGATTGGACGGGCAGATCGCCTGCGTGCGGTGTTACGAGGATACCGTCACGCATGAATGCAATCGCCCCGGTATCGGTTGTCGTGCCCTGCTACCGTTGTGTGTCAACTCTTGAGCGCGCCGTGCTGTCGGTGCTTGCGCAAACACAGCGGCCAGCTGAAATGATCTTGGTGGACGATGCCAGCGGCGATAGCACATGGAACCTGATTCAGACCCTGCGGACTCGCCATGGTGACTGGATCAAGATTCTTGCCCTGCCTGTCAATGCAGGCGCGGCTTCCGCGCGCAATGCGGGCTGGGACCTTGCAACACAGAGCTATCTTGCGTTTTTGGACGCGGACGACGCCTGGCATCCGCGCAAAATTGAAATCCAGTATGGCTATATGCAACAGCACCCGGACGTGACACTCAGCGGCCATTTGTGCCGGCAATTGCCCGCCGGGACCTTGGGCTCACTCGCGTGGAGTGCGGAGCTGCTGGGTGAGCAGCAAGTCACCTGGACCGCTTTGCTGTTGCGCCACCAGTTTGTGACGCCGTCGGTCATGCTTAAACGGGAGATCGGATTGCGGTTTTCCGAAGGCGCGCGCCATATGGAGGACCATCGCCTGTGGTTAGAGATCGTTGGGGCGTCCATGCGCACGGTTAAACTGCAGGCCGAGTTGGCGGCGATCTACAAGCCGGTTTATGGGGCGGCCGGTCTCAGCGCCGATATGTGGCGGATGGAAAAGGCAGAGCTTGCCAATTACCGCTATTTCAAGGGCCTGGGCAAGCTTTCCATGCTGCAGTCCCTATTGTTGCAATGCTATTCGATGGCAAAGTTTGTGCGGCGACTCGTTATCGTGCGTTTTCTATACCGAACCTGAATTGCATGCCTTCCTCCCCTGTTCAGCGCCCGTCCGTGGCGGTTTGTCTAGCCGCATTCAATGGGGTGCACTATTTGCAGCAGCAAATTGACTCCATATTCCAGCAGACGGATGTTGAGGTGACACTCTTTGTCAGCGTTGACCAGTCAAATGACGGAACAGAGGATTGGTTTTCTCGCCTGCATTCAGAGAATGACAAAGTCGTATTACTTCCCTTTGGCGAACAGTTCGGTGGCGCTGCCAATAATTTCTTTCGGCTGTTGCGCGAGGTTGACTTTTCAAACTTTGATTATGTGGCCTATGCCGACCAGGACGATATCTGGCTTCCGGAGAAATTGAAACGGGCCGCAGACCGTTTGCATGCTTCGGGTGCCGCAGGATATTCCAGTGACATTGTGGCTTTTTGGGAAAGTGGTCGTTCCCTGTATGTCAGAAAATCCTACCCACAGCGGCGGTGGGATTATTTGTTTGAATCTGCCGGACCGGGCTGTACCTTTGTTCTTACCCGGCGGTTGGTGCTGGATATACAACGGCTCGTGCAGCAAAACCAGCAGCAAACCCGGGATATCGGTTTGCATGACTGGTTTACCTATGCCTTTGCGCGTGCCCACGGATATCCTTGGCTTATCGACGAGTACGCGAGCCTGATGTACCGCCAGCACGGAAAGAATCAGGTCGGTGTAAACGCTGGCGCGGCCGCATTATTGTGGCGCGCCAAACAGGTTCTCAGTGGCTGGGGTTTGAACCAGGCCAGGCTGATTGGCCGCCTGGTGGGGGCAGACCAGGACGGTCGGGTGCGAGGCTGGTTCGCGGGCGGGCGTCTGGCAGTCTTTGGGCTGGCCTTGCAATCGTTTCAATGCAGGCGCAAGCCGGGTGATCGAATCTGGTTCGCGGTGTCGTGCTTGGCCCTGGTTTTGATAGGTTGGAAATGACTATGGCGGGAATCGTTGCTGTTACGGGCGCCAATGGGTTTGTCGGACGCGCGCTGTGTTCTGAAGCGGTAAAGCGTGGCCTGACCGTGCGTGGTATTACGCGGTCACCCTGTATCCTGCCGCCTGGTGTGGAGAACTTGCCGATTGGCAATGTTGATGGCAACACCGAGTGGGATGCCGCACTGGAAGGCTGCGAGGTTGTCATCCATCTGGCTGCGCGTGTGCACATCATGCATGACAAATCCCGCGATCCGCTGGCCGAGTTTCGGCGTGTCAACACGTTGGGCACCATACAACTGGCGAACAGTGCGGCAGCGGTAGGTGTGCGCAGATTGGTCAATGTCAGTTCGATTGGTGTCAATGGCCCCAGCACCCGCGGAGACCTGGAGTTCACTGACCAAGACACGCCGGACCCGCACAACCCGTATTCCGTATCCAAATGGGAGGCTGAGCAAGCCCTGCGCCTGGTCCAAATCAGCGGGCAGATTGAGGTGGTTACGGTTCGCCCTCCGTTAATCTACGGACCAGGAGTGGGGGGCAATTTCCTGCGTCTGTTGGGAGCTGTCTACCGGGGCATCCCTTTGCCGCTGGGGTTGACGCGCAATTTTCGCGATTTGCTGTTCGTGGGGAATTTGGCCGATTTTCTGATCGCTAGTGCCTTTCATCCAGCGGCCAATGGAAACACCTATCTTGTGAGTGACGGAACACCGGTGTCAACCCATGCGCTACTGCGTGGGTTGGCGAGGGCATTGGACGTTCCGTCGCGCCTGTTTCCGGTCCCGCCGTTTTTGTTGCAGACCCTGGGAAACATGACGGGTTACACGGCAGAATTCGAGCGCTTGCTGAGTTCCTTGCGGGTTGACAGCGGCAAGGTGCGCAGTGAGCTGGGTTGGTATCCTCCCTTTACCTTGCGTGAAGGGCTGCAGGCGACAGCCGACTGGTATCGTTTGGAACGCAGCAAATAACCCGAAAGCATCTAGCGCATGAAACGTCTATTCGATCTGATTCTGTCTGCGTTCGCGGTCATTATTTTGGCGGTTCCGTGCACCGTGGTTGCGATCCTGGTCAGATTGACTTCTCCGGGCCCCATCCTGTATTGGTCGGACCGGGTCGGCCGGCACAACCGTATTTTCCGGATGCCCAAGTTTCGTAGTATGCGCGTCGGCACACCGCCAGTGGCTACCCATTTATTAACCAATCCAGGCAGCCATCTCACGCCTATTGGCGGATTTTTGCGAAAAAGTAGTCTGGACGAGTTACCGCAGTTATGGAGCATTATTCGGGGGGATATGAGTTTTGTGGGGCCGCGACCGGCGCTTTTTAACCAGTACGATTTAATTGAATTGCGTACGCAGTGCGGCGTACACGAGTTGCTGCCTGGTTTGACGGGATGGGCTCAAATCAATGGGCGTGATGAATTACCCATACCGCAAAAGGTTGCGCTGGACCGCGAATATTCGCAGCGCCAATCACTGGGGGTTGACATCAAAATATTATTTCTGACCGCGTGGAAGGTTATCATGCGTAGTGATGTAACCCATTGACCTCTCAGCAAGGAGTATGAGTATGAATAATTTGGTGGATATTCAGTTGCAGATTCAAAAACTGCAAAAACAAGCGTCCGAAATAAAAGACCGAGAATTTGATAAAACCGTTCAGGACATACTCGCCAAGATGCAGGCATTTGGTATTACGGTCAAGGATTTGCAGACTGCCAACTCCACGGGCCGCAAAGGCCGCGGCAAGGTGCCGGCCCCAGTGCAAGGCAAAGTTGCAGGTGCAAAAAAGAAGAAGACTGGAGCCGTGGTGGCCGCCAAATACCGCGGGCCCAACGGGGAGTCCTGGAGCGGCCGTGGTTTGACGCCACGGTGGCTGTCCACTTTGCTGGCCCAAGGAAAAACCAAAGAAGATTTCGCGATCAAGAACTGAGTCACTCGCTGATTTGGGGCAACGGAGTTCAATGCAGAGCAGAGTTCTTGGGTGGTCGCGTTCGACAAAACGTTTGGTTGTGGTGGCGCTGGACATCTGTCTGGCGATGTTGGCGACTTGGCTTGCCTACTCGCTACGGCTGGACACTGTGCATTGGCCGGTTGATGCCCAGTGGTGGGTCTACGGGCTCACGCCGATTTTGTTCGTGCCCATTTTTGTTCGTTTTGGCCTGTACCGGGCCATTTTTCGTTACACCGGACAGGCGGCGCTACTCGCAACCGCCAAGGCCACAGGCATATACGCCAGTCTCTTGTTGGGCTTGCTGATGTGGATGCAATGGCCGGGCGTACCACGCAGCCTGGGCATATTGCAGCCCCTGGTATTTTTTCTGTTGGTTGGCGCCAGTCGGGCGTTTGCCCGTTTTTGGCTGGCTGGTCTGAGCCCCTTGGGCGTGCGCTCTGAGAGCCGATTCCTGATTTATGGGGCAGGTACCTCCGGCGTGCAAACGGCGTCTGCCATGGGAATTGGCGGGCAGTCCGTCTTGGTGGGCTTTGTGGATGACGACCCAGGCAAAGTGGGCCGCAGTATCAATGGCGTTCAGGTCTTTGCCCCCTCCAGCGTAGCGAGCTTGGTGATCGATCAGGGCGTCACCGATTTGCTGCTGGCGCTGCCCAGTGCAACGCATACGCGGCGCAAGGACATCATTGAAAGTTTACGGTCGGTGCCTATCCACGTCCGCACCTTGCCAGACTGGGCGGATTTGGCCAGTGGCAAGGTGACCGTACAGGACTTCAAGGAACTGGACATCGAAGACCTGCTCGGGCGCGATCCGGTGCCGCCAAGCACCGAGTTGTTGGCCCGCAATCTGGTGGGCAAGGTAGTGCTGGTATCCGGTGCCGGGGGCAGCATTGGCAGTGAGTTGTGCCGCCAGATCATTGCGGAGCGTCCACGACAGCTCTTATTGCTGGACCACAGTGAATTCAATCTGTACACCATCCACGAGGAGTTGTTGGCTGCGTGCACGTCTTTGGAACTTCCTGTGGAACTGGTGCCACTTCTGGGCAGCGTTGCCAATGTGCCCCGTTTGCAGGAGTTGTGCCGTTCCTATCGCCCCAATACGGTGTACCACGCGGCTGCCTACAAGCATGTCCCGATTGTGGAGTCCAATCCGGCTGTCGGTGTTGACAACAATGTATTCGGCACTCTGAACATGGCGCAGGCAGCGGCGGACAGTGGCGCCGCCAGCTTTGTGCTGGTGTCCACCGACAAGGCGGTTCGGCCGACCAATGTCATGGGTGCTAGCAAACGCATGGCGGAACTGGTCTTGCAGGCGCTGGCAGCCAGGGTTCCGGGTGGGGCGGGAACCTGTTTCAGTATGGTCAGATTTGGCAATGTATTGGGCTCCAGCGGCAGCGTTGTACCCCTGTTCCGGCGTCAATTGGCGTCCGGTGGACCCCTGACCGTTACCCACACCGACGTGACCCGCTATTTCATGACTATTCCAGAGGCTGCACAGTTGGTGTTGCAAGCTGGCGCCATGGCGGCCGGGGGTGAGGTGTTTGTGCTGGATATGGGAGAGCCGGTCAGAATTGTCGACCTGGCGCGACGTATGGTTGAGTTGTCGGGCATGACGGTACGCGACGAAGACAACCCCGACGGTGATATCGCCATTTCCATCACCGGCTTGCGCCCCGGCGAAAAACTGTATGAGGAGTTGTTGATCGGTGATGATCCCACGCCCACCGCCCATGCGCGCATCATGAAGGCCCATGAACACTACCTGGAATGGCCGGACCTGGAGGTCCAGCTCCAGGCCCTGCGCCGCGGTGTCGCGGCAAACGACATTGAGCAAATCAAAACGGTGCTGCGCACCTGTGTGCACGGTTATGTTACCGGGGTCGACGCAGTCGAGTCGTGATCATCTCCAGTGGACTTCAGGGCCAGGGCACTTTGGTAGAGCCCGTTGCGCGGCTCCCCAGTGATGTCGGCTGCCAGTTTGACGGCGGTTTTCAGCGGCAGATGCTCCAGCAGTAGCCTCAGGATCCGGGTGTCGTGCGCTGGCGCTGCGGCTGGCGGCAAGGGGTGCAAAACCAATGCGAATTCGCCGCGCAAGCGATTGGCGTCCTCAGACAGCCACGTCGGCAGGTCCTGAGCAAAGACGGTGGCGACCTCTTCAAATTGCTTGGTTAATTCACGACCCACGGTAATCTGGCGCGGGCCCAAGGTGGCCAGCGCCAAGGCCAGCGCCTCGATGCGGTGTGGAGCTTCCAGCAGCACAACGGCGCGCTCTTGCGTGGCAAGGGTTAGAACTGCACGGTCCCGCTCCCCGGCCTTGGTCGGCAGGAAACCGACAAATACAAATCCGCCGGGGTGATCCTCCGCGATACCGGCTACCGACAACACGCTGGTTACGCTGCTGGCTCCCGGCAAGGGAATAGCGCGCAGGTTTTGGCTGCGCAGGGCCGCAACCAGTCGTGCACCTGGATCGCTGATGCCTGGCGTGCCTGCGTCACTGACAAAGGCCACGCGTTGGCCCTGGCGCAGATGGTCCATGACCGTATGGGCAGCCTGTGCCTCGTTGTGCTGGTGCACGGCGATGAGTTGGCCGGCGGTCTTGTTTATGCCGTAGGCGCGCAATAGCGACTGGGTGTGGCGGGTGTCTTCGCAGGCAATGGCGTCTACCATGCCCAGCACATACAGTGCGCGTAAGCTGATGTCGGCCAGGTTGCCGATGGGTGTTGCCACTACGTACAGCGTGCCTTGCGGATAATGCTGCATGGACGAAGCCTCGGCTGAGGCGGTCAGGGCAGAGGTAAATGAAGCGCTCACATGGGATTCCTTTCATCAAAACCGACGGCGACTGCTTCGCCGGCATCCACCACCAAGCAATCGGGAGATGGCGCCGAAGAAGAGGCCTTGCGTTACCTGCAGAAGCGGGGTTTACGTCTTTTGGTGCGCAATTATCGGACGCCGGGACGTGGCGGCGGCGAGATTGACCTCATCATGCGCGCACCGGACGGCACCGTGGTGTTTGTAGAGGTGCGCAAACGCACCTCGTTGCGCCACGGCGGAGCAGCGGCAAGCATTGGTGGCACGAAGCAGCGGCGCATCATTTTTGCCGCTCACCACTACCTGCTGCGGCTGCAGACCTTGCCGCCCTGTCGCTTTGACGTTGTTGTGGTTGAGCCGGACGGCGTGCAATGGCTGCAGGCCGCATTTGATGCGCAATAGGCAACGCGTCCGGGTTTGTTCGGCGGAAAGGGTCTGTTGGACAGCGCACGCAAAGGGGTATCTGCGGCGCGGTATCATGGCCTCCCATGCTGGAACAACGAATTCAACAACATTTCATCGACAGTGCCGACCTGAAATACCAGGCTGCACTGACCCTCAGCAAACCCATTGCGGCAGCGGTGCAAGCCATGCTGACTTGTGTGACCGGCGGCGGCAAGGTTCTGGCCTGCGGAAACGGTGGGTCGGCTGCAGACGCACAGCATTTTGCGGCTGAGTTTGTGGGACGGTTTGAGCGCGAGCGCCCCGAGTTGGGCGCCATCGCCCTGACGACCGATACCTCCATCATCACGGCCATCGCCAACGACTATGATTTCGACGTGATTTTCTCCCGCCAGGTGCGGGCGCTAGGATCCCCTGGTGATGTGTTGCTGGCTATTTCCACCAGCGGCAATTCGGCCAACGTGTTGGCGGCCATCGAAGCCGCGCATGCGCGTGAGATGGTGGTGGTGGGGCTGACAGGGCGCGGCGGCGGAAAAATGACGCACATGTTGCGTGACACCGATGTGCACATTTGCGTACCGCATGAGCGTACAGCCCGCATACAAGAAGTCCATATTTTGACCTTGCATTGCATTTGTGATGCGGTAGATGCCCAGCTGTTGGGCGAACAGGAAACTTCCAAATGAGTGTTTCGTTGCGACGCGTCGGCTTGACGCTGGTATTGCTGGGTGGTGCCTTGGGCTCGCTGAGCGCTTGTTTTCCCCTGGCCGTTGGCGGCGCCATGGTGACCGGTTTGGTGGCCACGGACCGCCGCACGACCGGAACAGTTGTGGAAGATGAAGGTATTGAATTGCGATCGGCCAGCCGCATCCGCGAGAACCTGGGTGAGCGGGGCCATGTCAACGTGACCAGCTACAACCGTCAGGTGGTTCTCACCGGTGAGGTCGCCTCGGCACAAGACAAGCAATTGGTGGAACAAATTGTGGCCGGTGTAGACAATGTGCGCCATATCGTCAATGAGCTTGCCGTTATGGGTAATTCCACGTTTCAACAGCGCTCGTCGGATTCCCTGGTGACTGGGCGTGTCAAGGCTGCATTGCTGGACGCCAAAGATTTGTTCGTCAATGCGTTCAAGATCACGACCGAGCGCGGCACAGTCTACGTCATGGGTCGGGTGACCGAACGCGAGGCCAAGCGCGCAACCGATGTCATCAGTGCAACCACCGGTGTGCAAAAGGTGGTCCGCATTTTGGAGATCATCAGCGAAGACGAATTGGCGCGCCAAGCCCCGCCGGCACGTAAAGAAGAGACGCCTAAACAGTAGTAGGCTTGCACTGAGCTTCTTCGACCCGGCCTGCTGTGACAGCAGCAGCCGGGGCGTTTTACTTCAGGCGTTTAATCAGACTGGACGTGTCCCAGCGGTGGCCACCCATTTGCTGCACGTCGGCATAAAACTGGTCCACCAGAGCGGTCACCGGTAAGCGGGCGCCATTGCGCTTGGCCTCGTCCAGCACCAGTCCCAGGTCCTTGCGCATCCAGTCCACGGCAAAGCCGAAGTCAAATTTATCAGCCACCATGGTCTTGCCCCGGTTGTCGAGTTGCCAGCTCTGCGCTGCACCTTTGCCGATCACGTCCAGCACCTGGTTCATGTCCAGTCCCGCGCGTTGGCCGAATGCAATGGCCTCACTCAGGCCTTGCACCATGCCCGCGATGCAGATCTGGTTCACCATCTTGGCCAGTTGACCGGCGCCGCTGTCGCCCAGCAAGGTAAAGGCGCGGGAGAAAGCCATGCCTACGGGCCGGACCCTATCAAACGCCGCTTGCTCACCGCCGCACATCACCGTCAGCATGCCGTTTTGCGCGCCGGCCTGGCCACCTGAAACCGGTGCATCGACAAAATGCAAGCCCTGCTGGCTGGCCAGGGTGCTGAGCTCCCGTGCCACGCTGGCTGACGCGGTTGTATGGTCCACGAACACGGCGCCAGGCCGCATGCCGGCAAACGCCCCATCAGGTCCCAGCGTGACGCTGCGCAGGTCGTCGTCATTGCCCACACAGCAAAAGACGATGTCCGCGTGCTGAGCCGCTTGGTGCGGTGTTTCAGCGAAAGTGCTTGAGGAGTTTGTGCCGCTAGCCCTCGTGAATTCTGAACACCATGCTATTGATTTAGTAGCAGTCCGGTTATAGACCGTGACCTGGTTCCCGGCTTGGGCCAGATGGCCGGCCATGGGATAGCCCATGACGCCCAGCCCTAAAAAGGCGACGCGAGTGGAGGGAGTGGCTTCGTAGGTTTTGGAATTGGTGGATGGCATTGCTGAAAGGGAGTCAATCGGTTAGTGGGCGGAGACCCCTTCGGTAGTGGGGCAGCGACCCGCAAAGCGGCGGAGCGTGTGGGCCGTAAATCCGCGCCGGGCCGCCCTCAGCGGATTTAACCCCTCGGGGGGCAGCGACCCGCAAAGCGGCGAAGCGTGGGGGCCGCAAATCCGCGCCGGGCCGCCCCAAGCGGATTTAACCCCCTCGGGGGGCAGAGACCCGCAAAGCGGCGGAGCGTGGGGGCCACATTCACATGATGGAGAAGTTTTCGGTGCCAGCACTCAGGTCGCTGGATTTGGCACGCTGGCTGTTGAGTTTGATCTGCAGGCGCAGGTCGTTCAACGAATCGGCATTGCGTAGAGCGTCTTCAAACGTGATCCAGTTCTTTTCGTACATGTCGAACAGTGCCTGGTCAAAGGTTTGCATACCGGCCTGGCGGCTCTTCTTCATGATCTCCTTGATCTCGGCGACTTCGCCCTTGAAGATCAGGTCCGAGATCAATGGTGAATTGATCATGATTTCAACGGCTGCCACGCGCCCCTTGCCATCCTGTTTGGGGATCAGCCGCTGCGATACCAGCGCCTTCAGGTTCAAGGACAAGTCCATCAGCAACTGGGCACGGCGCTCTTCGGGGAAGAAATTGATGATGCGGTCCAGCGCCTGGTTGGCGCTGTTGGCGTGTAAGGTGGCTAGGCACAAGTGGCCGGTTTCTGCAAAGGCCACCGCGTGCTCCATGGTTTCGCGGTCACGGATTTCGCCCATCAGAATAACATCGGGCGCTTGGCGCAGCGTGTTCTTGAGTGCGGCTTCCCAACTGTCGGTATCCAGGCCCACTTCGCGCTGGGTCACAACGCAGTTCTTGTGCATGTGCACAAACTCCACCGGGTCTTCGATGGTGATGATGTGGCCGTAGGAGTTTTCGTTGCGCCAGTCGACCATGGCCGCCAGGGTTGTAGACTTTCCTGACCCCGTGGCCCCTACCAGAATGCACAGGCCGCGCTTGGACTGGGCGATTTCCTTTAAGACCTGTGGCACACCCAGGCCGTCGATCGTTGGTAGAACCAGTGGAATCGTCCGCAACACCATGCCCACCTTACCCTGCTGGATAAAGGCATTGACACGAAAACGTCCTATGCCCGGCGGTGAGATCGCAAAATTGCTCTCCTTGGTGCGTTCGAAATCGGCCACCTGTTTGTCGTTCATGATGGAGCGCGCCAGCGACAAGGTGTGGGTGGCGTTCAGCGCTTGCGGCGATACCTTGGTCACCTTGCCATCGACCTTGATCGCTGGCGGAAAATCGCCCGTGATGAACAAGTCGCTGCCATTGCGCCCGACCATCAGTTTGAGCAGGTCGTTGATAAATTTAGTGGCTTGATCGCGCTCCATGAGAGCACCTCCTTAAGAAACAGTCGATTGCAAAGCGCCGTGTTGTGCGAGTGTGTGGGCGTTTTGGCGCCGGGCCGTCCCAAGCCTTCTGGACCGCTTGGCGGCCAGCCCCACAAGGGAAAATCGCCCCCTCGGGGGGGCAGCGCATTACACAAAGTGAAAAGCGTGGGGGCAACATCTCTAGCCTGGGAAGTTCTCAGGAATCTTGGCTTTACCGCGCGCCTCGGCGGGGCTGATCACATTGCGCTTGACCAGTTCGGTCAGGTCCTGGTCCAGTGTTTTCATGCCCACGCTGTTGCCGGTCTGGATACTGGAGTACATCTGCGCCACCTTGGCCTCGCGGATCAGGTTGCGGATGGCACTGGTGCCCAGCATGATCTCGTGGGCAGCCACGCGGCCCTGGCCATCCTTGGTTTTGCACAGGGTTTGCGATATGACGGCTTGCAGCGACTCGGACAGCATGGCGCGCACCATTTCTTTTTCATCCGCCGGGAACACGTCAATGATACGGTCGATGGTCTTGGCGGCGCTGGAGGTATGCAGCGTGCCAAACACCAGGTGACCGGTTTCCGCGGCTGTCATGGCCAGCCGAATGGTTTCCAGATCGCGCATTTCGCCGACCAGAATACAGTCCGGATCTTCACGCAGGGCAGAGCGCAGCGCGGCGGCAAAGCTCAGCGTGTGTGGTCCCACTTCGCGCTGGTTGACCAGGCATTTCTTGGACTCGTGTACAAATTCAATAGGGTCTTCCACCGTCAGGATGTGGCCGAACTCGGTCTCGTTCAGGTAGTTGACCATGGCCGCCAGTGTGGTGGACTTGCCCGAACCCGTGGGGCCGGTCACCAGCACCATGCCGCGCGGCTTGAGCGCCAGATCTCCAAAAATCTTGGGTGCGTTGAGCTGCTCCAGCGACAGGATCTTGCTCGGAATGGTCCGGAATACCGCACCGGCACCTCGGTTATGGTTGAAGGCATTGACGCGGAAACGCGCCAGACCATCAATCTCAAACGAGAAGTCGATTTCCAGAAATTCTTCGTAGTGTTTGCGTTGCCCGTCGTTCATGATGTCGTACACCATGCCATGGACTTGTTTGTGGTCCAGCGCCTCCACGTTGATACGGCGCACATCGCCGTGGACACGGATCATGGGCGGTAGACCGGCCGATAGGTGCAAGTCCGACGCCTTGTTTTTGACGCTGAAGGCCAGTAGTTGGGTAATGTCCACGGGAACCTCTTAGGGTAAGGGCTAGGTTTGGTACGCTAGGCTGATTATGACCATGATTGCCGACAATCTACACCAAGTTCAAACCCGAATTGCGCAGGCCTGTTCACTCGCCGGACGAGCCAGTGATGCGGTGACTCTGCTGGCGGTTTCCAAGACCTTTGGCGCCGACGCGCTGGCGCGGGCCCATGCCGCGGGGCAGACCGCGTTTGGCGAAAACTATATCCAGGAAGCAGTTGAAAAAATCCAGGCCCTGCGCGCGCTGCCGCTGCAGTGGCACTGCATTGGTCCGATACAGAGCAATAAGACGCGGCTGGTGGCCGAGCACTTCGACTGGGTTCACACCGTAGACCGCCTCAAGATTGCACAACGCTTGAGTGAGCAACGACCCAAACACTTGGCCCCACTGCAGGTATGCATTCAAGTCAACGTGGATGGCGGCGCCAGTAAGTCCGGCGTGGCGGAGTCAGAAGCGCTGGCATTGGCGCAAGCGGTCAATGTACTGCCGCGGCTGCATCTTCGGGGTTTGATGTGTATCCCTGAACCTGCTCCTGATTTTGCAGCGTCCTGTGTAGTATTTACGAGGGCTAGAGGCTTATTTGATCAAATGAATATGGCCGGAATGGCACTCGACACGCTGTCCATGGGCATGAGTGCCGATCTGGAGGCCGCCATTGCCAGCGGCTCCACACTGGTGCGGGTTGGCAGTGCGATCTTTGGCTCGCGCGACTATGGGCCCGGCGGGCCAGTCACTACATCTTTGGCATAGGGAAGGGTTTGACCGTGCCGCAATCGCCACTCTGCCAACGCCCACTGGTTTGCATCTCCATTTTTTCCGGCTTGCCGTTGATTGTGGCGGCGGACGTCATCTTCATGCTATAGGCCTCAGGGCTGCTGAGGGTGACCACGCCTTCGCTGCTGCTGGGCGGCTGGGTGCAAACGAATGAGAACTTGATGCTGTTGCCGCTGCGGGGGGCGTTGGTTTGGGTGCAATGGTTTGGGCTGTCGGGGGATTGGCGGCTCGCCACCACGCTGCGGTCCACCATTTCCTGTGTCATGCAAACCTTGACGGTCATGCCGCCCCCCGAACCTCCACCCATTTGGACCCCCTGTTTGGCCATCATGTCCTGCACCATCTTGCGCTGCTCTGGGGGCATGCTTTCCATCTGCTTTTGGGCTTGGGCCATCGCGGCGCTCATTTCACCTGAGCCGCCCAGCATCTGCGATGTGACCTCCCAAAGGCCTGGTTTCATGGTTTGTCCGCTGGCATAGCCCGCTGTGCCCAGTAGCAACACAGCGGCAATTCCGTATGGCAGTTTCATGTTTTTCCCTTAAAAATCGGCATTGTGGCAAAACTGGTGCAATTTGTGAATGGCTGCACGGTGACCAATTTTCCATGGGCTGCAGCCCTGCTACTGTATAGAATCGACAAGCGCAACCCTCTCGCCCATGGCCACTAAAGACCCACACACTATCGCCCCAGGGGATACCGTTTACACCGGTTTTGCAGGTGCGGTGTCAACACGCCCGACGGCAACGGTGGTAGTGCTGTTTGCCGATGTCGTCGGCAGCACCAAGCTGTACGACACCTTTGGCGACGCTACCGCCAAACAGATGATTGACGAATGCTTGGCGGTTTTGCGAGGCGTGGTGCTGAAATATGGCGGCCGGGTCATCAAGACCATTGGCGATGAAATCATGTGTGTGTTGCCCAACGCGGACGGCGGCTGCCTGGCGGCCACCGATATGCAGCACAAGATCATGGCCTTGCCAGCGGTGTCCCAGGTCAAGCGTAGCGTGCGCATAGGCTTTCATTTTGGGCCTGTGATCGAAGAAAACAACGATATTTTTGGTGATACGGTCAATGTGGCGGCGCGCATGGCTGGCCTAGCCAAGGGCATGCAAGTCATCACCACCGGCACCACGGTGGAGAACATGTCGCAAATGCTGCAGTTGTCCACGCGCGCCATCGCCGCCCTGTCGGTCAAGGGCAAGGGTGACGATGTCAACGTCAGTGAGGTGATCTGGCAAGGCGGAGAAGAGTTGACCATGTCAACGTCATCGCTCGCCTTTACCAACAAAGTGGTCACCCTGCGCTTGGAGCATGCTGGCCATGAGCGGGCCTGGGTGCTGGACCAGGCCCATGCCTCTGTTGTATTGGGTCGCGACACCCAGTGCGATGTAGTCATTGCGGACCGCAATGCCTCGCGCCAGCATGCGCGCGTCGAATGTCGGCGCGACAAGTTTTATCTGGTGGATCAAAGCACCAATGGAACCTTTGTCGCCATGGCCAACGAGGCCGAGGTGGTGCTGCGGCGTGAAGAAATCATGCTACGGGGCTCTGGTCGCATTGGTTTTGGGCATTCTGTGGAACTGCCCGATGCCGAGTTCGTGACCTTCTCCATCCAGGGATAGTTTGCAAGCCTTCACTGTCACCCGCCTTATGGCGGATGACAGTGAACCTATCAGGTCGTCTTGTTGGCCAATTTCCCGCGTGCGCCCGGCGCGCTTTGCAGGCCTGCCGGTGGTAGGTTGTCTAGCTTGCCGCGCACGGCTGCGTCTGCGCAGGCGGTGGAAAAACTGACATTGACCTCCGCACCGCTGGAGCCGGCCAGCG
This sequence comes from Pseudomonadota bacterium, assembly GCA_040384785.1. Classification (GTDB taxonomy): domain Bacteria; phylum Pseudomonadota; class Gammaproteobacteria; order Burkholderiales; family Burkholderiaceae_C; genus Allorhodoferax. Next base: position 95,145 of record JAZKIR010000032.1, read on the forward strand.
CAAAACACGACTGGCCGAGTTTGGCGTTCAGCGGTTTGAGCACCCCATCATTGATCAAATCGCTGGCGTTGCCATCGGCCAGCTGCAATTGGTACTTGCCGGAGTCAGATGCCAGTTGCGCATCCAGCACTTGCCTGAAACCGCGCAGCTCACGCAACAGCAGTTTGGCGCTCTGCGCATCCGGCAGGCCGGCAATGTTCAGATTGACCTTTTGGGAACTGAAGTTGAAGTGCTCGAGGAAGAAGTTCTTCGAAAACTCGTCACCGACCAATTTGCCAATTTCAGCCAGCGCCAGGTCTTCCGAGTTCCAACTTTTGCCGGTGGGGTTGACGGTGTTCAGGTAAACCTCTTCACCTGTTGCCTTGTCAATCGCTTTGAGGGTCCAGGAGGTGAGGGCAGTTTTGCTGATGGTCAGGCCGGACGCCGGCAGCTTGGCCGACAAAACCTTGACCTTGACCTCTCCCTCGATCTGAAAGTCCGATGGTTGCACCTTTGCGCCGGCTTTGACCTCGCCGTCCGCGGACCAAACCCTGAAGCCAAAGGACTTGATGCGTTCCTTGACCACATTCTCGGCCACCATGGAGCGCTCGGCCGGTAATGCCTGGGTGGTGTCCGCATTGCGGATCGCCATTTGTATGGACACCTTGGGGTCGCCGTTGTTGCGGATGAACTCGATGCGTTCGTCCTTGGACAATTGGTTCAGTGACTTCTGCACGTCACGCACACGCACCACGGCGCGGGTTTCCGTTTCCAGCAGGCCATCCTTGCCGGTGGCAGCGGCGCCCTCTTGTATCACGGTCTTGATGAAGGTGCTGGGCTGGGAGAAGAGCTTGCGGTCCAGCACCGCATAGTTCTTGTTCAGGGAATCCTTCTCAACGTACAGTGCCACTGCCTTTTCCACAATCTGGCGCATGGCATCGGCGCGGGATTCGCTCTGGGCCGCATTGGCATCGCCATTGAAGCGGGCGTCTTTGGGGTCGACCAGGCCCAGGGCGCTGATGACCATTGTGCCTGGCTCCAGCGCAGTCTCGGCGGGGTTGGTAACCGGTATCGGCTTTGCGGCCTGGGACACGGGAGAGGTTACTGGTCCACCGGCGCCGGCTTGTTGTTGCGACACGGCAGGGTCATTACCTGCTCCACCCCGCGTGTACATATAAGCACCAGCACCCAAAACTGCGACACCCGCCAGTAGCGAAGCTGCAACGATTGCTGCGTTGGATTTGTTCTTGGCACTGCTCGCGGGTGCGCTGACTGCAGACTGTTCCCACAAGGGCGGTGGACTGGCCTTGGAGCCTGCGCTGGCAACTGGTTGGACTACTTTGTAGGGGCTTGCCGCAGCGGCGGCGACCGGCGCCATGCTCAACTCGGTGCGGTCAGAGTCGGCTGCAGCCGAGTTACCCAGTGCGTTGGCGGGTGCCGCACTCAGAGTGGTTTTGATGGCCTGCGCGAATTCCTGCGCCGTCTGGTAGCGTTCATCCGGATTCTTGGCCATGGCCTTTTTGACCACCGCATCAAAAGCTGCTGGCAGCGCCACATTCAGCAACGAAGGTGCCAGCGGCTCTTCATGCAGCACCTTGTACATGATGGTCGTAGAGTTGCCGGTAAACGGCTTCTCACCGGTCAGGAACTGGTACAGGATGATGCCGCAGGAAAAAATGTCGCTGCGCCCATCGACCGGCTGGCCCATGAACTGCTCGGGCGACATATAGGCAGGTGTGCCCATCACGGTGCCCACCTGGGTCAGCTCGGACTTTTCGACGCGTGCAATGCCAAAGTCGGCAACCTTGACCTTGCCATCGGCCAGCACAATCAGGTTGGATGGCTTCATGTCACGGTGCACCACACCATTGGCATGGGCGTGGGCCAGCGCATCGAGAATCTCGCCCATCAGGCGTTCCACATCCTTCAGCGCAAAACGTTCGTTGGCCTCGAAAAAATCACGCAGTTCTCTACCCTTGACAAACTCCATGGCGATAAAGGCCACGCGTTGGCGCGCTTGCTGCGCGGCCTCGCCGGCCACCATGGTGTAGTCTTCATCAACGATAACTTCGCCGTAGTCGTAGACCGCCACAATGCCCGGATGGTTCAGGCGCCCGGCGGCTTGCGCCTCGCGCTTGAAACGGGCCAGCACATTGCCGGCTTCCTCCACGCTGAGCTGTTGCGGCAGTATGGTCTTGATGGCGACCGTACGTTCTATGACGGGGTCAAAGCCTTCATAGACGATGCCCATCGCGCCCTTGCCGAGCTCGCGGCGGATTTCGTACTTGCCGAGTCGGGTTAGGTTGGTCATGGCTTGAGCGGTAACGAAATGATGAGAGTGGGGGCCAAGTTTTCCGCCGGGCCGCCCCAAGGAAAACTAGCCCCCTCGGGGGGCAGCGCAGTACACGAAGTGACAAGCGTGGGGGCCATGTTTCTTTATTTGTGTTTGGAATCAATGTCCCACACCAGCGTCTGCACCAGGCGCTGCACCATCGTGTCCAGGCCTACGCCGCCCTTGGCCGAATTCGATACGCCCATCACGCTGGTGGCCGTTGCACCAACCTCCATCTTCAGGTCCTTGTAACCCTGAGCCACCTGCTCGGTGGTGTTGGCGTCCATGATCTTGTAGCGCATGCCGATCAGCCACACGCCGGTGGAGTCACCTGTTTGTACCGACCCGGTGACCGAGCCTGCGACCGACGTGGCGCGGCTGCCACCAAAGGCGGACAACAGCCCGCCAATGGCCCGGCCATCAAAGCCCTTTTGGTTTTCTGCAATCTGCTCAGCCTTCAGGATGTCGAACTTGACGATCCATTTTGTGGTCTTGAGCTTGCCCATTTGCATGGTCTTGCGCGCAGCAGCCGGGTCGCCGAGGTTATAGGCCAACGAGATCTCGTTCACCAGCGGGCCCAGATCCGTGCGCTCCAGCACCGGGAAATTGGCTTGGGACAATTCCAACTCGGCAAAGTCCGCAATATTGTTGGGTAAGAAGCGTTGTGCGAATGTGGCGTTGTTGCTCTTGATTTCGCCAGGAATGACGATGAGCGCCGGGCCGCGCCGGCTCTTGTTGGCGTATTCCACCTCTTTGTAGGCAGCGGCATCGGCGGCGGCATTGGCCTTTTCGGAAGTGGAGCTGCCTGCCGTGGGCGACGGGTTGCCGAAGGTAGGCTGGGCTTGTACTACGCTACCCATGGCGGCCAGCACCAGCAATGCTGTTGCTGCAGTGCTCTTGCAAAGATTGAAATTCCGGCTCATCGTCTTGCTCCAATAAAAAAAACAAACTATTGATGGGCCATTGCGTTCGCCATGGCCCGCACACTGCCACCCAGCCTAACCGCCTCTGCGGCAATAGTCACTGTACAACTGCGCGACGACTTCGTCGGCCTTTTCGTTGATCAAGGTCAGCGCCATGCCGGACGTGTCCATGCCGGCGTAGCTTTCGTTCTCTGCGCTGGCTTGCGAAAGGGTGCGGCCGCTAGCGTCGGTAAGCGTGAAGTGCATGCGAATGGACACCTGGTTGACGCGCACGATGCGGTTGTAGCCGGTGTTGCTGGTAATGAGTCCGCGCAAAACGTATTGGGCTGAGAGCCGCTTGGACGCGCTCAGTGCGGCATCGGCGTCGTTCTTGAAATAGGCATCGATTTCGGCCTGCGCGACTTGGGCCTTGATCTGCGCCTGGGTCACGGTCTTCAGGCCAAGGTTGTTCAAGCGCGCATTGAGTGCATCGAAGTGACCGCCGTAGCTGGATTGCGCAGCCTGGATATAGCCGTTGCGGCTTTCACCGATCAAGACCATGATCTTTTGGTTCTTGATCTTGGAGCGGCAGGGGCTGGCCAGCAGGGCTTGCACCTTGGCTTGTGTTTCGGCCTCTTGCGCTTTGTCGGCGTTGTCTTCGTTGGAAAACTTGAAACCCTGGGCAAACGACGCCCCGCTGCACAGGGTGGCAGTGGCAAACAAGACTATCAGTGCATGGCGCATAAGGTTGGGATCCAGATGTGGAACAAAGCGTTGCTGGGCTTACGGGACCTAACGCGGCAGCCCCCTCACGGAGCTTGCGGGTTTTCCCTCGGGGGCATTATGGCACCGGGTTTTTTGGCGTTGTATCAGTCGTGTATCAGTACGCATGCTGTTGTGCCGGTGTTTAAAACAAGGTCAATTGGGTGGTGTTTTTAACTTCTTCCATGACGGGGTAGGTCCGCGTTTCGCGCACGCCGGGCAGTTGCCACAACACGGTGCCGGCAAAGTCACGGTAGGCGGCCATGTCGGCCATGCGGGTCTTGAGCAGGTAGTCAAAACCACCGGCCACCATATGGCACTCCATGATTTCACCGCGCACCTGCACGGCGGCCTTGAAGGCTTCAAACACGTTGGGGGTGGTGCGGTCCAGCATGACTTCGACAAACACCATCATGCCTGCTCCCAGCTTGAGCGGATTCAGCCGTGCCTCGTAGCCCAGGATGTAGCCATCCTTTGTCAATCGTTGAACCCTTGCCAGCACGGCGGTGGGAGACAGGGACACGGTCTCCGCCAGCTTGAGGTTGGAGACGCGGCCGTCTTCCTGCAGGCATGTCAGGATTTTGAGGTCTATGCGGTCAAGGTCTGTGTTGGTCATTTTCATCTTGTTGGTGCGAGAGCTTGCGCGTAGTTCTCTTGTTTTTGTAGGGCAGCGCTTTGGGCCTGGCTGGCCGGCGGACGTTCTGCTCCGTGTCCCCCGGGCTTCGCCCTCCTCCTTTACCTACGCATAACACCCACCGGCCAGCCGCACCCAAACCGCTGTCGCGAATGAGCAGGTGTACAAAGGGGGGTACAGAACTGTCGTTCTTGGTTGTGGGTCTGGCTCACAAAATGCCCGTCTGTTATTGGTTTTTGTGCCTATCGTTCAAGCAAGCTTTCTACTCGCCGGGGTGGGGAATGCCGGGGACCGATTTGTGCGCGTTTGGCACCATGAGGCCCCCGGCATTCCCCACCCTGGCAGGCGCAACAGCAGCACAGCATCGTGTGTCAATAAATTTTCAACTATAAAACAAGCAAATTTTAGTGAGTAATTAATTCTCAATCGGAAGAATATAGCGACTTAGTCAGTGAAGACGTTCATTCTCTTCACTTAAACAAGCTAATTACAAACCGGAGACACCCCCATGCCCGTCCCTCAAAACCTGCCCTTCCCCTACCGCCCAGAGGCAGAAGTTGTTGCCCGCCACCTGCAAACCGTGAGCCAGGCATTGGACTGGGCGGACGCCGCACGTTCTGCCGCTCCGTGGGTGCAGGCCGTGCGCGACAATCCGCCACCGTTCTGGGCCATGGAAAGCCTGCTCAAGGAATACCCCATCTCCAGCGCCGAAGGCTTGGCCTTGATGCGCCTGGCCGAGGCCCTGCTGCGTGTGCCCGATGCCGAGACCGCCATTGCGCTCACTGCGGACCAATTGGGGCGCGCTGACTTTGACGGCAGCGGCGACAAGGTGCTGGCCCGCCTGTCCAGCACTGCCATCGCCCTGTCCAAGCATTTCCTGCCGGGTGGCGCCGACGGCAATGCCAAGAGCGAACCCGGTTTGATGGGCAAGCTGGGTGCCAGGACCGTGGTGGCGGCCACGTTGCGCGCAGTGCAATTGCTGGGTCGCCAGTTTGTGCTGGGCCAGAACATGAAGGAGGCGCAACGCGAGGCCGACAGCGCGCGCCAGCAAATGGCCAAACTGCGCGTTCCGCCGCCGGGCCGCCCCAAGGCGGAACACACCCCCTCGGGGGGCAGCGACCCGCAAGGCGGCGGAGCGTGGGGGCTGACATTCAGCTACGACATGCTGGGCGAGGGCGCGCGCACCGATGAAGATGCGCTGCGGTATTTGCAAAGTTATGCCGATGCTATTGATTCAATAGCTGCACGTGCAGACAAGACGGGGGCTCTGGAGAAGAATGACGGTATCTCCATCAAGCTGAGCGCACTGCACCCGCGTTATGAAGATGCGCACAGTGCGCGCATCATGGCCGAGCTGGTGCCCCGCGTCTGGGGCCTGTGCCAGCGTGCGGCCGCGGCGAATATCAACCTCACCGTGGATGCCGAAGAGGTTGACCGACTGGAGTTGTCCCTTGCAGTGTTTGAAGCGTTACTGGCCAAGGTTGCCGAGCACCACCCCAACTGGCGCGGCTTTGGCCTGGCGATGCAGGCTTACCAGACCCGTTCGCTGGAGCTGATCGGCCACATCACTGCGCTGGCGCGGCGCTACAAGGTGCGCCTGATGTGCCGTCTGGTCAAGGGGGCCTACTGGGATGCAGAAATCAAGCGTGCCCAGGAGTTCGGCCTGCCGCACTACCCGGTGTTCACACACAAGCACCACACCGACGTGTCGTATCTGGCCTGCGCCAGTGCGTTGTTGGCGGCGCCGGATGCGGTGTACCCGCAATTTGCCACACACAACGCGGCGACGATTGCGGCCATTCTGCAGATGGGCGCCAAGACCGGTTCGAAATTTGAGTTGCAGCGCCTGCACGGCATGGGTGAGGGTGTCTACCGCGAGGTGCTGAAGAATCCACTGGTGACCTGCCGTGTCTACGCGCCGGTGGGCGCACACCGCGACCTGTTGGCGTACCTGGTGCGCCGCCTGCTGGAGAACGGCGCCAACTCTTCGTTTGTGCACCAATTGGCCGATGAGTCCGTGGGCATGCAGGAGCTGCTGATCTCGCCGTTGCGCCTGGAGGCGGTCTCCAGTTTGCCGCTGCCGCCGGTTCTGTTTGGCGCACATGCCAGTGCCCGCAAGAACAGCACCGGCTTGGACCTCACGGTGCCGACGATGCGTGAGCCGCTGCTGGCGGCGCTCAACACGACAGTCGTGCCGGTGGTTCCCGAGTTCGACACCACACATGTTGCCAGCGCCTTTGCAGCCAGCGCTGCCAGCTACCAGAAGTGGAGCAAGACCGCGGTGACCGAGCGCGCCGCCATCTTGCGCCGCGCCGCTGACACCATGCTGGAGCAGACGCCCGCCTTCTGCGCACTGCTGGTCAAGGAGGCGCACAAGACCTGGGGCGATGCCGTCAGTGAAGTGCGCGAGGCAGTGGACTTCTTGCGTTATTACGCCGATGAGGCGGAGCGCATCATGCAACCCTTGGCGATGCCGCTGGTCCATGGCCTGCCACCGGCGTTGGCCAGCCAAACCTATGGCGTGACCGGTGAGACCAATACGCTGTCGCTGACCGCGCGCGGCGTGTGGGTCTGCATCAGCCCCTGGAACTTCCCTCTGGCTATCTTCGTCGGCCAGGTTGCCGCGGCGCTGGCCACCGGCAACACCGTACTGGCCAAGCCGGCCGAACAAACACCGGGTGTGGCCCACGTGGCGGTGCAGTTGATGCACGCCGCCGGCGTTCCGGCAGACGCGTTGCAACTGCTGCATGGCGCTGGTGAAACCGTGGGCGCTGCGCTGGTGGCCCAGCCCGGCGTGGCGGGTGTAGTGTTTACCGGCTCCACCCAGGTTGCCAAAACCATTAACCGTGCCCTAGCCGCCAAAGACGGTGCCATCGTTCCGCTGATTGCCGAGACCGGTGGCATCAACGCCATGCTGGTGGACTCCTCTGCGCTGCCCGAACAGGTGGTGGACGCGGTTGTGCAAAGCGCCTTCCGCTCGGCCGGCCAGCGTTGTTCGGCGCTACGCTTGTTGTGTGTACATGCGGCAATAGCCGATGGTGTCATTGAGATGCTCAAGGGTGCGGCCAAGGAACTGGTGGTGGGCGATACGGCCGACTTGGCCACCGATGTGGGTCCCGTCATCGACGCCGAGGCCTTTGACAATATCCAGAAGCACATCCAGCGCCTGAGGCTTGAATCAAAAGTGCTGCTAGCCCTCGAAAAACCTGAACAGAGTGCTTCTAAAAATATAGCAAATCTGATTGGACCACATGCCTTTGAAGTGGCCAGCATTGCCGACGTCAAGGCCGAAATCTTCGGCCCCGTGCTGCAAGTGGTGCGCTGGAATGGTGACCCTGCCGATGTGATTGCCCAGGTCAATGCGCTGGGTTATGGCCTGACGTGCGGCATACAGACGCGCATCGACAGCCGGGCCCAAGCCCTGGCCCATGCAGCCCATGTCGGCAACATCTACATCAACCGCAACATGATTGGCGCGGTCGTGGGTGTGCAGCCCTTTGGCGGCGAAGGTCTGTCGGGCACCGGCCCCAAGGCCGGTGGCCCACACTACCTGTACCGCTTCTGTGCCGAGCAGACCATTACCGTCAATACCACGGCGGCGGGCGGCAACGCGGCGCTGCTGGCGTCACAGCACTGAACGCGCCGCGCGATTAAGCCTTGAGCAATTGCTGTACCCGTTCTTTGAGCAACTGTGGTTGCACATCGGCGATGGGTACAGCCGCACCCACGTTCAGCCCCACCGGGCTGAACAGGCCGCGTCGGAAGGGCCGCACCATGGCACCGCCTTGTTCGACCCGGCTGAAGAACGACCCCCACAGATTGGTCAAGGCCATGGGCACGACCTGCACGGTCACGCCCTGCTGGTTGGTGCGTTCCAGGATCTTCATGATGCCGCCCTTGAACTCCTGCAGTGTGCCGTCGCGTGTCAAACCGCCTTCGGGGAAGATGCACAGCAGATCACCTTCCTTGAGCACCTTGGCCGCCGCATCAAACGCCGCTTCGTAGGCCGCAGGGTCCTGCGCACGCGGGGCAATCGGAATCGCCTTGGCCAGGCGGAACAGCCAGCCCAGCACCGGCACCTTGAAGATGTTGTGGTCCATGATGAAGTAGATGGGCCGGGGGCTGGCCGCCATCAGCAACACGGCATCGACAAAACTCACATGGTTGCAGACCAGAATGGCGGCGCCCTGGGTCGGAATGTTGTGGTCACCCTTGACCTTGAAACGGTAGATGAAGTGCGACAACACCCAGGCCACAAAACGCAGCAGGTACTCGGGCACCAGCAGGAAGATGTAGAAGGCGACCACCGCATTGGCCAGGCCGGTGAACAAGAAAATTTGAGGAATGGTGAAGCCGATCCCCAGCAGGGCGCCGGCAATCACCGAGCTGCCGATCATGAACAGCGCGTTCAAGATATTGTTGGCCGCAATGATGCGGGCCCTGTGTGTGGGCTGGCTGCGCAACTGGATCAACGCGTACATGGGCACGCTGTACAGGCCGGCAAACAGGCTCAGCAGGGCCAGATCGGCCATCACGCGCCAGTGCGCGGGTTGTGCCATGAAGGCAGAGAGGCCCATGATCTCGGATGGCGGCAGGCCCCGGGATGCAAAGTACAAGTCCACGGCAAACACGCTCATGCCAATGGCGCCCAGCGGCACCAGACCAATTTCGACATGGCGGCGGCTCATGACCTCGCACAGCAGCGAGCCGGTGCCTATGCCAATGGAAAACACGACGAGCAGCAGGGACGCCACCTGCTCATTGCCATGCAAGACCTCCTTGGCCAGGCTGGGGAACTGGCTCAAAAACACGGCCCCAAAAAACCACATCCAGCTGATGCCCAGCAGCGAGCGGAACACCACCAGGTTGCCGTGCGCCAGCTTGAGGTTGCGCAGCGTTTCACTGATCGGGTTCCAATTGATTTTCAGGCCGGGGTCGGTTGCCGGAGCCGCGGGAATATAACCGGCAACAACGCGACCCGCCAGTGCCATAACCACACAGGCCACGGCCACGGTCTCATGGCCAATCTCTGGAATGGCGACCAGCAAGCCACCAACGACATTGCCCATCAGGATGGCCACAAAGGTGCCCATTTCGACCATGCCGTTGCCACCGGTCAGTTCGCGTTCGGACAGCACCTGTGGCAGCAGCGCAAACTTGACCGGGCCAAACAGCGTGGAGTGCACCCCCATCAAAAATGTGCACAACAACAGAACCACCACGTTGTCGCTGGCAAAACCGTAGGCGGCAATCGCCATGATGGCGATCTCCAGGTTCTTGACAAAACGAATCATCAGCGTCTTGTCGTATTTGTCCGTCAACTGGCCTGCCGTGGCCGAGAACAACAGGAACGGCAGGATGAACAGCGCACCAATCACCAGGCCGGCCATCGCTGGCGGCAACCAGCCCACGCTGAGCTGGTAGGTCACCATGACCGTGAAGGCGAACTTGAACAAATTGTCATTCGCCGCGCCGGCAAACTGGGTCCAGAAAAAGGGCGCAAAACGGCGCTGGCCCAGCAGCGCAAACTGGTTCGGGTGTGCATGGTCCGCCGGACTGGTCGCCGTTGCCGTCTCGGGGGTCAGGGTTTCGGTGTTCACAGAAGTTCCTAATGTCGGTGGTTGGGGGTGACTCAGGTCCGTATGGTTGAGCTGGGCCAAGAAGAACGGGCGCGTGTGCCATTTTGCATGACCGCGATGACGGGCCAGGCGGCCATTGCCGCGGCGACGTGTTTGAGCGTGTGGCCGGACACCAGGCCTTGCGTCAGCGCCAGGATGTGGTGGTCACCCAGCTCCAGCAGTTTGGCCAGTGCATACCAGGCGATCACCTCAACCAAGGGGATGTCCCAGGCGCCAAACTGGGGTTTGCGCAGCGCCAGCGCCACCACCAACAGCATGCCACCGCCTTGTAACACGGTCCAGGGCAACAGGTTGCCGGTCATGGTCCATACGCCCACTGCAGTGGGACCCAGGGTCAGAACTGCGACTGCGGTCCATGGACCGGCCCGTTCGCTGATGCGGTCCACCGCTGCCAAGCCCAGCAGGCCGGCAAAGGCCGCCAGCATGCCCATACGGTCAATGGTCAGACCACCATCGTCGGGTTGCAGGTGGTACCAGGTAGAGCACAACGCGGTCAGAATCAGGCCCGCAAAAAACAGCCTGGCCAGGTCGCGCTGCGTTTCGTCGGTCACAAAGACCGCACGGGGGCGTGGCGCGTCTGTAGAGCGCAGGCGCACCAGTCCCCAGACACCCACCAGTGCAAATGGCAGATTGCTCAGCACATCCATCGCAAAGGGCAGGCCCCACAGCGTGCGCTGGTCGGCAAAGGCGTGGTAGTCGGCGTACTGCCCCACTGCGGGGCCAAGGCAGGCCACGGCGATGGCGAGAGTCAGCGCAATCACAAGGCCGGTTTCAGAACGTGTCAGCCGGATTTTCATCAAAAGGCTCCAAGGGTGGTTGAGGTCGCCAGTGTGTTGCCGCGGCACACCAGATACGGTACAAGTTTAGATACAAGCTTGCGCTTTAGGACGATAAGTATCAATAATCGATACCCATGAGCACCACCGCCGACTTAGTCTCCGCCCTCAAACACGAACTCAAATCCGCCCGCATGACCTATGCCGACCTGGCCCTGGCCATGGGCATGGCCGAGTCCAGCATCAAACGTATGCTTGCCAAGGGCGACATGCCCTTGTCGCGCATAGACGCCATCTGCCGCGCCTTGAAGCTGGACTTTGCCGACCTGGCCCGCCGCGTGGCCGATGCGCAGCCGCTGCTGGCGCAGCTGACGCAGGAGCAGGAGCGCGCCGTGGTGGCCGACAAGAAATTGTTGCTGGCCGCCATTTGTGTACTCAGCCAGTGGACGCTGGAACAAATGGTGGCGAGCTACCGGCTCAGCGAACCGGAATGTATTGGTTACCTGGCGCAGTTGGACCGCATCGGCATCATTGAACTGCGTCCCTTGAACCGCTACCGCTTGAAGTTGGCCAAGGCCTTTCGCTGGCGCCCGCATGGGCCGGTCATGGACTACTTCCGCGACAACGCGCTGTTGGATTACTTCTCAGGCGGTTTTGACGGCGCGGGCGAGGGCCTGTTGCTGGTGCACGGCTCGATCAGCCGCAGCCTGGCGCCGTCCTTCATGGAGCGTATGCAACGTGTGGCGCAGGACTTTGCGCAACAGCACCTGGCCGACCAAAAGCTGCAGGACAAGGACCGCGAAGGTTATACCCTGCTGCTGGCTATGCGCAGCTGGGAGTTCGAAGCCTTCGCTGCCCTGCGTCGCTAGCTGCTATAAAAACAAGAGCGTAGTAGTTAAGTTTCACGAGGGCTAGCGGCCGATTTCACACGCAAGGTTTTGGTGAAACCCCGTTTTGGGGTTGTTTCGGGTAAAAAGCGGCGCAAGGTCTACAAATAACCCAGCCGCCGCAGGCTGACCGTGGCCAGGGCCAGCGAAGTATCTATGGCCTGGACTCCGCTGTGTGGGTCACCGACACGCACGACGTGGGCGATCGGCAGCTCGGTGCAACCCAGGATGACAGTCTGGACGCCACGCTCCGCGAACCCCTGCAGCAGCAGGCGCATGTTGTCGCGGGCCGGCCCGACATGGCCGCCTTTGACGTCCTTGATGATCTGGTCGACGACAACTTGTTCGTCCTCGGTGATGGGCGCCAAGTCAAAGCCCTGGGCCACCAGCCGTTTGCTGTAAATGCCGGCCTGCACCGTGCCGCGGGTTGCCAGAATCGCAATTGCGCCTATCGGGGCTTGGCTCAATTGCAGCTCTTCTATCGTGGCATCGGCAATGTGCAGTATGGGCACGCTGGAGGCGGCCTGCATCTGCTCAAACCAGAAATGGCTGGTGTTGCAGGGTATGGCGATCAGTTGCGTGCTCTGGGCTGCCAGCCATGCCGCGCCTTTGATCAGGAAGGGGCCGGGTCCGTCATTGCCGGCCTTGATGGCGGCGCTGCGGTCCGGTATGCCGGGCTGGCTGACGGTGACCCAAGGCAAATGGTCCTGGTCGCAGGTGGCCGGCGTCAGCCGCGTCAGTTTGCCGAGAAAATCGACCGTGGCCAGGGGCCCCATGCCACCCAAGATGCCCAACAGGGCTTGTTGCTGCGTGTCCATCTTCAGGCGGCGCGAGGAATGAATTGTTTCTCTGCCTCTTCGCCCCGAGCAGCCAGCGGGGTGATCAGTGCCACCAGCGCATTGATGGACATGACCAGCAGCACCGTGCGGAAGGTGTCGCAAATCGGTTCGACGGCCACGAAGAGCACGAAGGCCGCTTCAAACGGCAGGCCCAGCAGCGAACACACAATGGTAGTCTGCGAGATGGTCACAATGCCGTTCATGCCGGTGGACGAGAAGCCGGCAATCAACGATGCAAACAGGATCAGCACATAGTCCGCCGCCGCCAGGTCACGCCCATACAACTGGGCGATGAAAACCGTGGCCATGCAGTAGTACAGCACCGGTCCAACCCGGAATAGTGCCGTGCCCAGCGGCACCAGCAGCTCGGTGATGGCTTTGTCAAAACCCAGCTTGTCGACCATGGCGATCAACATGGAGGGCATGCAGGACGCGCTGTTACGCGTAGCCACGGCCAGGAAGAACGGCCCCTCTTGTGATGCCACGGTCTTGGACAGGCTGCGCCCCGACTTGCGCCAGATGATGGCCACGCACACCACGAGCAAGATCACAGTGACGGCGCCAAAGGCATAGATGAACTGCACCATGACCTTGAAGGGTTCGAACCCGGTATTGGCGATCTGGTCAGCAGCCAGCGAGAACGATGCGATGGGCAGCACATACAGCAACCAGGTTGTGAGTTTTTGGCAGGCCCGGAAAATGACCTCACAACCCTCCAGAAAACCAATCGCCGAATTGGCCGGGGATTTGGTCAACGCGAAGCCAAACAACAGCGCAAAGAAGAGTGTCTTCAGCGTGTCGCCTACCGACAGGGCGCTGAAAATATTGCTAGGAATCATGCGTGAAAACAGTTTCACCAGCATGCCGTCGTGTTTGTCGGCACTGACCGGTGACAGCAGGTTGATGCTGCTTTCAACGCCCGTGATATCGGACTGCACGAGGCGACCAAAGGCCTGCATGGTGGACTGGTCCATGTTGGTGCCGGGCTTGACCACGTACATGTAGGCTAGGCCAACAATGCCGGCCACGGTCATGCCGGCCACCAGGCACACGACGATGCGCACCACATAACGTGAGGCCGACGGGTTGTTGGCCAGGCGGTTGATACTGACGATGACGGCCGAAATCAGAAATGGCAAGATCACCATCTTCAGCAAATCGACGTAAATGTCGCCAATGAACTTCAGACTTTTCGCGATTTCTGGTGCGTAAATGCCGGTTGCAACCCCGAGGGCGATGGACCCGACGATGGACACGGGATGGGTGGCCAGTTTTTTGATTTCCATGGTACTTCCAGCGAATCAGTTGAGGAATTTTTCGTACTTGCTCAGGATTTGTTCCGAGGTGTACTTGATATTTTTCTGCTCCAGAAACAGGTTCAGAAAGTTCAGCAACAAATAGTTGTTGCGGTTGACGGCAATGCCAATCGTGTCCTTGATGTCTTCAATCATCACCGAGCGCACGGTCAACACCAGGTCAGGCTTGACCTTGAAGATGCGCTTGACTTCGAAGGCATCGCGGTAGGCGGTGGTGACCTTGCCCTTGGCCACCGCGTCCACGACCTCATCCCAGGTCGTGAATTCCACGATCTTGGCCTTGGGGAAGTAGGTTTTGGCAAATCCCACGAAGGATGAGTTGGCGATGACGCCTATGGTATCGGTGTAGTTTTGCATCACCTCGGCAACGGGGCGCCCACCGGCGATTTGCGCAAAGCGCAAGCGGTTGACCAGCATGGCGTGCGGCAGCGTGATGTAGGGCGTGCTGAACAGCACGGTCTGTGATCGCGCCAGCGTGCGGCTGATCTTGGCCGCCGACATATCGGCCTGGTCGTCGGCCACCAGCTTGACCGCGTCATTGAAACTCTTGCCATCGCGGTTGAACACCACCTGCACCCCCAAGGCTTCTGCAATAGCCTTGGAGAGGTCTATGTCCAGGCCCTTGAGTTCCCCCTGGTCTTCAAAAAAGAAAGGCGGATTGCGCTGGTCCGGAATTGCCACAATCAGCTTTCCACTAGCCTTGATCTCTGCCATTTCGCGTGCCTGCAAGGGCAGCGCGCCCAACAACACCAGGGTTAACAGTAAGGCCCGCCAGGAAGCGGATAGGCAGTGGGTAAGGGTCATCGTCGTGGTCTCGCTAGGATGGGGTTTAGGCGTTGTGTTTGTGGAATGCCTTGTTGATGGCGCTCTCGCATTTGTCCAGCATGCGTTGGGCCACCGCGTCGGAGGGGAACATCTCCCGGATCGCAGCGTAGGCAATGCGGGCCTGCACCCAGTCTTCCTGCGCATAACTGGCATAGGCTTCGGTGGTCATATTGCACAGCGTCATCTCGTCCTGCGTTGCGGCGACTTCGGGGTCGCCATCGCGAACGCCCAGCAGTTCATAAATCAGCAACTCGCCTTTTCGGCCCTTGACCGTGACCGTGTCTATGGGGCGCAACCACAGGCGCTCGCCGGCCTCGCGAAACACCGCCTGGCTGACGCAGACCCAGGTGCCCATTTCCTTGTTGATGCCCTCCAGACGCGCGGCCACATTCACACCGTCACCCATCACGGTGTAGCTCACGCGTTCGGCGGACCCCACATTGCCGACCAGTACGGCGTCACTGTGGATGCCGATCCGGACCTTCAATGGGGGCAGGTCTTGCAGGGCCCAGTCGCGGTTGCGAATGGCCATGCGCCGTTGTGAGCGCACGGCCGCAACGCAGGCCAGATAGGCGTGGCTTTCTATGCGGTTGGGCGCGCCCCAAAACGCCATGACCGCATCGCCAATGTATTTGTCCACCGTGCCATGCTCGCGCTCGATAGCGCTGGTCACGCTGGAAAAATAATCCGATACCCGGGCCAGCAATTGCTGTGATGGCTCGGACTCGGACAGCGTGGAGAACCCCTCCAGGTCGGTGAAGAACAGGGTCAGGTAGCGGCTCTCGACGCCCAGCTTGGTGCCCTGGCCGGACTCCATCAATTGCTGCACCAGACCCCGGGGCACGTACGATGTGAACGATTCCAGTGCACGGGTCAACAAATGCACGGCCTTGGCCAGGTGGCTGATTTCGGCCACGCGGGACTGCACGATTTCCTTCTTGTCGAAGCAGAATTCACGGATGTTGGAGACATCGTCCGCCAATTGCTCCATGGGTTTGGAGATGGCCTTGGAGAGCCGGTAGATCAGGATCAGTTGCAGGCAAAACGCCAGTGCACCAAAGATCAGCAGCTTGCGGTTGGTGCTCTTGATGACACCGACAAAATCATCGGTGGGTGTGATGATCAGCAGCTCCCAGGGTTTCTTGAAATCCTTGGGGAAGGGTGAGAAGGTTCCAATGTATTCGGTGCTGGAAGGCCCCGCCGTGAACATGAAATGGTCCTGGCCGCTGCGCAGGCGTTCACCCAGGGCCGCCATCACCCGGAGATCGCCCAGCTTGTCGAGCCGGTTTTGCACCAGCTCGCCGCCCTTTTGCGCCAGGCCCATTTCCAGTTCGGGGTGGGCAATCACGCCACCGCTTTCATCGGCCATGATGGTGATGCTGTTGGCCGTCACCCGGTTGTCCGACAGATAGCGCGACAGGGTCTTCAAGGTCAGATCGACGGCAAAGACGCCGACCACGCGGTCATTCGTGAAGATGGGCGAAGTCACCGTGATGCCCAACTCGCCGGAGCTGGCGAACGGGTAGACATCGGACACGGTCAAGGCCTTGAGCCGGATCGCGTCCTTGTAGTAACCGCGGGTGCGAGGGTCGTAGGATGCCGGTCCAGTATCGGTACCCAGCACCTTGCCCCACTCGGCATGGAAGCGGTAGACATCGGGTGCAGGGCCCTCAGGGGATTTTTTGCGGGCGTCGATGTAGCGGTCAATGATTTGGGTGTCTGGCGAGATGGGCTTGTCCAGCACCGTCTTGCCCTTGACCGCGCGACGCACCTGGCGAAACGAACCGTCGTCGAACGCCGCATAGGCCGAGTACACGGCCTCGTTGGAGGCGACGATTTCATGCAGGTAGTCGGTGGAGGACTCCTCGCGGAAGTAGTCTGGCTTGTCCCGCATCAACGTGCCGGCCGAGCGCGCCGTGCTGATGATGGGATTGAGCAGGCGGGTGGCGTTGTTGATGTTGTCCTTGACCGACTTCTCAATGAACTTGTTGGAATAGTCTTCAATGACCAGTGCATTCGCGCGGTAGCTGACAATGACAAAAATAGTCATCACCGGCAGCGTCAGCAGCACGAAGAGCCAACTGATGGTGACATGCAGCTTGACATTGCGTTTAAACGGGGACATGCAATACCTCTTGATCGATGGGTTCCAGCCGGCTACGCAGATCGCGACGCGCGCGGGTCATGGGTTGTGTGCTGCAATTTTAAGAGCCAACTATAGGTGAATTATGGGTGGCGGAGACCGCTTCCGGCGGACTTTTCCCGGTCAATTCAAAGGGCCGATGGGCCAAAATCTCTGTTGCGAGATCGGACCATCCGTGCTTCTGTGCCAACGCGGCAGCCGTCTCCAGCCAGTCGTAAGTGCGGACCAGTAAATGGCTGATGCAGGCAGACGCGTCCAGTTGGGTCTGCAATGCGGCCCAGGATTCCGGCTCGAGTTGCCCAGACGCCTTGGCAGCGGCGTGGGCTGCGGCCCAGGCCAGACGGCCCTCGGGCGGCAGCACCTGCCAGACCGCAGACTCCACACCGGCTACGACGTCATCCTCTACGTCCTGGATATCGTCCATTAGCCGCCAGGCGTTGGAAAAGGTTTTCAGCACCCGGACGAGGTCTTCTCCGGCCTCGGCGGCGCCAATCGCCGGGGCTATCAGGCGCGGCACGAGGGTCCAGATCGCAATCTGGCGCTCGAAGCGTGCACAAAAATCATCCAGGTTATGGATGGTTTCTGGAATATGGATCGCGCCCAGGTAGGCTGTGGCATGGTCATCCACCAGACGCTGTTCCATGCCCATGTGTTGGGCCAGGCGGCGTGCTGCGCCAATGTAGGCGCTCCAGGCATCAGTGCGGACCTGCAGGCTGAGTTGTGTGGTCGCCAGTTGCCCGTCGCACAGGTGGTCATCCCACAGGTGCAGAAACAATCCCAGCGCTTGCGCGGTGCGGGCGTCGTCTATGGCGGAAGCAGGGATGGTCGGTGTGGCGTTGGCCATGACCCAATGCAGGAAGGACCAGACGGGTTGGTAGAACAGTCGATAAAACTCTTCGGGGTGCCCGGAATAGGCCTGGACCATGCCCTGCGCCTCCAGCCGCATGGCGTGTGGCAAATATTGGAGCGTGCCATGCAGGCGCGACTGCAGGTCGCGGCGCAGGGCCAACAACGCATCTGGCAACGCAGGCACACCAAACGCCAGTGCGTTGAATGACGAAACACTGGTAACGGTCAGCGGGCTTTGGAAATCTGTCATGGACTGTTGTAGCGCTGGGGCGCGAGTATGCCGTGCGGATCAAAGTGGGCTTTCAAAACCGCCAGCACCGAACGCACGCCCGGATCGCCTTCCGAAGCACCATCCAGCAAGCTGTGCCGGTAACGGGGCACCTTGGCTGCATGCAACACCGCGTGCAGGGCCGCATGGCATTGCAAGGCACGTTGGTCGGCGCCATCCAGGTCGCGGTCAAAAAACAGACCCAGTATCAGGCGTATGGAGCCGGTGTGGGCGGTGCGCAGGGCCAGGGCCGGCTCGAAACCATGGGCCAGGGTGGTGTTTTCCAGTTGCATGATCAGCATGTCCAGTTGCGGCGCGCCCAGCGGCACCACCGGCGCAATCCAGATCACGCCGCAGCGGTCGCGGTCCAGGTCGGGCTGACTGGGCATGGGAAAGGTCTTGCGCCAATAGGCGCAGCGCAGACCGTCGTCGTCCAGCTCCAGTTGCGGCTTGTCAATCGGCAACTCCACGCGCGGGCTCAAGCCCAGCGCTGCCAGGGCAGCGCTGAGGCTGTTGCGCCGCCAGGCCAGTTCGTCGGCACCATCGGCCCATACCGTGCAGGCGCCTATCCACCGGGCGCCCTGCCAGGGCGCCAGGCAGTCTTGCATCCATTCGCGTGGCAGTGCGGCGTTGGCATCCAGCGAGCCATGGGGAAAGCGTTCGATCTGGGATGTTATGCGGTAGTCATTCAAGAACGCCAGTTGCGATCGGGGTGCGCCGCGCATGGCCATGTCGTGCAATTGGTGTACCGCCTGCACCAGCGCGCTGGTGCCGCCAAGAATCGGGAAGGTGATGAGCTGGCTGTGCTGCGGCGCGGGCTCCAGTTGCAGTGTGATCTCCACGACGACGGCCAGGTTGCCCTGCGGAAAGAGTCCAAACAGAGCGGGGCCGCTGGCGTCTAGGCTGGTTTTCAACGCCTCGCCGTTGGCCAACACGGCTTCGCTGGCATGGACGTGGGCCGCCATGTCTTCGTACAGGCCCTTGCCAATGCCGCGCTCCATGATGTTGCCAATGACCGAGGTCTGCGCGCCGGAGCCGGTGTAGGGCGGTTGAAATGGCACGCCGCGCTCTCGCAGATAACGGCTCAGTTGCTGGAACGTGACCCCTGGCTCCAGCCGCACGCGTCCGGTATACGCGTCAAGGTCCAGAATCCGGTTCAGGCCCGCCAGGGACAACAGCATGCATCCGCTTTGCGGTGCAACCGCCGATCCGTAGCCCCAGTTTTTTCCGGTGCTCACGGGGTAGATCGGGATGCGGTACTGGCTGGCGATGCGCAGGCATGCGGCCACCTGTTCGCGGTTGCCGGGTTTTAGAACAGCAGGTGCGATGGCCGTGGTCAAAAACGTGGCGGTATTTACCTGTGCGAGTTCAATGGAGTCTTGACAGACCCCATCGGGTCCAAGCAGGGTTGCGCATTCGATCAGCGCATCGCGGAGTGGGGTGCGGGTCACGGTGGCGTCAACAGGCTTTCGCGATCCAGTACCAGGGTGGACGATGCCGCGCCACCGGTTTTGAAGAAAGCACCGCAGGCAAAGCGCAATTGGGCAATGGCATTCGCGTAGTTCAACTGAACTGCCGTCAGACTTTGGCGTGCCTGCAATAGGCGGTCCGACACGTTCAATACTTCGATCAAGGTGCTGCGCCCCATCTTGCGGCGAATCTCTTCGTTTTCCACAGACTTGGCATACAGCTCCACTGACAGCTTGGAGTCGGCCAGTTGCAGGCCCAGCCGGTGGACAGAGGTTGCCAATCCTTCAATACTGATGAGTATGGAGGCCTGCAGATCGCGCCGGTTGGTGCCCAACTGGTCCACGGCGCCTTGCTTTTGTGTCAACAGGCCTGCAGCACCACGGTTTTGCACCGGGAACTGGTAGTTGAGTCCTAACGTTGCATTGGGGCCGCGCAAGTTGGAATTGGCAGCGCCAAAGTAGTTGGTATTTGCATTGCCTTCGTTCAGTCCGCTGACGCCCACGCCCAAGATCAAGTCCAATTGGGGCTTCAGTCCCTTGCGTGTTGCATCGAGATTGATCTCGGCCTGCCCGTAACGGATCTGCGCGGCTTGCAGATCGGCGCGCTGGCGTAGCGCCAGTTCACGCATGCGCTCCAGCTGCCGCACGGGGTACGGCGCTGGCGCGAGGACGCTCGGAAAGTCTTCACCCGGCAAGGGCAATGCGTGGGCTTCTTGCGGTGACAAGCCCATGCTGCGGGCCAAGGCGGCACGGGCTTCTTCCAGTGCCTGTTCGGCCGCAATGCGGGCTGAGCGTTTGGCCGCGCCATCCGCAGCAACCAGATCGCGTTCCGCCGCGGGCAGCACCTCGGCCTGCACCAGTTTGTTGGTGTCTTCGGTGCGCCGCACGCTGCTCGTCTCCGCATCGACCGCCACCAGCCGGGACTTCTCGGCTGCCAGATAGGCCCAATAGGCCGACACCACACCTAAGGTGGCTTGGGACAGGACTTGGGTGCGGTCCAGCCGCACGGCCTCCAGTTCCAGTTGCGCCGTGCGCTCGCCAACCGCTACCACGTCAGCGCCATTGTTTTTCAGCAATGGGACGGTCACGTTCACGGCCACCGTGGCGCGATTGGCCACTGCCGTTTGTTGGGATGTAACCGAGTTATCGGTGGCGCGACTGATGGACAGGGATGGTTCAATGGTGACGCCGTTGCGCAAAAGTTGCGTCAACTTCACACTGCTGTTGGTTTCGTCCGATGCGACGGAGTCCGCAGCTCCCTCTCCCGCGAGCAACTGGTCGGCGGCGGTGTTGACGGTGTGCTTGCGCTGGTTGCTGAGCGATGTCGCAAACACGGTGTCGAATGGGCCTTGGGCCTGCTGCAATTGGCCTTGTGCGATCTCGACCTGGAAGCCACTGTTGAGCACGTTGGGGTTGCGTGCCAGTGCCACGTGCACACTGTCGAGCAGGCCCAGGTTGGAACCCGCAATGCGTTCATCGGCGGCTTGGCAAATGGGGCCAAACGCCAGCATCAGCAGGGCCGTCGTGGCCGACCAGGCGCCTGCCGTGGGAAAACGTCTTGCCGCGTGTTGCATGGTGTCGTGTCTATCCCAGAATCTGCCGCATGCGCTCAAAGCGGGCACCGGCAAGGTGGAGTTTGTCGAGAATTTCTTCGTCCACTTCCATTTCGTCGTCCAGCGACCCGGCTGCCTTGCCGTAGCCCAGGTTGGAAATCGTGGCCCGCATGCGCATGGACAAAAAGCATGCAATGGCGCGGTACATATGCGCGGCGAATATGGGATCGGCCTCCATCTTTTGGCGCATCAGCTCCTGGTCGATGGCTAGAAACGTGGCTTTCTCGGTGATCCTGGCGCTGGCGGAAGGCGGTGATTTGTCCACCAGTGACATTTCACCCAAAATTTCTCCGGACCCGACCCGTACCAGTTCAGTCCCGTTGGGCAACAGAATGGCAACCTCGCCGTCCATCAGGATGAAAAGCCGGGTCACGGGCTGGCCTGCGGTGATCAGGGTTTGGCCGACCGGGCATTCCATTTTTTGACCCTGGCGTGCGATCCATTCGACGTCTTCATCGCTGAGTTGGCCCAAGATGCTCAAAACTTTACGCATGTTCTGCTCCTTTTATGGTTGCCATGTGTTGTGAATCGTCGGTCCAATGGGTGGGCGTCACAGGGATTGCCGTTTCACGAAACGGGCGAAATCCCCACCCAAGGCGTAGAGTTCATCGTAATTGCCGGCTTCGGATACTTGGCCATCGCGGATGAACAAGATCACGTCTGCATTGCGAATGGTGCTGAGCCGGTGTGCCACCACAATACGCGTTACGCCCAGCCGCTCCACGTTGCGCACCACCAAGTCCTGTGTGATGTTGTCCAGCGCGCTGGTGGCTTCGTCCAGCACCACAAAGCGGGGGTTGCCCACCAACGCGCGGGCCAGCAGCAGGCGCTGAATTTGCCCACCGGAAAAAGTTGCGCTGCCTTCGGTCACCACCGTATGCAATTGCATCGGCAACGCGCGTATCTCCTCGTCTATGCCGGCCAGACGGGCTGCCTCCCACACGTCAGCCTGGGTGCCGGAATGCGCGCCCAAGATGTTTTCGTACAGCGTGCCGCTGAACATGCGTCCGTTTTGTCGGCACACGCCAAACTGTCGGCGCACAGCGGTCACATCCAGATCGGCCAAATTGTTGCCATCGAACAATATGGCACCTTGCTCGGGCTTGTCGACGCCCAGCAGGAGGTTGACCAGTGTGGATTTTCCGCAGCCCGAAGCGCCCACCAGGGCGACGAACTGGCCCGGCTCCACGCGGAAATTCATGCGCGTCAGTATCTTCGGGCCACCCGGGTAGGCAAACGCCACATTGGCCACTTCCAGTGCGCCCGAAAGCCGTCCTGGGCTTTGGGCCGTGCCCGAGCGTTCCGGGGTGTTTTCCATCAAGGGCTTGACGCGCGCATACATGGGGATCAGGCCCGCTACTGGCAGCATGGCGCGGCCAAAACCAATGGAAGCGTTTAGAAAATTGGCGTAGGCCGCCGCGAAGGCCATGAACGAACCCGATGACATGCCCTCGGTATGGCGGCCCAGCACGATGAATACCGAGGCCATGGCCAACAGGTCGTAGCCGGACAGCAGGGTGTCAAAGGAAATAGAGATGCGCTTGGCACGCAGGCCGCGCTTGCGCATTTCGATGGAGTTGCGTGACCACTGGATATAGGCACGCTTCTCTGCGCCAAAGACTCGCAGCGTGGAGATGTTTTCCATCAGCTGCTGGGTGAAGGTTGCCACATTGGCACTCATTTGCTCGCCTTTGAGCAGGGCATTGATTTGCTTGTAGCCGGCAAAAGTCCCGGCTGCGGCCAACACCACAAACAGCGACAACGCCACCAAGGCACCGTAGACGTCGTAGTAGAACAGCAGGCCAATCGACGTCAGGCCAAACACGCCCGTCAACAGCGTGTTGAGGGCAATTCCGGTGACGGTGCGGCGGATGCCGTCGATGGATATGACCCGCATCGCCAGGTCGGTGGACGAAAACGTGCGCAGCACGAAGCTGGGCATGCGAAAGACCCGGTCCATGACGCCGCCCTGTAAACGTGCTGCGACGCGGCCGTCGATGCGTTGGCGGGCCAGGTCCGAGCTGGCCTTGAGCAGGAACGCACACAGCTGCGCCACCACCAGCATGATGCCCAGCATCCACAACTGCCCGCGCATCTCACTGGGCACGAAGGTGTCGATGATGTGGCCAGTGGCAATCGGGATCAGCAGGCCCAACAGCGAAGCGCCCAGGGTTGCCACCATCAAGGTGCTCAAGTCACCGGCACAGGACGCAATGGCCACAATGACCAGATCACGCGGACGCAGTTTGCGCTCGGGGAGCGGCTTGACTACGGAAAAGGCGGAAGTGTCCAGTGTTGCCGCGATGCTGGCGTTCACCCGTTGCGGTTTGCTGCCCTGAACGTGCAGCCGATAGCGGCCACGCCAGTCTGGCACCAAGGCCACCGGTCGTCCATCCTCCAGGCGCTGGCCGATCAATGGTCCCATATCGGTGTTCCACCACCTGCTGGTCAGGGACACGCGCCGATAGGGCGTATGCATGGAGTCGGCGAATGCGATGAAGTCGGTTTTTCCAGACTGGTTCATGCCCGCGGGCACCTCACCCGCAACCATGCGCCAGGCATAGACCAAATCGTCATCCGCGGCGGCATTCATTTTGGATTCCAGAATCCGCTCGTGCCCTTCCATGACGTTGGCCAAGTCTTGCGCGACCTGTTCTTCCCGCTGGGCGATGCGCTCGGCCTCCAATCGGCTTTGCTCGATCAGATCGGTGTGCAGGTGCGATAGGAGTTGCCCGTGGAAGCTGCTGAGAGACTGGATGACGGAGCCCAGCGCAAACAGCTCTGCGGCCACAAAGTCGAGCGGACCGGCGGCCGTTACGCGGGCCCATAACATGGGGGAAATGGGCACCATCTGGCTGGGCTCACCAACCCCCAAGAATCGCAGATCGGCCGCTTTGGAAACCACCCAGAGCACGCCTTTGGCGCTATGGATGTGCTGACCGTCATGCCCCGTCTGGGCCATGCCGGCGCCCATGGCCTGGACCGTTGGCCGTGTCTGGCCCAGCCGGACCAAGGACTCTGACAAGGCCAGCACCCAGTTGTCGGCCATGGACGAGAGCACCGGCATCGACAAAGATGCGGCGGCCTGCACCACCAGAACCCCACCTTCGGGAGCAATGGCAATCAACTGGCCTTGGCTGCAGGGCGCACACATCAGAGACTGCCCGGCAGCAATTTCTGCCAGGTACATGCGTCTACCGCCTAACATGGCATAGATCTCGAACCGGCCCGACTGGATCAGGTAGCAGTGGGCCGGCTGATCTAAGCGGACCGAGCCACCATTCTGGATGGTGACGCCAGCAGTGGATGGTGAGGACGGGGTGGTCTGCATGGTTCAGGTGCTCACAAGATTGCAGTACTCACCGCGCTGGTCCATCAGTTGCTGGTGGGTGCCAGCCTCTATGATGGATCCGTTCTTCATGACCAGGATGTAGTCGCAATCCCGTATCGAACTCAGACGCTGGGCAATGATGATGCAGGCGCAGCCCCGCCGGCGCACGGCGTCCATGATCAGCACATCGGACTCCGGGTCCAGCGCGCTGGTGGCTTCGTCCAGCACCAGCAGCAAGGGGTCTACGGCCAGCGCACGGGCAATGGCCAGGCGCTGGCGTTCGCCGCCGCTCATGTTGCGCCCGCCTTCGAGCAGCTTGGATTCGTAGCCATTGCCCATGCGCATGATGAAGTCATGGGCGCGGGCGTCGCGCGCGGCTTCGATCAGACGCTCTTGCGAGATCGTGTTGTCCCACAGGGTAAGGTTGTCGCGCAGGCTGCCTTCGAACATGACGACGCTTTGCTCGACGTAGGACACCATGGGGGCGCCGGATGCCGCGGTTTTCCAGTCTGCCAAGCTGCGGCCCATAACCTTCACCGCGCCTTCGGTAGGCGCCGTCAGTCCGACAATGATGCGGCCCAACGTGGACTTGCCGCTGCCGGAACTGCCCACCAAGGCAATGCGCGATCCAGGTGCCAAATTGAAGTTGATGCCCTTGAGGATGGGCGGTGTCAGAGGGCTGTAGGCGAACGATACTTTCTCTATGGCCAGGAACGGCACTGCGCTGCCAGGTATTGGGGCCTGTACTGCCGTCTCCGGTGCAGCGACAGCGGCGGAAGTCGCTGCTGCGGAATTGGCCGTGTTGATCGTCGTGGTGCCATAGCGTCGAATATCGTCGAGCCGGTCCACCAGGCCACGCACGGTTTGCAACTGGCCGCCGACGCCGACAAAGCCGAGCAGCGGGCTGACAAAGCTGCCCATCAGCGTTTGAAAGGCCAGCAGCATACCTATGGTCAGCACACCATCCATGACACGCAGGCCACCCACGATCAGAATCGCCAGGCCAGCAAGGCCGACGATCAGCGTGGATATCTCGTTCAGCACATTGCCCCGCAAGTTGGACAGCTGGTCCGCGGTGATGACCCGCGCCTGCGCACTGGCCCAGCGCGCCGTGAACGCGGTTTCGGTGCCTGACATCTTGAACTCGTCGATCAGCGCAAAGCCCTGGATGGTCATCGAGTACAGCTTCGAGTCGTCATGCACCATGCGCCGCGAGGAATCCTCCAGACCCTTGACGGACAGAGACAAAACGGTCAACGCCAAAACGGCAGCCACCGCCGTGATGCCGGCCAGCACCGGGTCCAGCAACAGCAGCAAAATGAAGTACACGACCAGATTGGGAATGCCCATCAGGGCTGGGGCCAGCGTGCTGGAGACCAGCGTGGACAGCCGGTCGATCAACGCAAAGCGGTTGGCAACATCGCCCGAATAACGTTGCGCAAAAAAATTCAGCGGCAACTCCAGCAGCCGCCACATCTGCTTGGCCGCCAGTGATGTCGCGATGCTGATGTTGAGCCGGTTCAGAGCCACCAGGTTCAAATACGACAGCAACATCTTCAAAAATGCCGCGGCCACCATGCCGGACACCAACGGCATCAGCCAGGTCTGGCGCGCCGCGATCAGCACATTGTCGACATACAGCTGGTTGAAGCCTGATGCCAATACGCTGGGCACAATCAACGCAATACCGGCCACCAGTGCAAACACCAGGCCCAATCGAAACCCTTCCAGGTAGCCGCTGATGGTTTCCACCAGGGAAGGCCGACCTTTGGTTTGGGTGAAACCTTCGCCCGGCTCAAATGCCAGCGCAATGCCGGTGTATCCCTCCTCAAACTCTGCGCGCGTAATGGTCATAGGGCCCACCGCGGGGTCTACCAGGCGCACATGTTCCGTGTTTATGCTTTCGACCACCACAAAATGGTTGAAACGCCAAAACACAATCAACGGGTGGGGCAGCGACAGCAACTCTTTGGCATCCTTCTGCAAGCCCTTGGCAACCAAGTTGTGCAGACGCGCCGCCTTGACCACGTTGGTGGCCTTGGTGCCGTCGCGCGTGATGCCGCACTGTTCACGCAGTTCTTCCAGCGTGACCCAGCGCCCGTAGTAGGCCAGCACCATGGCCAGGCAGGCGGCGCCGCATTCGACAGCCTCCTGCTGAGCCACCATGGGCACCCGGCGCACATGGTCCGGCAAGGGAAATGGCCACTTCATGAAGCGAATTTTGTAAAGAAGCGCCGCAGCGACGGCACCAGCAATTTGAAGACGGTTTCTTCCCGCGTAACGACCTCGCCCGCGCACAAACCGCCGGCGCTTAGGTTTTCATCCGGGCCGCGCGAGGACGACCAGCGAAAGCCGCTGGGGGTGGACGGATCAGCATCCAGGGCCACGATCAGCTCAAACGGTGCCCCGTCCTGCGATAGGGTTTGCACCAGTTTCTGGTTTTTCAGCCGGCTTTGCATACCTTCCTGGGTGGCCGGCATTTCGGCAACGGACAGAACCCGGCCGGAGATAAATCCGTATTCTTCTCGCTTGACGGTGGCGGGCACCACTTCGGCCACCATATCCTTGCGGATACGCTTGCCATCGGCCGAGCTGACATACAGTGTGGCGATCAATGGGACGTGGGCGCGCTGCTTGGGTGCAGCGGTGGCTGTTACGGCCTTGGTAGGGGCGGTTTGGGGTTCGCCGTTCGCCTCGTTTGCCGGTAGCAGTGAGAGCAGCGTGGCACCGCGCTCAATCATTTCGCCTTCATTGAGCTTGAGTTCCACGACCATGCCGGCATAGGGGCTTTCCAGCACATCCATGCGTACCAGTCGCTCTTTCAGCATGTCGGACTTGCGTTTGGCGGAGGCCATTTTCAAATCCAACTCCAGGGCTTCGCGTTCATAGTCGGTTTTTTGCTTCTTGGCGTCCAGGTCCAGTTGCTTCAGGGCATTGCGGCTGCGTCCAATGTCCTCCTCGGCGCCGGCCAGATCCAGATTGGCCTGCATCAACTGGGGTTTGGCTGCAATTCCGAGATTGACGAGGGTCCCCATGGTTTCAACCTGTTGCTTGAGCCAGATGAGCCGCTGCTCGGTGAAGTTCAGCTTCTGCTGCAAGTCCTTGCGCAATTCGGCGCGCATGCCGTCCTGCTCGGCCATGGTGCGGTTCTGGAAATCCCGTATGCGTTGCAACTGTTCCGCGCTGTCACGTAACTCGCCGTTGGCGACCGTGATTTCTTGTTGCAGGTCGGGCTGCTCGACGTCCGCAATCGCCTGGCCGATACTGACGTGGTCACCGGCGCGCACGCGGATGCTGCGGACCCGGCCTGCTGTGCCCGACACCACGTCCTTGACACCCAAGGGCGACATCAAAAGCCCCTGGGCCGCGACCTTGATAGGCACCTTGATGACCGCACTGCCGATAGCGGTGGTGAGAATCAACAGCACTGCGACCGCGAGTAACAGCCAGGATGCCGGACTCACCAGACGTGCCCCCAGGTCGAGCCGATCGGGGGAGGTCATTCTGGACAGCGTGTTGCTGGCAAAGAGGCCGCCACCGCCGGGCGGTTTGGCTGCGGGCGGCACAGGCGAAGTGGGGGATTCGTTGGTCATGGAGTGTTGATTCGCGGAGATCCACTAAAGACAGGCCACCTTGTCAGGACCAAGATCGGGGGCACGGTTCGCTCTCGCACAATTCCACAGCCGTTTCAACATGTGATCTGGTTGTGGAGTGGTGAAAAGTAAACGGGCTTAGTAGCTCTTGACCGCGTTGTAGACTGTTTTGGCGGCGCTGGCCGCCGCATTTGCTGCTGCCCTTGCGGCGTCGGCAGCCCGCTGGGCGGCAAGTTCTGCCTGGTGTCTCACTTCGGCTGCGGCTGCGGCGGCTTTTTGCGCCGCAACTTCCGCTTGGTGCCTCACTTCGGCTGCAGCGGCAGCGGCTTTTTGTGCAGCGACTTCTGCCTGGTGTTTCGCTTCAGCCGCCGCTTTCTGTGCCGCAACTTCGGCTTGGTGCTTAATTTCCGCTGCTGCGGCGGCAGCCTTCTTGGCGGCGGCTTCGGCAGCCGCCTTGACTTCGGCCGCCTGCTTGGCGGCCTCGGCCGCTAACTTCTTGGCGGCTTCTTCGGCTTGGTGCTTGGCTTCGGCCGCAGCAGCGGCAGCTTTTTGTGCGGCGACTTCGGCTTGGTGCTTCAGAGCCGCAGCCGCAGCCGCGGCTTTGACCTCGGCCTGGTGTTTCAATTCTGCGGCGGCAGCAGCAGCCTTCTTGGCCGCTTCTTCGGCAGCCGCCTTGACTTCGGCTGCGTGTTTGGCGGCTTCAGCGGCTACCTTTTTGGCGGCTTCCTCTGCTTGGTGCTTGGCTTCGGCGGCGACTGCAGCAGCTTTCTTGGCGGCTTCTTCAGCAGCCGCCTTGACTTCGGCTGCGTGTTTGGCGGCTTCAGCGGCCGCAGCCTTCGCCGCGACTTCGGCTTGGTGCTTCACTTCCGCTGCAGCAGCGGCGGCTTTTTGTGCCGCCACTTCGGCCTGGTGTTTTACTTCGGCTGCGGCGGCCGCAGCGATGGCGGCGGCCTTCTGGGCGGCCAGCTCCGCCGCTTGTTTGGCTTCTTCGGCCTGTTTTGCAATCTCGGCTGCCGCAGCCTTGGCTGCCACCTCCGCCGCCTGCTTGACTTCCTCGGCCTGTTTGGCAACCTCGGCGGCGGCCACCATGGCAGCGGCTTTGGCTGCCGCTTCCGCAGCCGCGGCTGCCTCGACCGCGCCGTCTGCGACCGTGTTGGCTGCCTCGGTTGCGCCATTCGCCACAGTGTTGGCGGTGTCCGTTGCTCCCTGGGCTACCGTGTTGGCGGCATCGGTAGCACCGTTCGCTACGACATTTGCGGCAAGGACCGTTCCGTCCGCGACATGGTTGCCGACGAACACGGCCCCGTCAACAATGGGGTCGGTGTTGATGGTTACGTCACCGCCCAATTCCAGGCCACTGATACCAATGGCGCCCATGACATTGACGCCAATGGTAAGGTCACCGCCGTCCAGGCCGGCCTCCACGCTGGCGCCTGCACCGACGGAGCCTGGTGTGATGTAACCCACAGTGCCACCGCCGCTGATGTTCTCGTTACCTGCATGACCGCTGGTTTTGATTTCAACAAAGGCTCCGGCTATCACTTCGGTTTCCGCACTGACGCCGTCGACCCCGATACTTGCGGTGGCGCCAGCCTCGGCTTTCAAGCCTATCTCGACAGAACTATCGGTCTCCACAAAGGTGGTGCCGCCAAGATCGGTGTGCGTCGTGACGGAGACCGTTTCAGTAATACTTGCGCTCGCCCCGGCTTCGGCGCTGACGCCTGATATGCCTATCGATATACCGGCAGTGGCTTCGGCCTGGGCCTCGACGGCAACGGTCGCAGTGATCGTGGTGTTTCCGGTCTCTATGGTGACGGAGGCAGACTCATGGGCTCCCACACCCACGGTAACGGTTGCGGCGACCCCAGTCGGGCCCACTGTGGCGCTTGCCTCGGCCTTGACACCGGCGCCGGCCTCTTGGGTGACCGTCACGCCACCGCCCAAGTTGGTGGTTTGGGTAACGCTGACTTCTGCCCCGGCGCTCGCGGAGGCGCCGGCCCCCGCCGGTCCGACATAGGTACCCGCCTCGGCACCAGCGCTGGCGGTAGCTGTCTGTGTGACGGTTACGCCTTGGCCCAGATCGGTGGTGTGTGACACGCTGGCTTCAACACCGACGCCGGTGGTATTGGTGGTGGCGCCCGCGGTAGAGGCGGCTTCACCAATATCAGATCCCGGCCCCACCAAATCGTTGATGACATTGAGTCCATCGTCGGCCTTCTTGGTCGTGGAAGCGGGTGCCGTCGTGCCGGTCCCACCAACAACGCCAGACAAAAGATCATCATCGATACCGGTTTCTGAACCAAGTTTGCTGTGTTCGCGCTGAGACGTGAATGTGGTCTTTGACATGGTTGGGCCTTTGAATGTTCGAAGGGAGAAACTGGGATGCAGACACTACAAATACGGTGCACGACCCATTCCCACAGTTGCCCAAAGGCCCAAGTCGATGCCGGTCAAAGAATATCACTTGTATGAGAAATGACAATATTCCTTAACATATTTCTTTTGTTTAAACCGTGCGTTTACGCACGAACCAGTCATTAACCCTGTGTCAATTGGTAACAAAGTGTCTTTGGACATAGCCTTCGCCCTGTCCGCTCAGTTCGGCCCCAGGGGTCAGTGGTCTAGCAGCGGGTGGGTCTTTCGCTGGGTTTCCTGGGGCTGGTGAATGTCCGCTGCGCGGGTCAACGTGGCCAGCATCTCGCCGCACTGCGCCGCGCCGCGCGCAAAGTCAAAGTCGGCAATTGCGCGGGCCAGTTCCTCGAACGCATCCTGCGCAAGCAGTCCATAACTACGGTGGATGCGGGCATGGACCTCCAGTGCGCGCAGATCGGAGTGGGCGAGCAAGTCCTGCAGCTCGCCCAGCTCCGCCAGCAGCCGTGCCCGTTCCGTGCTGGTAAGGGCCGCCGCCGTGGCAGATGCGGCGGGCGCCGCAGTGGCGGCGTAAATCTGCACCAGCGGCTGCATGCTGCGTGCGGTAGCGGCCACCGCCTGGCGAAAGCGGGTGCGCAGGCCGTCCAGTTGGGGTGGCGCGTCCGCACGCTTGATCGCGACCTCCGTGGCCTGCGCCACGGTCGACATCTGCACCGCGCCGACCGTGGCCGAAACGCCTTTGAGCGTGTGCAACATGCTGCTCGCGCCGGCCACATCTGCGTCCTGCAGGAATTGGTCCAGTTGGTCCGGCTGGTTGGCCAGGTCCACCAGGTAAGACTGCAAAACCCTTGCGTACAGCTCCGTGTTGCCGGCCAGACGTGCGATTGCACCCTCGGCGTCCACCCCCTCCACGTCAGAGCGGCCGCTGGCGCTCTCTGGCACGGCGGCGAGGGCACTGGATTGCGGCATGCGCAGCAGCGCCGTGCCGGGTCTGGCCCGGCGTGTGTGCGCCAGCAATACTTCCACCAGGTGGGGCAGATCAAAGGGCTTGCCGATGTGGTCGTCCATGCCGGCGCGCAGACAGGCCTCGCGGTCGGATGCCATGGCATTGGCCGTCATGGCGATGATGGGCAGGCTGGGCAATGCCAGATCCTGGCGGATGGCCTGGGTGGCCGCATAACCGTCCATGACCGGCATTTGTATGTCCATCAGCACGGCATTGAAAGGTGGCTCGGCGCAAGCGACAGCATCCACACCCAACTGCCCGTTGCCGGCGATTTCGACCACCGCGCCTTCGCCGCCCAACAACTCCCGCGCGACCTGCTGGTTGATCAGGTTGTCCTCCACCACCAGCAGGCGCATGCCTTCCAGGCGACCGGCCTTTTCGGATTTGGCACGCGGCTTGGCGCGCAGATTGCTCAACCCGGCACGGGCGTCCGCGACGGTGTCAAACAGCATGGCCGCAGTGATGGGCTTCATCAAAAACGCGTTCAGGCAGGCCTGCTCCTCTGCGCTGCGCTGTGCCAGCATGTCGCGCCCATGGGCCGTCACCATAACCGTGATGGGGCTGATGGCCTGGGCGCCGAGCTGGCGCATGCCGGCAATCGTGTCCCAGCCATCCATGCCGGGCATCAACCAGTCGACAAACACCACGTCATAAGGGCGTTGCAGGGCCTTGGCGCGCGTTTCCAGCAGGGCCAGAGCCTCTGCGCCGCTGTGCGCCACATCGGCCCGCCAGCCCCAAGACTGGGCCATGGCCACCAGCAGTTGGTTGGCCGTGGCGTTGTCGTCCACGACCAGCACCTGCAGGGGGCTGGCCAGGCGCTGCGGGCGTGGTTCCGTGTCGCTGGGCACCTGCGCGGCGCGGGCCAGCGCAATGGTGAAATGGAAGTCGCTGCCCACGTCCAGCACACTGTCGATGTGCAATGTGCCGCCCATCAGTTCCACGAGGCGTTTGCAGATCGACAGGCCAAGGCCGGTACCGCCGAAGCGCCGCGTGGTGGAGGCCTCGGCCTGGGAGAAACCATCAAAGATCTTCGTCAGATTTTCGGGGGCAATACCAATGCCGCTGTCGCGCACGCCTATGCGCAGCCGGGTGTGCTGGGCCGTCTGTTCCATGATCCGGAACTGGATCACGACTTCGCCTCGGTGCGTGAACTTGATGGCGTTGCCGCCCAGGTTGATCAGCACCTGCTGCAGCCGCATGGCGTCACCCACCAGGGTGTCGGGCAGGGCAGGGTCCACGTCAAACAACACCTCAACCGGTTTGTTGCCCACACTGGCCGACAGAATCACCGACAGGTCGCGCAGCAGCCGGTCCATGTGGAAGGGCTGCGGATCCAGCTCCATCTTGCCGGCTTCTATCTTGGAAAAATCCAGCACGTCGTTGAGCAGGCCCAGCAGCGACTTGGCGGCACCTTCGGCCTTGCTGGCATAGTCCAGTTGCCGCGTCGACAACTCGGTGTTGTGCAGGAGTTTCAGCATGCCCAGGATGGCGTTCATCGGGGTGCGGATCTCGTGGCTCATATTGGCCACGAACTGGCTCTTGGAGCGCGAGGCCTCCTGCGCGGCCTCGGTCGCACGGGTCAGCTCGGTGATGTCCGTGTAGGTGGTGACAAAGCCCCCGTCCGGCATGGGTGCGCCGCGCACTTCCAGCACGACGCCGTTGCTGCGCTGGCGCTGGAAACGGTGGGCCTGCGCCAGTTTGGCGCGATCCACGATGTCGCGGATGATGGATTCGGGGTCACCCCCGCCGTATTCGCCGCGCATGGCGTTGAAGCGGATGATGGATTCAAACGTGGTGACGTCGTTTGCAAACAGGGAGTCGGGAAAGTCCAGCAGCGCACGAAATTGCGGGTTGTCGACCACCATGTTGAGCTTGCTGTCCATGACGCTCAGGCCCACGGGGATGTTGACCAGGATGTTGGTCATCAGAATGTTTTTTTGCCGGATCTCGTCTTCCAGCTTGCGCCGCTGCGTGATGTCCTGGAAGATGCCAACCAGGCGTATGCGTTTTCCGTCGCGGTACTCGGCCTCAGCCGCGCAGCGCACCCAGATGCGCCGCGCCATGGCGGTGACCAGCGGCAGCTCCAGGTCCCAGGGCTTGCCGGTCCTGCGCGCGTTGTCAATGGCGGCCTGGATCTCGGCACGCGCTTCCGGCGCAAAAAAACCAATCGATTCGTCCAGCGTGGGTGCATAACCCTTGGCTACGTCATGGATATGGCAGGTCTGGTCCGACCAGGTGATGCTGCCATGCTCCAGGTCGTATTGCCAGCGGCCGATGCCGGCGATGCGGCCGGCGCGTGCCAGAAAGGCCGCGCTGTCGCGCAGGCTGGCGGCCTGTTCCTTGCGCTCGGCTTCGGCCTTCTTGGTCTCGGTGATGTCCAGGTTGATGCCGTACATCCACTCCGGCTTGCCGTCTGCGGTGCGCGTGAACAGGCGCCCGCGGGTCAGTTGCCAGACCCAGTGGCCGTCCTTGTGGCGCACGCGCCCTTCAAACTCATAGGTGTCGCGTTCCCCGCTCAAATGCTCCTGCAGCTTCTGGCTGGCCAGCGCCTGGTCATCAGGGTGCAGTGCGTTGCGCCACAACCGGTTCGGGTCAGCGCTGACTTCCTCCAGCGTGTAGCCAATCAACTCGGCCCAGCGGGCGTTCACGATGGCCTCGTCCGTCTGGTGGTTCCATTCCCAGGTGCCAGCGCGGGTGCCCAGGATGATGTTGCTCAACCGGTAGCGCTCGGCATCCAAGGCCTGGTGCGCTTTTTTGGTGGCCGACACATCATTGCGAACGGAGATGTATTTCTCGATGGCGTT
This sequence comes from Pseudomonadota bacterium, assembly GCA_040384785.1. Lineage (GTDB taxonomy): Bacteria > Pseudomonadota > Gammaproteobacteria > Burkholderiales > Burkholderiaceae_C > Allorhodoferax. The sequence continues at coordinate 129,482 of JAZKIR010000032.1, forward strand.
GCCGGCAAAAAAGGGTGCGATGACGGTGTCGACCCAGTACAGCGACCCATCCTTGGCGCGGTTGCAGACTTCGCCGCGCCAGACGTAGCCGCTGGAAATGGTTTTCCACATGGCCTCCCAATAGGCAGTGGGGTGCACGTCGGATCTGATGACGCGGTGGTTGTGCCCGACCAGCTCGGCGTTGCTGTAGCCGCTGATCTGGCTGAACATTTCGTTGGCATAGGTGATGGTGCCGGCCGGATCGGCCACCGAGACGATGGAATAGCTGTTGATGGCCTGCAGCAGGGTTTCGGATTCACGCACGGTTTCCAGCCGGGCCGTTTGTGCCTGCTGGCGTTCACAGTCGATCCGGTCCAGGTTGGCCTGCGTTTGCGCCAAGCGCCCCAGCACACTGGCCTGCATGCCATCGCGTACGGTGATGGGCGTGGAGAAATCGCCCTGGCCCATTCGGGTGATGTGGGCATGGACCTGGTCCAGCGCCCCGCCCAGTGTGGCACGCAGGGCCCAGCGGGTGCGGGCCAGCATGGCCAGCATCGCCAGACCGTTGGCCATCAGGGCGTAACGCAGCAGGAGCGCATGGAATTGGGCGGTCTGCACGTCCAGGCGTGTGCGTTCTTCCGCCAGTGCGTAGAAGGCGTCAATGGGTTCCATGACCTTGGTCTTGGCCTGGTGGTAGCTGGGGTCGAACACCATCCCCAGGGCCTGCTCGCGGCTGGCCGGGGCCTGGGGTCCCGCGCCATCCATCAGCGCCATGGCGTCAAACTCTGTGCGCGTCAAGTTGTCGGAATGCGCTTTGGCCAGCGCCAGCTGGTCGAACTCCAGCGTGGTAAACCCGGCCTGGCGCATCAACTCCAGCAAGCTGATGGCCTGGTCGCTGGCAGATATCTCCTTGGTGTGGTCGACCACTGCCAGGTCGGTATAGATATTGGGGTAGGACCGTGGACGGGGCCGGCGGCCATCGCGGACCGCCAGGGTGTCCAGGTACTGCTGCTTGTAGGTCGGATTGCCGGTCGCGACAAAGCTGCGCACCAGGCGCGTCAGCTCATCGGAGGACTGGCGCAGTTCGTTGGCCAGCAACACCGAGCGGTAACGCAGCGCGTTGGCGCGGTCCACCCGATCCTCCATCGCGGTGTACGCAAAAAACAGGAACGCCATGGCCACGATCAGGCTGGCGGTGAACCAGACATTGCGGGAGAACGGGGACCGTTTTTGTAGCAGCAGCACAGCCGATCCAAGCTTTTGCGGGGGTGCGTTGCATTCTACGCACAGCGCCGGGCCAAGCCGGCAGTCATTTGATCTGGCTTTTTGGGTCGCGAGGCAAGTCCCAGGTGAATTTGCTATGCTATAAATACAGTAGCACTATGTCAATATTTTACGAGGGCTACAGGCTGATTTTCTATAAGCTAATAACACTCCACCTGCACCGTTGATTTTTGCGCCATAGCCGTGATATCGACCAGGCTCATGGTTTTGCCAGGTGCCGTGTTGACCGCATAGTCAACCGAATAGGCATCCAGAAAGTTGGACAGCGTGGGCAGGTTGATGCCGAAGTTGACATTCTGCGCGGCAATCGGGCCACTGGGCAGCAGACGTGCACGCACGATGCCGACCAGTTGGCCGCTGTGGTCAAAAATTGGGCCGCCGCTGGAGCCGGGCTGCACCGTCGCCGACATCTGGAAGGCCGAAGTGTCGTCACTGATACCGCTGAGCGCATTCACAATTCCGGTCGTGACTACCGCGCCGGACGACAGGATGCCGCGCAGGGGATAGCCGACCACCACCAACTCGTCGCCCATGCGCAGGCCTTTGCCAGATCTGAACTTCGCAGCCGGCACGCCTGTACCTTCCACGCGCAGCAGGGCCAAGTCGTTCCTGGCATCCTTGGCAACCACCTTCACGTCCGATCCCAGTGGGTGAATCCGGACCTTTTGGCAGTCCCGCACCACATGTTCGTTGGTGACGATGTCGCCGATACGGCTCACCACTACGCCACTGCCGTAGATGCCCTTGCGTGTGGCGGGCGCCGCGCCTGCAAGGCCACCGGGCCGGGCGCCGATCTCGGCCACAATGGTCTGGCTGACAACGGTTTTGGACTGTTTGCTGGCCTCTTCCAATTCTGCCGGGCTGAGCAGCTTCTGCACGCGTTCCTTGCCCTCGGCGGCGGTTTTCAGCGTACTGGCAGAGGCATTGGCGGGCACTGCCGCATACCAGGCGTAGGCCAGCGTGGGCGACTTGGCCACGCCACCACGGCCAAATTCGTAGACGCTGGCGATCCAGTTATAGCTGGACACAAAACCGCTCGCCACCGCACGCTTGAACCAGCGCAGGGCCTCGGGGCCATCGGGGCTGACACCGGCGCCCAGGGCATACATGCGCCCGGCGGCTTCCAATGCAAAGGCGTAGCCACGGTCGCCACTCTTCTTGTACCAGTCCAACGCGACCAGTTTGTCCACGCTCAGGCCGCCCTTGCCGGATTCGTAATAGCTGCCCAGCCAGCCCATGGCCTGAGCATTGTCCTGCGCCACCGCGGCCTGGAACCAGGCCAGCGCAATGGCTTCGTCCTTGGCCATACCAAACTGCCCGCCGGAAATCCAGCTGCCCAGCGTCGCCTGGGCCGGTGCGTAGCGCAGGTCAGCGGCCTGCTTGACCAGGGCTACACCCTGGGTTTCGTCTTTGTTGACCAGGTTGCCGCTGAGGTACATCTGTCCCAGCGTGTAGGTGGCGCGCACCGATCCGGCTTCCTTGGCCTTCAGGATGTAGTCGCGTGCCTTGAGTTCGTCGCGCGCGCCGCCCAAGCCGCGCACCAGCATCTCGCCCATCAAGACCATGGCCTCCGCGTCGCCCTGTTCGGCGGGTTCCGCCAGCTCCTTGCGGGCGTCCGTGTAGCGCATCTTGGTATGGGCCTCCACGCCTTCGGGAACGCCGGCATGCACGCAAGCGCCAAAGGCTGTGAGGCAGGCCAGGAGCAGGGGGGATTTATGCATGGTTCATTTCATCGGGTTTGGGCAAATATACCCCGTGCAAGCCTTCGCCTGCTAAGCTCGCGCCGTCACATCCACTGGGAAACCCATGCGTTTTTTGTTCCTTCGCAAGCTTTGCACGTCGGTCGTGCTGTTGGTATTCGCCTGTGCCGCAAACGCCGCGCTCAACCTGTCCGATACCCTGCCCATCGGTCCCCAGGTCACGGTGGGTCAATTGCCGAACGGCCTGACCTATTACATCCAGAAGAACAGCCGCCCCGAGAAGCGGCTGGAGCTGCGCCTGGTGGTCAAGGCCGGTTCCATTCTGGAAGATGATGACCAGCTCGGCCTGGCCCACGTGGTCGAACACATGGCGTTTAATGGCTCGACCCACTTCAAGAAACATGAGTTGGTGTCCTATCTGCAGTCCATCGGCCTGAAGTTTGGTGCCGACCTGAATGCCTACACCAGCTTCAACGAGACGGTCTACATCCTGCCGATTCCCACCGAAAATCCTGAGAACATCAAAAAAGGCTTTCTGGTGCTGGAGGACTGGGCCCAAGGCGTCAGCTTCAACAATGCCGATATCGACCTGGAGCGCGCCATCGTGCTGGAGGAGCTGCGCATCGGCCGTGGCGCGCAGGAGCGCATGAACAAGGTCTTGTGGCCCAAACTCTTCAGCGGCTCGCTGTACGCCAAGCGCTTGCCCATTGGCACGGAAGACAGTATCAAGACGTTCAAGTTCGATGCCATCAAACGCTTTTACAGGGACTGGTACCGCCCCAACCTGATGGCCGTGGTGGTGGTCGGTGACATCGAGCCCGCTGCCGCAAAAGCCTTGGTGGAGTCCCACTTTGGCAAGCTGAAGAACCCCGACAACGCACGGCCACGGCTGTATCCCCGGATTACGCCGCGCAGCAACTCCGAGGCCCTGGTGGTGACCGACAAGGAAGCCACCCACAACACGCTGATGATCGGCTACCCGGTGCAGGAAGCCAAAACCGTGCGGACCCTGGGCGACTACCGCGAGTCCATCGTGGAGCGCCTGTTTGGCACCATGCTGGGCCAGCGCATGCAGGAGCTGACCCAGCAGGCCACGCCGCCTTTTGTTGGTGGCGGCAGTGGGGTCGGTCGCCTGGCCCCGGGCTACCGGGCTTTCGGCTCCAGCGCCTCGCTGGGGCGCCTGGGCGCGGAGCCTGCCGTCGACGCGCTGGTGCAAGAGAACGAGCGGGCACGCCAATTTGGCTTCTCGGCCGCAGAACTGGAGCGCAGCAAGAAAGGCCTGCTGCGCTCCATGCAACAAGCCCAGGCAGAGCGTGAAAAGACCGATTCGGCGCGTTATGCCGCAGAGTATCTGCGCAACTTCTTGGAGCAGGAAACCATTCCCGGCATCGACAACGAAGTGGCCTACACGCGTGAGTTATTGCCCAGCATCAGCTTGGCCGATGTGAATGCCTACGCCCAGACCGTGATCCCAGAAAAATCGGCCACGCTGGTCACCTACACCGGCAGCGACAAGGCGGACAACGCAACGCCCACCGAGGCCCAACTACTGGCCAGCATCAGCCAGGCTGAACAGCGCACAGTGGTCGCCAAAACTGAGAAAATCCTTGCCACCAGCCTGTTGGCAAGCCTGCCCACCGCGGGCAGCATCGTTGACGAGCGCCACAACGCCGCGCTGGGACTGACCGAGTGGGTACTGTCCAACGGCGTCAGGGTGCTGCTCAAACCCACAGATTTCAAGAACGACGAAATCACCATGGGTGCCAACCGGTTTGGCGGGCAGTCGCTGTATGGCCAGGCCGACAAGTTCAATGCAGCCTATGCCGCCGGCGTGGTGGGCTCCATGGGCTTGGGCGAGTTTGCTCCCACCGAGCTGCAGAAAATGCTGGCCGGCAGGGTGCTGTCGGTGAACACGAATTTGGGGCTGTACAACGACTCTGTCAGTGCGGCGTCCAGCAAGGCCGACCTGGAAACCATGTTGCAGCTGCTCAGCCTGCGCTTTGGTGCCACCCGCCGCGATGCCGACCTGTACCAGTCCTATGTGTCGCGCTCGCAAGACGCTTCCAAGAATGCGATAGCGCGTCCGGAGTCGGTGTTCTCTGACGCCGTGCAAACCACGCTGTTCAACGCCCATCCGCGCCTGCAACTGACACCACGGCCGGCGAATTTTGACCAACTCAATCTGGAGCGCACCCGCACGATTTACCAGGATCGCTTTTCCAGCGCCAAGGGCATGACATTTGTTTTTGTCGGCAGCTTCACGCTGGACGGCATCAAACCCCTGATTGCGCGTTATGTGGCGAGCCTGCCGACCCCGGATGTGACCGCCAATTTTGTGGACTTGGGGCTGCGCCCGGTCACGGGTGTCGTGAAAAAAGATGTGCACAGCGGCAACGAAGCCAAGAGCCAGGTGTCCATCAACTTCAGCGGGGCCGCGGCCTACTCGGAGGAAGAGCAGCTGCGCCTGAGCGCCCTGATCGAGGTGGTGAACCTTCGCATCGTTGACGTGTTGCGCGAAAAGCTGGCTCTGATCTACAGCGGCAGCCTGCGCGGCAGCCTGGCGCGCACGCCCTACCAGCATTACCAGCTCAGCCTGAATCTGCCGTGTGCGCCGGAGAACGTGGACAAGGTGATAACCGCCGCATGGGGCGAAATCCAGAAGATACAGGATGCGGGTGCGGACCCGGCGGACTGGGCCAAGGTCAAGCAGAACTGGCTCACTACGCACCGCAAGAACCTGCGGGAAAACGGTTTCTGGCAGGGTCGTCTGCAGTCCGCCGCCTTGTATGGAACCAACCCGGCGGCCATCCTCGACTACGAAAAACAGGTGGCCGCCATCACGCCGGAAGACCTGCAGGCAGTCGCACAGCGCTACCTGAAGCGTGACAACCATGTGCAAGTGGTTCTCTACCCTGAAAAGAAGTAGTGCCCCCACGCTCCGCCGCTGCGCGGGTCGCTGCCCCCAGAGGGGGTTAACTCGCCTTGGGGCGGCCCGGCGGCGAGTTGTCGCCCCCACGCTCCGCACTGCTGGGATGCGTCGTTGGCTGCGCCCGCAGCAGGCATGGGGTAACCGTTCTGCTCCGTGTCCCCCGCCCGCTATGCGGGCTCCTCCTTTACCTGCGCAGAACGGCCACCCCATGTCTGCTGCTCGAACCTCTGCTTGCGATGGTCGGCACGCCAAGATCAGCCCGGGATGGCCGATACCAAAGCCACCATGGCGCCCCCAACGCTCCCCTATTGGTACTTTTTATTGATCGCAGCAGTAGTGCCGTCCTTGGCCATGGCCTGTACCGCAGCATTAAGTTTGGCTATCGTTTCCGGCGCCACCGACAGATTGCAGGCCAGGTAGAGTTCGGTCTTCTTGAAGTCCAGCACCTGCTTGAACGTGAGGTTGATTTTGTTGGCGAAAAACGGGCCGTTCTGGCTGCCGGTGGCCCACAAATCAATGCGCCCGCCTTCGAGTTTCTTGACGTTTTGTTCGTCGTAATAAGCCTCGTCAATATTGAACCCGAGGCCCTTCAGGTACAGCGCCAGCGCGTCACCACGGTAGCTGCCGATCTTGAACTTCTTGGCGTCGTCCAGGCGCTCCAGCTTGATGCTGCTGTCGGCCTTGGCGAAAAATACCCAGTTGCTCTGCGCGACCGGACCGACCCACAAAAAGCTTTTCTCGCGCTCCTCGGTCCGGGTGGTGGAAAACACGCAGGTGTCCTTTCCCGTGCGCGCCATATCAATCGCACGAACCCACGGGTACAGCGTGATGGTGTAGCCCAGCTTGGCACGCTTGAACATCTCATGAACGGCCTCGGTTGCGCTGCCGACTATGCTCTTGCCACCATCGCTGGAGTAGTTGAACGGAGGGGCTTCTTCGGTGGTCAGTACCAGACCTTCGGCCCATGCGCTGGTGGACAACAGCAGTGCAATACAGGCAAACTTTTTCATGGTCACATCCTTGCAAAAATTGCCTTCCTTGCGGGGGCAAAACACGCTGTGCGTTTATTGGTACCTTTTGTTGATCCTGGCGGTAGTGCCGTCCTTGGCCATGGCCTGCAACGTGGTGTTGAGTTTGGCAATAGTCTCTGGCGCGACCGACACATTGCAGGCCAGGTACAGCTCGGTTCTCTTGATGCTGAGCAGAGGCTTGATTTTGATCTTCATCTTGCCAGCAATAAACGGGCCGGCCTGGCTGCCGGTAGCCCATAGTTCAATACGCCCGGCGTCGAGCTTCTTGACGTTTTGTTCATCGTTGACCGCTTCATCAATGTTGAACTTCTGACCCTGCAGGAACAGCGTGACGGCATCCCCGCGGTAGCCACCGACTCGGTATTTTCTGGCGTCCTCCACCGAAGCCAGCTGGATGCTGCTGTCGGCTTTGGCAAACAAGACCCAATCGTTGGGTGCGACCGGCCCAACCCACGAAAAACTCTTCTCGCGCTCCTCGGTCCGGGTGGTGGAGTAGACACAAGTGTTTTTGTTGCCACGCGCCATTTCTATGGCACGCACCCAGGGGTACATCGTGATCGTATAGTCGATCCTGGCGCGCTTGAACAGCTCGTGGATAGCTTCGGTTGCGCTGCCGACAATGGTCTTGCCATCATCGGTGGAGTAGTTGAATGGAGGGGCGTCCTCGGTGGTCAGGATCAGACCATCGGCCCAAGCGCTACCGGACAACAGCAGGCTGACACACAGCAGTTTTTTCATGGTCGCATCCTCGGCAAAGACTGGCGAACCCGTCGGGAGACCCCGGAAAAATCATGCTAACAGTTAGCACGCGCTGCGGCAAACGATTGTTGACCGGCGGCGGGTATTGCCACGGCGTAATATCCCGGCGCCACCGGCGCAGTTTTACGCCGCCGTCCGGGGACGCGCGGTCGCCAGAAACTTGGCAATCTCGTCAAAACTCTGGCGTGCCTCGGTCAGTTCCGGGTCAAAAATGTGCCAGACATGCACCATGTGGTTCCAGGTTTGCAGCGTGACCGGCGAGCCCGCCGCATGGGCCTTGTTGGCGTAGCGCACGCTGTCGTCGAGCAGCATTTCCACATCGCTGGCATGTATCAGCAGCGGTGGCAAACCGGAGAGATCGCCAAAGATCGGTGACACCGACGGGTGGTTGGGCCGGATGCGACCGCGCAGCCAGTTCAGCCACAGCAGTGCCGAGCGTGGCACCCAGGCCAGTGGACCGAACAAGGGGCCGAGCATGGCGTCGGTGGGGATGTTGGTACGCAGGCTCGGGCTACCCAGGGTGCCGTCGGTGGCCGGGGACAGGGCCACGGCGGCATCGGGTGCGCGCAGGCGCTGGTCCCGCACCCAGGCTATCAAGGACAGCGTGAGGTTGCCCCCGGCGGAGTCCCCCGCCACAAAAACCGTGCCGGCCTTTGCCGCACCGTCGGGGCCTTGCTCCAGCATCCAGCGGTAGGTTGTGCGGCAGTCTTCAATACCGGCCATGCGGCTGTGCTCCGGCATCAACCGGTAGTCAATGGCCAGCACGGCGCCACCGGTGATCTCCGAGAACTTGGTCGTGATGGCACGGTGGCTGCGCGGGCTACCCATGATCCAGGCACCGCCGTGGATGTATAGCGTTCTGATGTTGGCGTCAGCACCGGGCGCGATAACCCATTCGGCGCTCACGCCACCCGCGTCCACCGGCACGAACTGTGCATCAAACGTCCGGTCGCCACTGAAGTTGTCGATGTAGTCGCGCAGCACACGCAAGTGCTGGCGCCGGGGCGTGTTCTTGACGGCAGCACCGATGCCACCCAAGGATGCGATGACGGCGCGGTGTTCGTCGTTCAGCGTCGGGCCGCTGGAAAAGCGCTGGCGGTGCGCGGGTGCGTCGCCGTCTGGCGGGCCGTCAAAGTGGCGCAACTCCGGTCCGCGCACGTACCGTGCCCCCACCCACCAAATGACCAGAGCCAGCACAGCGCCCATCAAGAACCATGGAATCAAAAAACACCTCCTTAAAATTGCGCGCAGTATGCGGCTTGCTTCTCAACGTCGTCAGTGTGCAGGGCCACACGCCAAGCTATTTGCGCATCAGGGTGCTTTTGCCAAACAGCGATTCAATCAGGTCCACCGCCACCTCGGCCGTGCGGTTGCGCTCGTCCAGTGCGGGGTTGAGTTCCATGACGTCCAGCGAGGCCAGGCGGCCGGTGTCGGCAATCATCTCCATGCACAACTGGGCCTCGCGGTAATTGGGGCCGCCGCGCACCGTGGTGCCCACGCCGGGCGCGATGTCGGGGTCCAGAAAATCCACGTCAAAACTGACGTGCAAATGGGTGTTGGCGTCCACCAGTGCCAGCGCCAGCTCCATCGCGGCGCGCATGCCCATCTCGTCGATGTAACGCATGTCGAACACTTCCAGGTCCATCTCGTGCACAAAACGTTTCTCACCCTCGTCAACGCTGCGGATGCCGATCTGGCGTATCCACTTGGGTGAGATGGCCGGCACGTGGCCACCAATCTCGATCAGCTCTTTGGGGCCGTGGCCGCACAGGCAGGCCACCGGCATGCCGTGGATGTTGCCGCTGGGCGTCAAGGTGTTGGTGTTGAAGTCGGCATGTGCGTCCAGCCACAGGATGCGCAGTTTTTTGCCGGTGTCGCGGCAGTGGCGGGCCACGGCGCTGATGGAGCCTATGCCCAGGCAGTGGTCGCCGCCCAGCAGAATCGGCAAGCGGCCGTCGGCCAGCTCGGCATACACCGCGTCGTGCACCGACTGGTTCCAGGCTGCGACTTCGGCCAGGTGCCGGTAGCCGTCCGCCGGAGGCTGCCAGGGGTTGTTGGGGCCGATGAGGTTGCCCTTGTCCCGCACGTCCAGTCCCTGTTGGGCCAGGACGGATGCAATATTGGCTACGCGCAGGGCTTCTGGCCCCATGCTGGAGCCACGGACGCCGGCGCCTATGTCGGTGGGGGCGCCTATCAGGGTGATGTTGGTGTTCATGGTGTCATCAGGAATAGAAATGAAAGTGGTTCATGGTGTTTGCAGTGTGAAGGCGGGGCGGCGTTCGCCGACGTGGATGCCGCGGGCGTTGATGATGGCCTGTGCGCGCCAGGGGCGCAACGCCTCGCGTTGGGCATCGTTCAGCCAGCCCAGTTGTTCCATCACCTCCACGCTGGAGGCAAACAGCGCGGGCTTGTTGGCGTCGATGATTTTCATCGCAAAGGCTTCGCCCCGGCTCTTGCTGCCGACCACCTGCACGCCATCGGCGCCGACCTTGCTGACCCAGTCGCCGCCACCGGCTTGCATAAAGGCGTTGTCGTTGCGGCCGGTGCCGCTCACCAGGTCCGGGTGGGCTGTCATGGCGGCGCTGAGTTGGGCAAAGCTGCCGCCCAACTCGCTGTCGGCCGCACCGCTGGCCAGCCGCGCATAACCCCGGGCCAGGCGCGACAAGGGCATGGCGTAGTTGGGTGCCGAGCAGCCGTCCACGCCCAGCTTCAGGTCATTCGCGTCCATGCCCACGGCCCGTGCCACGTCGCGGCGAATGGCCTGTTGCAAGGGGTGATCGGGTGCTTCGTAGTTGTCCAAGCTGTGCCCATGCTGCACACAGTAGGCGACAAAACCGGCGTGTTTGCCGCTGCAGTTGTTGTAACGCTCATCAAAGGTCTCGCCGGGGCTGGGGGCCTTGCCGGCGAGTTCAAAGTGGTAGGGCACATGGCAGCCGCAGCGCAGCACCTTGTAGGTCTGCCCGGCCTTCTCCAGCATGTCTTGTGCGGCCTGCACATGCACGGCCTCGCCGCTGTGGCTGGCGCATAACATGGCGACGTGTTGTGGTGTGAAGCCAAAGTGTTGGGGTCCACCGGCTTCCACAAAGGGCAGGGCCTGCAGCGCCTTCAGCGTGGAGCGCGTGAAAGTGATCCAGTGCGGGTCACCCGCCTGGGCCAGCAGTTTGCCCTGGGTGTTGACGATGGCAACCGAGCCAAAGTGCTGGTTCTCCAGCGTGCCACCGCGGGTCATTTCAATCAATGGGATATGTTGCATGCCCCGGATTGTGGGGCAAATTGGCACTGCCCCCGGGGGCTGTCGCTCGCTTGACCCTTACGTGCCAAGTGCTGCCGCACAATGCCGCCATGCTCCACATCCACTCCCCCTTGCAGGCCCAGATTGTTCAATGGCTGGTAGAGCCCGGCGACAGCGTTCGCGCGGGTGACGTGGTCGTCATTCTGGAGGCCATGAAGATGGAACACGAGGTGCGCGTTGCGGCGGACGGGCGGGTCACCGAGTTGTTGTTTGCCGTGGGGGAGTTGGTCAATGAAGGTGATTTGCTATTGATTTCGGAGCGGGTTGTTCATATTTCACGAGGGCTAGAGGCTGAAAATGTTCAAGCCTCCCCCGCGAAACCACCTCTTGCGGACGCAACGCCAGTCAACGCCCCCACGTCTGGCCCACCACCACGCGCCGACTTGCAGAAGTTGTTGGCGCGCCAGGCGTTTACCCACGATGCAAGCCGGCCCTTGCCAATAGCCAAGCGCCACGCGCAGGGCCTGCGCAGCGCGCGCGAGAACATAACCGACCTGTGCGATGCCGATAGTTTTATCGAATACGGCGCGCTGGCGGTCGCGGCCCAGCGCAGCCGCCGCACCGAAGAAGACCTGATCCAGAACACCCCGGCCGACGGCATGGTCACCGGCCTCGGCCAGGTCAACGGCCAGCAGATCGTTGCCATGTCCTACGACGCCACGGTGCTGGCCGGCACCCAGGGCATGCGCAACCACCAGAAGACCGACCGCATGCTGGGGCTTGCGTTGCAAAACAAATTACCCGTCGTGTTATTTGCCGAGGGCGGTGGTGGCCGCCCGGGTGATGTGGACATGCCCATCGTTGCTGGCCTGCATGTGGCCACCTTTGCCAGCTACGCGCGGCTCAACGGCCAGGTGCCCATGGTCGGCATCGCGGCCGGGCGTTGTTTTGCCGGCAACGCCGCGCTGTTGGGTTGCAGCGACGTCATCATTGCCACCAAGACCAGCAATATCGGCATGGGTGGCCCGGCCATGGTGGAGGGTGGCGGGCTGGGTGTATTCAAGCCCGAGCAGATCGGCCCGTCCAGCGTGCAGCATGGCAATGGGGTTATCGACATTCTGGTCGACGATGAAGCGCAGGCTGTGGCCGCGGCGCGGCATTACCTGTCTTTCTTCCAAGGTCCAGTCAAGGAATTCACCGCACCGCCCGCATTCGTTTTGCGCGACGTGGTGCCCGAGAACCGCTTGCGCGTTTACGACACGCGCAGCGCGATGCAAGGCATTGCCGACACGGGATCGCTGCTGGAATTGCGCACCGGTTTTGGCAAAGGCATACACACGGCGCTGGCCCGTGTGGAAGGGCGGCCCGTCGGCCTGTTGGCCAACAACCCCTTGCACCTGGGCGGCGCGATCGATGCCGATGCCGCCGACAAGGTCGCGCGTTTCATGCAATTGTGCAATGCCCATGGCCTGCCCATTGTGAGCCTGGTGGACACGCCGGGTTTTATGGTCGGGCCAGACACCGAGGCCACGGCCCAGGTGCGCCACGTCAGCCGCCTGTTCATTGCCGCCGCGCACCTGCGCGTGCCGTACTTGAGCGTGGTGCTGCGCAAGGGTTATGGCCTGGGCGCGATGGCGATGACGGCCGGTGGCTTCCATTCCCCACTGTTCACCGTGGCCTGGCCCACTGGCGAGTTTGGCGCCATGGGGCTGGAAGGCGCTGTGCGTCTGGGCTTCAAGAAGGAGTTGGAGGCCGTGCCTGAAGGCCCGGAGCGCCAGGCTTTGTATGACCAACTGGTGGCCCGCCAATACAACAACGGCAGCGCCATCCACATGGCCGCCACGCTGGAGATTGACGCTGTGATTGACCCTGCGGATACCCGCAAGTGGTTGCTGCGCGGGCTGCAGGCCGGGCGTCTTGCGCCTTCGCAAGCGGGTGCCGGCATAGACACCTGGTAGCGGTATTTTCCGGTGGGTCGGCGTGCTAAGCTGGTTGTCTGTTTTCAACATCCTGAAACCTTGCGGGACAGACCGGCACGCAGTGCAAGCTCTGTCCTCAACACACTAGAGGACTGCCATGCCCGGACTATTGCCCCAGATTGACCCCGATGGCCTGCTCGAATTTTCGGTGGTCTACACCGACCGCGCGCTGAACCACATGTCGCAGCGCTTCCAGGGCGTCATGAAGGACATTTCGTCCATCCTGAAAGAGGTCTACCACGCCGAGTCCGCCATCCTCGTGCCCGGCAGCGGCACCTTTGGCATGGAAGCTGTGGCGCGCCAGTTCGCCACCGACAAGAAAACGCTGGTCATCCGCAATGGCTGGTTCAGCTACCGCTGGACACAAATCATGGACATGGGCCGTATCCCGAGTGCGTCCACCGTGTTGAAGGCGCGCCGCGTCGGCGAAGGCAAACAGGCGCCGTGGATTCCTTGCCCGGTGGATGAGGTCGTGGCAACGATTTCGCGTGAGAAACCCGACGTCGTGTTTGCCCCGCATGTGGAAACCGCCGCCGGCATGATCCTGCCCGACGACTACCTGCGTGCCGTCAGCGATGCCGTGCATGCCGTGGGCGGTCTGATGGTGCTGGACTGTATTGCGTCGGGCGCCATGTGGGTGGACATGCAGGCCACCGGCGTCGACGTACTGGTCAGCGCGCCGCAAAAGGGCTGGAGCGGTTCACCCTGCTGCGCCATGGTGTGCTTGAGCGAACGCGCCCGTGCCGCGATAGACGGCACCACCAGCACCAGCTTTGCCTGCGATCTGAAGAAGTGGTTGCAGATCATGGAAGTCTACGAGGGCGGTGCCCACATGTACCACGCCACCATGCCCACCGACGCGTTGACCCGCCTGCGCGAGGTGATGCAGGAAACACGCAACTACGGCTTCGAGAAGGTGCGCGCCGAGCAGATGGAACTGGGTACCAAGGTGCGCGCGTTGTTCGAAAGCAAGGGTATCGTTAGCGTGGCCGCCGAAGGCTTCAAGGCGCCGGGCGTAGTGGTCAGCTACACCGAAGACCCGGGCCTGCAGTCCAGCAAGAAGTTTTTGGCGCAGGGTTTGCAGACAGCTGCGGGGGTACCTCTGCAGTGTGATGAGCCGTCGGACTTCAGCACCTTCCGCGTAGGCTTGTTTGGGCTGGAGAAGCTGCACAACGTGGACAGGACGGTGGCGCAGTTGGCGGCGGCGCTGGAGAAGATTGCTTAGCGCCTAAATACCTGTATTGGGTATTGTTCTTGCTTTTTTGAATGCTCCTCAGTGAAGTTGGTCTGTAGCCCTGGTGGATATTGAACTTGTAGCTATTAAAGTAGTAGCTATTGGTTGACCAATCTCTCATACTGGGAGTGATTACGCCACTCAATTTATGCATCAGCGTATATTGCAATAAACCCAGAAGAAGAGGGTAGTTCCAAATGGACAATCTTGCGGACACTGTCCTGGGGCTGTATTGGTTCTTGAATTTCTGTTCCGACGACGAGCTTGATCCAGACGTCGCGGTGAAGGAGATTGAGAACTTGTCGCACAGCATTGCCAACGCGTTCTCGGATATGGAAAGGATGGCGCTTCAAGAAGCAGCGAAACGATCGCTCTCAAATTGGTTGCGGGGGCCTGATGAACACGGGTACACGCCTCGCAGGCTCCTCACGTCCGATCAGAGGGAGTTCCTCGAAGAAATCGCAGCGGGCCACTTTGCGGGGCCTCCAGATAACGAGTCTGATGCATAAGCTTTAAGACCGTCCAACCCCTGTGCCGTCGACGAAGGAATCCCATGCTACAAAAAAGCCCGCACATTTGCGATCTCAGCGCAAGGAGCGCAGAAATATGGTGACAGGCCATATGTGTTTCATCTGGACGCCGTTGCCAAGCTCGCCGAGCCCCACGGGGAGGATGCGGTTGTTGTCGCATACCTGCACGATGTTGTGGAAGACACCGAGACTACGGCCGACGCCATGGAGAATCTGTTTGGCCGGAGAGTTGCCGCCTGTGTCGGTTTGCTTTCAGACGAACCAGGTCGGAGCCGCAAGGAGCGCAAGGCCAAGACCTACGCCAAGCTGGCCGAGGTGCGCAGACCGAACGAGTGGGCCCTGATCGTCAAGGCGGCGGATCGCCTGACCAACGTCCGTGCCTGTTTGGCAGACCGCAAGCAGAGTCTGTGGGAGGTATACCGAGGCGAACACGCCGTGTTTCGCCGCGCAGCATTTCGCGCCGGGCTTTGTGATCCGCTGTGGAGCGAGCTCGACAGTCTGTTGACCGAGAGTGCGTTTGATGCAAATGTCTGAACTGCGCATCCCGTCCGGCTCCGCTTCCTCGATGCGACGCATATTGCGTGTCGGTGGCCTTCGTGGTCGCTGTTCTTCAATGCTGAGTGCGCCGTGGCGGTCCATTCACGGCCGACGTTAAGTCCAACCACATGTAAGGCGTTGAGCAGGAAAGTCGTTGGCTCGCCGAATTGCCGTATGAAGGCAAGGTTCTCTTCTTCGCTGCGTAGGCCCACGAACTCACTTTCATCGCCCGCAACAGCTGTTGACCGCAGACTGAAGAACTGAACAAGCCCAGCCAATTGCGCGACGTCAATGAGATTCAGCACCGAATTCCGGCTTGCTTGGTTCAGCTGTGTATGCCGGAAATCACTGACCACCGTTCTGGAAATTGCTGACCACTTCGCTGGTGTTGACAGCTGAATGGCGCCTCCGGAGAAGAGCGAACGTAGCTTGTGAGCCAGTGTGGTCATTCGTCACCGGCCGAACCGGCGCCGGAGCCGAGGGAATAATGGTCAGATTGGAGGAAACCATTTCGCAAAAGCCATGAACAAATCCACTTCTTTACCCATCATCGACGCAGCCGTAATCAAGAACAACGCAGAGACCGGGGGCGTTGACTTCGAAATGCGTGAGGGAGACCACAAGATTAGTTTCACCATGAGCGCGGTTAGCGCCATATCGGTGTTGAATCTGCTGCTGCTCCGACTCATGCAACGCACTGATGAATTGACACGAACCAACCTGCAAAATTTCGCCATCCGTGACATTGAAGCGCATCGCGCGCCAAATGGGCGTCCCTACCTGACTTATCAGTTAGAAAACGGTTTGGTGTTCGGTAGTGGGCTACCCCCCGAAAAGTTGGCAACGCTGTATTACCAGCTGGGCGAAATTCTGGGCTGGCCACAACCCAAGACAGACGGCGCTGTGCCCAACTGAACTGCAGACCTTGGTTCCCAACGGTACTCTAGTACGGGCGTGAGCGCCGATCCAATTGTGACCAGCTACAGAATGCCGGTCGTAAACTGATCAGTCCATTCATTGGAGGAATGTTGCGCAAAGCGAGATGGACACACCTGGTCAAATCGGCATCGGCGACAACATCCCGAGCAATCACCGATGGCGTGTGCGAGTTGAAAATAGATCTTGGGCCCGGATACCGGGTCTACCACACCGAGCGAGCTGGCGTTGTCATTGTTCTGTTAACTGGGGCGACAAATCGTCCCAGCAGAAGGACATCAAGACTGCGATCACGCTGGCGATTGGACTCTAGGAGTATTTTTATGACCAAAGCAATGTCCAAATCAATAGTGTCACAGAAAAAGGTGACGCGTACCGTTGCGTATGACGTATCCGAACAACTCAGAAATCCCGAAGAAATGGCCGCGTATCTGGACGCATGGTTGGAAGAGGGGCCTGAGGACGCGCAGGGAATCGCACGCGCGCTGGGCGACATTGCACGCGCTAAGAGAATGACGCAAGTGGCTCGCGACGCGGGTCTGAGTCGTGAGAGTTTGTGCAAAGCCCTCGGTGAGAATGGGAACCCTAGTTTTGCAACCGTGATGAAGGTTGCAAGGGCATTGGGTGTTAAGTTTCATGCACAAGTTGCCTGAGTTGCAGCTGTCACATGGAGTCACATCGTGCGAAGCTACAACCCAGACCAAAAGCCATTACCACGGGAATGGCTCGCCATCGGCGAAGAGGAGCGCATCCAGCTTGTTGAAAAGTATCACCATGCCGAGCGAATCAAGCTACCCAGCGTAAGAGCACATGCAGCGTTCCACGCAATTGTTGAGAATCAAATAGCAGAAGGTATGCAGGCAGTCGAGCGCGCCATGGAGCGCTTGGCAAAACAAGGCCTGTCGCGGCACGATTGCATACACGCCGTCAGTTGGGTGTTGGCTCAGCACCTTTACGAAGTGGTCACAACCACAGACCAAGACACTCCTGAAGTAACCACTGCTCGCTACGCCGCCGCCGTCGAAAGAATCGATGCAAAGACTTGGCTAGAACAGGCAGGAACTGAGTAAAGTGCCGGCTAACCCCTCAATTGACCGTCTCAGCCATGTCGCGCGCGCGGGTGCCTCATGCGGGCCGTTTGAATGGTTGGTGTGCGCCATGACCCCAGGGGCCAAGCCCGCTTCAACCTAGCCGTTACTCGATGTGATTGCGGGAAAGAAGTCTTTGTGAACTGTAGGAAAGTTTGTCGGCCAATCAACCGCGAGACGCGTAGCAATTGCGCAAACGCATGCGCCCGTCACGTGGTTAGCCGAAGTCCGTTGCGCAAGCCCTAGTGTGTGGGATGTCGCACGGTCAAGCATCGGCCTCTGCTGCACTCTCGCGGATTCGTGTGAAAACACCCACAGAAGGAGAGTGATGATGGTCGACCAGCAGCAACTCACGCCGGCAAGCGAATTGGCGAGCAAGAACGAGGTGCGCTTTCCGAATGAAAGCCCGGAATACCGGCGGGCACGCAATGCGCTCCTCGAAGAGGAAATAGAACTCCGGCGCCAAATCGAACGGGTTGCAGAGATGCGCCGAGCGCTGCCGCCGGGCGGCGTGGTGACCAGGCCGTACCAGTTTGAGGGCGAGCACGGTCCGGTCACCTTTGCCGATTTGTTTGCGGGCAAGCAGACACTCGCGGTCTACAGTTTCATGTTTGGCCCCCAGCGCGAACGGCCTTGCCCCATGTGCACCTCGTTGTTGTCGGCGTGGGACGGAGAAGCAGAGGACGTCGCACAGCGCATCGCGCTGGTGGTCGTAGCCCGTTCGCCGATCGAACGCCTCGTCGCCTTCAAGCAAGAGCGCGGCTGGCGCCATCTGCGGCTGTATTCCGATACCAGCGGCGACTACACCCGCGACTATGTGAGCGCGGACGATGCCGATGTGCCGGCTTTCAACGTCTTTACGCGGCGCGGTGGCAGCATTCGGCACTTTTGGAGCGGGGAGATGGGCGCCGTGACCGCGGACCCCGGACAGGACCCGCGTGGCGCGCCCGACCTGATGCCGCTGTGGACGATTTTGGACAACACGCCGGAAGGGCGCGGGACCGATTGGTATCCGAAGCTCAGTTATCCAGAACCGTCGACGGGGACCGCGGTGCGCTAAAACCTCGGCAAATCCGGATGTTTGATCTGCCCCCCGCGCACCAGCATCCTGCCGTACTCCGCACAGCGTTGCAGCGTTGGAATCACCTTGCCGGGGTTCAGTAAACCCTTGGGGTCAAAGGCGTGTTTGATGCCCATCATTTGTGCGTTCTCGGCGGCAGAGAATTGCACACACATGGAGTTCAACTTCTCCACGCCAACGCCGTGTTCACCGGTCACCGTGCCGCCCATGGCCACGCTGGTTTCCAGAATGTCGGCGCCGAATAACTCGCAGCGGTGCAACTGGTCGGCATCGTTGGCGTCGAACAAGATCAGCGGGTGCAGATTGCCATCGCCTGCGTGGAAGACATTGGCGCAGCGCAGCTGGTATTTCTTTTCCATCTCTTGAATCGCCAGCAGCATGTCGGCCAGGCGTTTGCGTGGGATGGTGCTGTCCATACACATGTAGTCGGGGCTGATACGGCCACTGGCCGGAAACGCGTTTTTGCGGCCGCTCCAGAACTTCAAGCGCTCGGCCTCGTTCTGGCTGACGGCAATGGCGGTGGCGCCGTGTATGCGCAACACGGCGGCCATGCGACCGATTTCTTCTTCCACCTCCTCGGGCGTTCCGTCGCTTTCGCACAGCAATATCGCCTCGGCATTCAGGTCGTAACCGGCGTGCACAAAATCCTCGACTGCTGCGGTCATGGGTTTGTCCATCATCTCCAGCCCGGCGGGAATGATGCCGGCCGCAATCACCGCGGCCACTGCATCACCGGCCTTGCGGATGTCGTCAAAGCTGGCCATGATGCAGCGCGCCAGTTGCGGCTTGGGCACCAGCTTGACAGTGACCTCCAGGATGACAGCCAGCATGCCTTCGCTGCCCACCACCAGGCTCAGCAGGTCGTAACCCGGTGTGTCCAGCGCGTCGCTGCCGAAGGTGATGGGTTCGCCCTCCATGGTGTAACCCTTGACCTTGACCACGTTGTGCAGCGTCAGGCCATATTTGAGGCAGTGCACGCCACCGGAGTTCTCGGCCACATTGCCACCTATGGTGCAGGCGATCTGGCTGCTGGGGTCGGGCGCGTAATACAGGCCCAAGGGTGCTGCCGCCTCGCTGATGGCCAGGTTGCGCACGCCGCACTGCACCACGGCCGTGCGGCTGCGTTTGTCCAGCTTCAGGATTTTGTTGAACTTGGCCAGTGACAAAGTGACCCCAAGCGCATGCGGCATGGCGCCGCCCGACAACCCGGTACCCGCACCGCGTGCCACGACCGGCACGTTCAACGCATGGCAGGTCTTCAGCACGGCTTGTACCTGGGCCTCGGTCTCGGGCAGTGCCACCAGTAGCGGGCGCTGGCGGTAAGCGGTCAGACCATCGCACTCATAGGGCGTGGTGTCTTCCACGTGGTAGAGCAGGGCGTGTTTTGGTAAATGTGCCTCTAGCCCTCGTACTATCTGCGTGAGCAGCTCCTTTTTTGATAGTAATTCGGTGTCGGTTGGCATGGCGGTGGCATACATGGCAAGGGCTTTCAGAGGTGCGCGCTACGGTCTACCGCGCACTCTACGGCAATTGCAAAGCAGTGGCGTGAGAAAACTTGCACGCACCTGTGAAATTGCGCGGTCGCGCACCGACCGCTGCCCGCCGTTCCCGCTCAGATTTTGCCGAAGATGCCCAGTTTCCTGAGGATAAAAATCAACAGCACCGCGCCAGCCACTGCGACCACGAAGCGCAAGATATCGCCGGTGGGCGCCATGCCCAGCAGACCGGCAATCCAGTAGCCCAGCACCGAGCCCACCACGCCGACCAGCACATTGGCGATCCAGCCCATCTGGGCGTTGGTTTTCATGACGATGCTGGCCAGCCAGCCAACAACGCCTCCAATAATCAAGGAAATAATCCAGTCCATAGTTCCTCCCTCTGTGTTGTGATCGAATCCACCGCACCCAGGGTGTCCCCCCGTGGGGCGCGGCTCAGTCCAGCAGCTCGCGGGGCACGTTGCCGCCGTTGGCGGCGATGCGTGCCAGCACCGTCTTGTGCAGCCAGATGTTCATGCTGGCCGAGTCGTCCATCAGGTTTGCCGGACAGCCCAATTCGGTGGCCAGCTCCTTGCGCGCGGTCAGGCTGCTGTCGATGTCCAACAATTTCAGCAGGTCAACGATGGAGGTTTTCCAGTTCAGCTTCTGCGGATTTGCCGCCGCGCGCTGTTCCAGTTGTGCAACAACATCGACCAGCGCAACCGGTTGAACGGACGCCGGGGCAGCGGGTGCAATGCCGGGGGTTGTCGGGGCCGGGCTTGCCGTAGTGTCGGCCGCTGCCGCATCGCCTATGCCGAGCTTTTCAAGTATTTTGCTGAAGAATCCCATAATGCGTCCCTTTGCCTGTTTGGCCCCGCGAAATTACAGGGTCAAAACCATTCTAGGGTGCACTTGTGACAGGAGGGTTGAGCAAACGCATGTGGGCCGCAATTCGGTGTTCCCGCCGCGTTTGCGTGGATTTACACAACCACTTTTTTCAACCACTCCGCAAACGCCGCGCACTCCCAGCGATCCATCATGCCGGTGCGCCAGCACAGGTAGTGGGCGTGGGGGCTGGGCACGTGGTTGCTAAAAATGTCATTGCTGCCCAGGCGCACCAGCGAGCCATTGTCCAGCCAGGGGGCACCCAGTTTGAGCCGCACCAGGGCCACGCCCATGCCAGCGGCCGCGCCGTCGCACAGCAGGCCCATGTCGTTGAACTGCGAGCCGTCGATGGGCTCAGGCCAGTCCAGCGCGTGGGCGGCAAACCAGGTGCGCCAGGGTTCCAGCGGGCTGCGCAGCAGCGGCACGCCCTGCAGGTCCTGCGCCACTTCAAACGGCCCGTGCTCGCGGACAAAGGCCGGGGAAGCCATGGGCGCGATCTCGTCCTTCATCAGGCAGGTGTGCTCCATGTCGGCATAACGGCCGGTGCCAAAACGCACCATTAAATCGGCGTCTTCGGCCACCACATCCAGCAGCGGGATGGAGACCTGCAGCGTCAGGTCGATCTCGGGATAGGCCTCGGTGAACTGGCGCAGCCGCGGGATCAGGATGGCGCGCGAAAACGTGGGCGTGACCGCCAGGCGCAGCTTGCGTTTGCCGGGTGCTGCCGCCGAGCTGGGAAATTTTTGCAGCATGGTCAGGCCTTCGCGCACATGGGCCAGGTATTCACTGCCCTCGGTGGTCAGCGAAAAGTCGGCACGGCCAAACAACTTGGTGCCAATGATCTGCTCCAGCTGGCGCACGCGGTGGCTCACCGCGCTGGGCGTGACGCACTGCTCTTCTGCGGCCTGTGTCACACTGCGCAGGCGGGCCAATGCTTCAAAGGTCAGCAGGCATTGGATGGGCGGGATGCGGGCGGCGGACATGGCTTACTATAATCCGGCCCCATTCGTCCTTGCCACCAGGCTTTAATATCTATAAAAGGAACTGCCGTGTCCGACACCCTGGCGGTATTGCCGCAGTACCTCATCCCCAAACAAGCCATCACTGCACTGGCTGGCAAACTGGCCAGCGCCCGCGCGGGCTCCTGGACCACCAGCGTGATCCGCTGGTTTGTCAAACGCTACCAGGTCAATATGGCCGAGGCGGCCAACCCCGACATCACGAGCTACGCCAGCTTCAACGACTTCTTCACCCGACCACTCAAAGACGGCGCCCGGCCGTTGGCCCAAGCCGAATGGATCTGCCCGGTGGATGGCGCCATCAGCCAGTTCGGCCGGATCAACAAGGACCAGATATTCCAGGCCAAGGGCCATACCTATTCAACAACGGCGCTGGTCGGTGGTGATGCCACCTTGGCTGCGCAGTTCCAGGATGGCCATTTCGCAACGCTGTACCTGAGCCCCAAGGACTACCACCGCATCCACATGCCCTGCGACGGTGTGTTGCGTCGCATGATTTATGTGCCGGGGGACTTGTTCTCGGTGAACCCGACCACCGCGCGCGGTGTGCCGGGCCTGTTTGCCCGCAACGAGCGCGTGGTGTGTGTGTTTGACACGCCGCACGGTCCGTTTGTGCAGGTACTGGTGGGCGCCACCATCGTGGGCAGCATGGCCACCGTCTGGCACGGGCAGATCAACCCGCCACGCGTGGGGCATCTGTGGGAAAAGCGCTACGACGACGGCAGCGTCAGCCTGCGCCAAGGGGCCGAAATGGGACGGTTCTTGCTAGGCTCTACCGTGGTCTTGTTGTTTCCCCAGGGACCGTTGGCGTTCAACCCGCAATGGGCGCCGACGGGCGCCATCCGCATGGGCGAAATAATGGGAACACGGCCTTAAAACCCGGCTATCCTGAGGTTTTGCATCTTTCCCCGTTAGGAGTCGCATGATGGAATCCGTTCAACCCGAAGGCCTGCAGCCCGCGTTGTCAGACGGGAGGCCCGCCGTGCGCTTGCCCCAGAAGAACCAGGCCTGGCTGGCCGTTGAGGGCGTTGCCCAGAGCGTGCGTGAGCGTTTGGTCAAGGCCGGTGGCACGGGTGGGAGCGACGGCATGTCGGTTCGGGCCAGCCTGCGTCTGGCCTTTGCCATTGTGGTGGCCGGCGCCTTGGTGATTGGCGTCTTCTCGCTGTTCCAGATGGGGCGCCTGAATGCGTCTACCCGCATCATTTACGAACAGGAATACACCGCCGGGCAGGCCGCCGAACAGGTGCGCAGCAATATCCTGCGTGCCAGCCGGGGGCAAACCCAGTTGCTCACATCCAGCACGGCGGCCGAGCGCGACACGCTGGCCAAGGACATAGAGGCCAGCCTGGCCGAGGTGGGCAAGAAGATCGAGGTCATCCAGGGGCTGTCCACCAGCGAAGAATCCGTGGCCACGGCCAAGCAATTGGTCGAGTCCATCGCCAAGTGGTCCAAGCGGCTGCGGGAGTACGTGAAGCTGGTCAAGGAACAACCCTTGTCCTACATGGAATTGAGCCCGGACGTGGCGTCTGAAGACGCCGGCCTGCTCAATGAAACCCGCAAGGTGGAGAAGATCGTGGACAGCCTGGTCGCGCAGCGCGGCCAATCCGCACAGGCCACCATGTTGCATACCGGCGAGATTTACCAGACCTCGGTGGTCTGGGTGATAGGCATTGTGCTGTTGCTGATCGCCATGTCGATTGGTGTGGGCAGTTGGGTGATTGCGCGTCTGACGCGCCAGCTCGGCGGTGAGCCGGCCTATGCCAAGTCCATCGCCAGCCGCATTGCCGACGGGGATTTGTCGATGGAGATCAAGCTGGCCCCCAACGACACCGAGAGCCTGCTGTATTCGCTGAACGAAATGCAGACCCGGCTGGCCGAAACCATGGGCGAAATCGCACAAAGCTCGGCCCAGGTGGCGAATGCCTCACGCGAGATTTCCATGGGCAACCTGGACCTCTCCAACCGCACCGAGCAGCAGGCCTCGTCGCTGGAAAAGACTACGACCAATGTGGAGCAACTGACAGCCATCGCCAAGCGTTATGCCGACAGCTCCACCCGCGCCGCCCACTTGTCCAGCAGCGCCAGCCAGGCGGCGCGCGAGGGCGGCGACGTGGTGGCGAATGTGGTATCGACGATGGAAAAGATCAGCCAGAGCACCCAGGCCATCCACTCCAATATCGGCGCGATCCAGAGCATTGCGTTCCAGACCAACATTCTCGCGCTGAACGCCGCCGTGGAGGCCGCGCATGCGGGCGAGCAGGGGCGTGGCTTCGCCGTGGTGGCCGCCGAGGTGCGCGATCTGGCGCAGCGCAGTGCCACCGCCGCCAAGGAGATCAGTGCGCTGATCGAGAACTCGACCCGGCAGGTCAAGGAGGGCTCTCAATTGGCGCGCACCGCGGGCCAGACCATCGCCGACATGGCCAAGACGGTGCAGCAGGTCAGCACGGTTATGGAAGAGATATCTGGCGCGTCGCTGGAGCAAAGCGAAGGCATTGAAGACATCAACCGCGCCATTGCGCAGATCGAAGAGACCACACAACAGAATGCGGCCTTGGTGGAAGAAGCTGCTGCGGCTGCCCAGTCGCTGGACGAGCAGGCGCAGTCATTGGATCAGCTGGTGGGGCGCTTCGACCTCAAAGGCTGAGTTGCCCCCACGCTCCGCCGCTGCGCGGGTCGCTGCCCCCCAAAGGGGGCTAAATCCGCTTGGGGCGGCCCGGCGCGGATTTGCGCCCCCACGCTCCAGCGTTACGCGGGTCGCTTGCCTATTTGAAGATTACTGTCTTGTGGCCATTCAGCAGCACGCGGTGCTCGCTGTGCCATTTGACGGCGCGGGCCAGCACCTGGCTCTCGGTGTCGCGGCCTTGCGTCGTTAAATCGTCCACCGTCTTGCTGTGGTCCACGCGGGCCACGTCCTGCTCGATGATGGGGCCTTCGTCCAGATCGGCGGTCACGTAGTGGGCGGTGGCGCCTATCAGCTTGACGCCGCGGTCATGCGCTTGGTAATAGGGTTTGGCACCCTTGAAGCTGGGCAGGAAGGAGTGGTGGATGTTGATGGCGCGACCGGACAGTTTCTGGCAGAAGTCGTCACTGAGGATTTGCATGTAACGCGCCAGCACAACCAGTTCCGCACCCTCGGATTCGATGATCTCGAATTGCCGGGCCTCGACCTTGGCCTTGGTTTCCGAGGTGACGGGGATGTAATGGAAGGGTACGTTGTAGCTGGCCGCCAACTGGTAGAAATCGCGGTGGTTGGAGACGATGGCCCTGATATCAATGGCCAGCAGGCCGCTCTTCCAGCGAAACAGCAGGTCATTGAGGCAATGCCCCTCCTTGCTGACCAGCAGCACGGTGCGCATGGGCTGGGCCTTGGCATGCAAGCCCCATAACATGCTGTAGGGCTTGGCAAAAAAGGCCAGTTGGCTGCGCAAATCCGGGAAGGTCAGGCGCACGCAGGTGAACTGCACACGCATGAAAAACAGGCCGGTATCCGGGTCGTTGTACTGGGCGGCTTCTTCGATGTTGCCACCACGCTCCAGCAAAAAGCCGGAAACGGCGTGGACCAATCCCAGGCGGTCTGGGCATGACAGGGTGAGGATGTAGGTCTGGCTCATGGTGCGATATTGTCGTTCATGTGGCCCCCACGCTCCACCGCTGCGGGGGGTCGCTGGCCTTGCAGGCCGCGGCGTTGCCACAGGCACCGCCCCTTCTGGCTGTCCCGCCCTGCGTAGGCAGGACGGGAGCCGCAGCCATCAGCCCCGAGGGGACTAAATCCGCTTGGGGCGGCCCGACGCGGATTTGCCGCCCCCACTCTTCGCCGTTGCGCGGGTCGCTGCCCCCCCCCCCCGAGGGGTTAACCCGCCTTGGGGTCCGGAGGCGGGTTGGTTGCCCCTACGCTCCGCCGCTGCGCGGGTCGCGGCGGCGTGCCACCGTTCCCCCGCTCAAAGGGCATGTTTATGCTCCCGCTTCTCCTGGCATTTGATACAACGCGCCGCCTCGGGCGTAGCCTGCAGGCGCGCCGGAGCAATGTGTGTGCCGCAGTCAATACACTCACCATAGCTGCCGGCTTGTAGGCGGGTCAGTGCGGCGTCTATGGCGGACAACTCGGCCATTTCCCGCTCACCCAACGCGAACTCCAGTTCACGCTCGGACGCCAGTTGTGCGCCGGCCTCGTCCGGGTGGCCAAAACGATCGGCGGCGACTTCGACACGGCTGACCACACCGCCTCTTTGCTCGGCAATTTGCGCCAGCAGGGCTGCGCGTTTGTCCAGCAGTTGTTGCTGAAAGGCGCTGGTTTGTTGCTTGTTCATGGGGTGGCTCCTGTGTTGCTGTGTGTCGTCCACTGGATGATGCGCCGCCCGCTATGCACTGCTACTGACTAAGGTCAAGTGCGGACCAAGTATGCCCTAGGCACCCCGGTCGGGTACCCAAATGTCAGTGCACTAGTACCGGGTTTTGCGCCAATTCTGCGTACTGTTCCAGCGTGTCTTCCACTTCTTCCTGGGTAGGGGTATTGACCTGCCAGGCCATGATGTGCTGCTGGAACAATTCGGCCCAGGAGCCGTCCAGGTACACCTCTTTCCCCGAGCGTTTGTCCACAATCTCAAAACCATGGCGCGCCATGGTCGGCACGCCACTGGCGTATTGCACCGTTTTGATCACGCCCGCCGTGGTTTTGCTGTCAGCCTCGGCATTGGCCAACATATGAGTGACCGAGTAAGTGTCTGAATCGTAGAGCGTTTGCATGGTTTGAATAATAGGTCTTCTATTGCAAGTGGGAACAAAGCCGCCAAATTCAAGTTATTGTTTTTGAGTTGACTTCCACTGCTGGTCCACTACGTCGCCGTTGGCTTGCGACAGGCGAATGCGCACCGGCAGGTAGCCCACATCGGGTGCAAACCAGACTTCGACGCGGGGATCAAATTCACCCATGGGCTCGCGCGACATCCGAACGGCGGTCATTTCCCCACCAGGAAGCGCCAGCTTTTCGGTCACACCCACGGTAAAGATCCAGGATTCCGCTGATTTGGGTCCTACGGCCTGAAAAGATAGCGTGCTGGCCGGCGGAAAGTGCTTGGGATCGGCGGCCAGCATGGAGGCTATCTGCAGCATCACACTCAACTGGTCCTGCGCGCCGGGCAGCAGCGGCACGTCGGGCGTATTCGCGCTGAACGTGACCTTGTTCTTGTCGTAGTCAAAGTGGGCTGCTACTTCGCTGCGGACCTTGTCGCCAAAACGCGTCGGTTCGAGTCCGTGCGCGCCCAATACACCGGCGCTGGTCTGCACCCTTGAGCCCAGCAAAAAGTGGCTGATTTCCATGCGTGCGTTATAGGTCTTGCCATCCTGCACCCATTGCAGGTCGCCATTCACATGGTAGGGAAAGCCTTTGATCTCGCCCTTGACGTCGTACTTCAGCCGGGCCGATGGCGGGAACACGAATTTGCGCACGGCTTTGGCGGCTGGCGGAGTGGCTGCCACCTTGGGCGCAGCAAGGGCGGCTAGCTCAATTCCCGCAGCCGGTGATGGTGTGGCCGCCGCCAGCAGTGTGGGCGCCTCAGTGGCTGGTGGAGCCTCGGTGGTAGCCGTGAATGCTGCGGTTTCGATAGCGGGTTGTTCAGGAAAGCCGAGGGCTGGAGCGGTATTTTCGTTTATGTCCTGGAGCGAAACCGGGTTCTCGGCGAGCGGTGCTGGACGTTTGCTGCGCGCTGGTCGTGTCGGCGTTGCAACCACGTCCTGGGTCGCAGCTGGCGCTGCTCCGGGTGCCTCCTCGGGCGGGGTGGTGATGGTGCGTGTGGCAAAGGCCCAATTGCTGCCGGCATCCGAGCTCGCATGGGCGGCCAGAGCCAGCGGCGCTGCGCGCAACACGGCCCAGTGCGCCAGCAGTACAACGGCCGTCAACAGCAGCAGGCGCCACGGTGGGCGATTTGCAAGGGCGGGGCTGGGGAGGGGCATGGAATGGAGACTTCTGCGGGTGGGGCGCTAAGGGACGGCCCCTGAACAAGGATGCAGTTTAATTCAGAGCGACAATTCCTCCATGAAACTCGCAACATACAAAGACGGCTCGCGCGACGGCCAACTGGTCGTCGTCTCGCGGGATCTGGGCCTGGCCGTTTACGCCTCCAACATCGCCAACCGCCTGCAGCAGGTGCTGGACGACTGGAATTACCTGTCGCCGCAACTGCAAGACCTCTACGACAGCCTGAACAATGGCCGCTCCCGTCACGCCTTTCCGTTCGATGCCGCACAGTGTATGGCGCCGCTGCCGCGCGCCTACCAATGGGCCGACGGTTCGGCCTACCTGAACCACGTGGAACTGGTGCGCAAGGCGCGTGGTGCCGAAGTGCCCGAGAGCTTCTACACCGACCCGCTGATGTACCAGGGCGGCAGCGATGACCTGCAGGGTCCGTGCGACCCCATCGTCTGCGCCAGCGAGGCGTTTGGCATCGACTTCGAGGCCGAGGTTGCCGTCATCACCAGTGACATACCCATGGGCTGCGCTGCTGAGCGGGCGCTGGATGGCATCCGTTTGGTGATGTTGGTCAACGATGTCAGCTTGCGCAAGCTGATACCGGATGAATTGGCCAAGGGTTTTGGTTTTGTGCAGAGCAAACCGGCCACCGCCTTCAGTCCGGTGGCGGTCACACCCGATGAGCTGGGCGACGCCTGGGCCAAGGGTCGTGTGCACCTGCCGCTGCAAAGCACCTGGAATGGCCGCAAGGTCGGCCTGTGTGATGCCGGGCCGGACATGACCTTCCATTTTGGCCAGTTGATTGCCCACCTGTGCAAGACCCGCAATCTGCGCGCTGGTTCCATCATCGGCTCGGGCACGGTCAGCAACAAGGGCGTGACCAAGGGCACCGGCGACAAGGCCAGAACGGAGTGGCCCAACGGCTATAGCTGCATTGCCGAAAAGCGGGCCATGGAGACCATCCAGGACGGCCAGCCCAGCACCGAATTCATGCAGTACGGTGACACGATACGCATCGAGATGAAGGGCCTGGACGGCCACAGCATCTTTGGCGCCATTGAGCAGGAAGTGGTGGCGCCTGCGCAGGCAGCCCCCCGGCGTTCTGCACGGGAGACGCCATCGGACGACGCGGCCTGAGCATGCGGGCGCATGGGCTGAAAACCCGTGCGGCGTGTCAAAGCCCGGGTGGCAACCGTGGACCGAAGCCGCCGCCGGTCAACAAGCCATAGGCCATCCAAGCGGCAACCGCGGCGTAGGCGATGCGCGGCAGCCATTGGGCGACCTGTTGCCAAAACTGGTTCAGACTCTCGGTCTCCGCAGCCACGTGCCGAAACAGCATCTCGGGCAGGGTGCCGCTGGACTCACCGGTGTGGACGAAGCTGATGACCTGTGGGCTACCCAAATACAGGGGATCGGTGATCTGATCGGCCAGTGCCTGGGACAACGGCGCGCCGCGCTGCATACGTGTTTTGATGCCGCTGTAGGCTTTGCGCATCGGGGTATGGATTATGGTTGCGACGGCATGGGGCAGCGCTTCAAACATCGGCACACCGGCTTCCAGCAGCAACGCCAGGCTTTCAAAAAAATCACGGGCATTGCGCCGGGCAATGGCGGGCCCGAGCACCGGCAGCCGGAGCAGCCAGCGGCTCGCATACGGTGATGCCACCATGCGCATGGCCAGCAGACCGAGTACCGCCAGAACCGCCAGAGGCCTCAGAACCTGCGCCAGATAGGCCCCGGTCGACAGGGTGCCTGCCACCCATTGCGGCACCGGCTGTATGAACAGAGCCAGAACCAGTGTTGCAAAAGGCAGCACCATGCGCGAGCGGATGGCCCCTTCGTTGTGGGCCTTTTGCGCGCAGGTGTCGGCGAGGCGTTGGTAGGCCTGCGCCGGACTGCCTGCAGCCAGCGCGGCGCGGACCAGGTTGCCCTCCAAGGGCGTGAACAGGCCGGCATTTTGTGCTGCGCTTGCCGGATTGCCGCCCCGCGCGAGTGTTTGTTGAACCGCTTGCAGGCGCGCCATCGGCACTTGTGAAACCTTGAGCAGGCTCCAGGCCCGGTCCGCCGGCAGGCCGGCCTTTTCCATTGCAGCGAGCTGCGCAAACAGGTCGGCGCGCACGCGACTGGGGAGGGGTTTTGCCATGGGATTCCGTTGAAGCCTACCGCACGCGCGGGGGCGGTTTATTATGCCCACGGCAGTCTCAGCACTATCGGCCGCGACTGCCCGGCGCCGCGCTCCTGTTGCGCCATTGCATGAAGCATCGGATCACATCGCCATGGATTTTCAAGCCGTACTGGACGACATCACCGCGCAGATTCAGCCCCTGCTGGGCAAGGACGGCCATGTGGCCAGTTACATCCCGGCCCTGGCGCGGGTGTCGCCGCAGCAGTTTGGCATGGCGCTGCGCACCTGTGACGGCCAGGAAGCGGCGGCGGGCGATAGCGTCACGCTGTTCTCCATCCAGAGCATGTCCAAGGTGTTTTCGCTGACGCTGGCCATGCGCAGCCTGGGCGACGCGCTGTGGCAGCGCGTAGGGCGAGAACCGTCGGGCAGTCCGTTCAATTCCTTGGTGCAGTTGGAGACCGAGCGCGGCATTCCGCGCAACCCCTTCATCAATGCCGGGGCCATCGCCATCGCGGACCGGCTGCTGAGCCTGGGTGACGCCAAGATCAATATTCCGGCCCTGCTGTCCAGCCTGTGCGGAGAAAGCGTGCGTGTGGACCCCGAGGTGGCACAGTCCGAGGCCGACACCGGTTATCGCAACGCGGCGCTGGCCAATTTCATGAAAGGTTTTGGCACGCTGGACAATGCGGTCGACAGTGTGCTGGACGTGTATTTCAACCAGTGCGCCATCCGTATGAACTGCCTGCAGGTGGCGCGTGCAGCTGGTTATTTGTGCCGCGATGGTAGACATCCCTATGACGGCACACAAGTCATCAGTGAAGCGCAAGTGCGGCGCATCAATGCGTTGATGCTGACCTGCGGCACCTATGACGCGGCTGGTGAGTTTGCGTTTCGGATTGGTCTGCCGTGCAAGAGCGGCGTGGGCGGCGGCATCGTGGCCGTGGTGCCCGATACGCTGAGCTTGTGCGTCTGGTCACCGGCGCTGGACAAGACCGGCAATTCGCACCTGGGCCGCATGGCGCTGGAATTGTTTGTGGCCAGGACCGGACTGTCGGTGTTTTGATGCCGGTCTTCAAAAAAAAGCGCAGACCAAGCCCAAACTGAATGCAGGCATAAATCGCTGGGAGCATAACGGTTTATATCGTTTTTACAAGTGGCGGACGGCCCCTGTCCGCGAGAAGAGCCGCTATCCTTGCGCCAACTGCTGTGCAAAGGTCTTGAAGCCGCGCAGCATCATCTCGATCGCCACCGACACCAGCACCAGGCCCATCAACCGCTCTACCGCTACGACCAGGCGCGTGCCTATGATGCGTTGGATGCGCTCGGCCGACACCAGCACGATGGCGCTGACCAGCATGGTCACGCACAGCGCACCGATCCATTCCAGGCGGCGCTCGGGTTGTTGTGACACCAGCAGCAGCACGGTGGCCAGCGCGGAGGGGCCGGCAATCGCCGGCACGGCCAGCGGCACGATCAGCGGTTCGACCATTTGCTCCTCATCCACGGGGCTGCTGGGCGGCGGGAACACCATGCGCAGCGCTATCAGAAAGAGGATGACGCCGCCGCCAATTTGCAGCGATAGCTCGCTCAGGTTCATGACCCGCAGAAAACTCTCGCCAACAAACATGAAGGTCAGCAGCAGCGCAAACGCAATCAGGATTTCACGCAGGATGACGCGGGCTCTGCGCTCGGGTGCCACATGTTTGAGCGCATTGGCAAAGATAGGGATATTGCCAATCGGGTCGGTGATCAGCACCAGCAAAATGGTTGCGGACAAGAAGGTGTAGTTCATCATGGTGGGCCTTGTTTGCGTTCTATGTTGTTGTGTTAGCCAAGTGTTGCGGACAAACGGTTGGCGCGGCGCAGCGCGTGTGAGAGTTTTGCAATCACCATATGGTCAAAGCGCATGGCCATATTCGGGTCTTGCAGGCGCATGCGCTTCAGTGCCGCATTGTCCAGTGCGTAGACCTTGGAATCTACCACCGCGATGATCGAAGCAGCGCGTGCCTGGCCGGTGTAGAAGGCCATTTCTCCCACCATGGCCCCGCCGCTGATCTTGGCCAGCCGGTGGCCGCTGTGGGTTCCAGTGGGTTTGATGACGTTGAAGCTGCCGCCGGCTATGAAGTAGATGGCGTCAGACAAGTCCCCGTCTCCGCACAGCAATTCCCCCTGCTTGACCGCCCTGGCCGTGCAATAGTTCTGGAAGGTGGCACGGTCATCGCTGTTCTCCAGGAATTCAAAGCAGTCTTGCCTGTCGGTCTTGGTGGCATGCCGGTCCAGCACGCAGTCCTCCGCCGCTTCCAGTGCCTCGTCCAGCGTGGCGAAGAAGCCCATGCGCGGGTTGATTGCAACATCTGCCGCGACCGATTGCAGTGCGCCATGGTCGCCCCGCGCAACCACAAAGTAGAAGCGCAAGGGCTGGTCACGGTAGCGGCGCAGAATACGTTGCAACACGCCCACGGCAGCGCGGTCGATACCGCTGACCTTGGTGAAGTCCAGGATGACGCAGTCCAGGCTGGCGATGTCCAGTGTCTGGAACAGGGAATCAATCTTGTTCGCTGAGCCAAAAAACACATAACCCTGCAAGCGGTAGACGATGCTTCGGTCGCCCTGTTGGCCCAGCAGGGTCATGGCATGGTCCGAGCGCACGACCGAGCTGGCCAATACGGCCAGCGTGGTGCTGACGCTGGTCAGCGGTAGCTTGCTGTAGGTCAGTACGAAGATGCTGCAGGCGATCAATACGCCAGCGGCGAAGCCGACCAGGTAACCGTAGTTGGCGACCAGCACAACGATCAGTACGATTTGCAGGAACTCGTCGCGCGAGGTCGGCTTGCGTTGCTGCCAAAGCCATTGTTTGAGCATGCCCAGGCCGAGGTACAGCACCAGGCCGCCCAACGCCGCCTTGGGCACATAGGTGATGACGTTTGCGGCTCCCAGCAGCATGGCTACGCAAATGGCGGCCGCAATGCCGCCCGATAACGCGCCGCCGCCGGTTTGCTGGTTCAACGTGGTGCGGCCGATGGAGATGATGCCGACAAATCCACCAGCTAATGCCGAGGCGGCGGTCGATACGGCATGTGTATTGAGCACCCGATTCAGGTCGAATTCTTTTTGGTAGTTCAGTTCCAGGCTGGCCAGCGACAGCAGGATGGTCAACAAGCCGACAAAGCTGACCATCAGCATGGACGGCAGCATGTACAGCAGCACGCGCAGGTCGCCCCAGTCCAAGGGGTTGCCCCAGGGCGGCAACCAGGTGACATCCGGCATGGCGCCGAACATCCATGCGCTGCTGGAGCAGATGCTGGTATGGCACACGCCACTGGCCAAGAAGGCGTGTGTCAACAGTGTTGCGCCCAGCATCACCACAGGAATGAGGACGGCTGCAGAAGCCAACGGCGCCAGCGCGTGCAAGGCAACAACCACGGCCAGGCCCAGCACCAGTTCGGGCCGGTACGGGTTGTCCAGCAGCCCTGCCAGCCCTTCAAGGTTCAACGGTGTGCCGGCGATGATGTGCATGGCACCGCTGCACATCAGCCAGCCCGTCGCCGCCAGGAAGCCGGCCATCACGGAAAAGGGAATGTAGCGGATCAGACCGGCCAGCCGGAAGCGTGCCAGCAGGTAAAACACCACGGCGCAGACCAGGGACGTGACACACAGGGTTGCGATGACGCGGCTGACAGTGTGGCCCCCCGGTGGGCTGGTTGACACGATCACCGCCATCATGGCCACCAAAACCGAGATAGTGTTCGAGTCGGGGCCGCTGATAAAGGTCCGCTCCTCCGACAGCCAGCCAAACAACGCGCCAATCGCGGCGGTGCTCAGTGCCGCGGCAATGCCGTAACCCACATAGGGCGTCAGTGGTCCGGTGAACAGCAGCGCGCCGTACGAGATGGCGTAGATGACGGTGCTGAGGCCGACAATACATCCGGCTGATATCTGGCGCGCGGCGGTCCCAAAGTTCATAAGGTCTCGTGTTGCGGTTGGCGGTCAGGCTGGTCCTGAATTTAACCGCTTCATGGCTTGCGCAGACGAATTGGCGCAGATTCAGGCAAACTTGGGCCGGCGCGCATGAGAGGACCCCGCACTATGACCCCTTACTTTGATTCTGCGCGGCGCCGGCTGTTGGCCGCGGCATTGGTTCTGTTCGGCCTTCATATGAAGAATTTGGCCGCAGCCCTCGTGAATACTACACATTACGCTATTAAAACAGTAGCAAATTTCGATGCCACCACCTGGCGCCAGTTATTGCGCGCGGGGCCACGTCCGGCCGCCTATGTGTTCAGCAATTCGTTTTGTGCCATCTGTCCGGAGGTGTTTGCGCTGCTGCACCAGACCGTGGGCGCATCGGGTCAGTCCGTGGAGTTGGTCGCCATCCTGATGGATGTGCGCGGGGACCGGGCGCTGGCCGTAGCCCGCCACTACACCGGCGCGACCCAGGTCTACGCCTTTGACGGCCCGGAGACGGCCATTCGCAAGGCCATAGATCCCAAATGGCGCAACATCACGCCCTATGTGGTACTGGTCGGGCGCAATGGCCGACTCCAGCGCGGCATCGGCGAGCCGGACGCCAGGCAACTCCATGCTTGGCTGGGCTAGACCCATGCCAGGCCCATGCACTAAATAGGGAGGGCTGCCGGTAGCACCGGTGCACCACATTGGAGTAAGCTGTTGCTTGTTCAAAGTTGACAGGCTTCCATGGAGTGCATATGAGCGACACAGATACCAGTGGTTTTGGCAAGTTCGTCCCGGGTTTTGACTTTTTGCAGAATCTGGCCAAGGGTGCAACGAGCAACATTCCGCAAATGCCCAACCTGGGCAATTGGGTCGCTCCCACGCTGAATGTGGAAGAACTGGAAAAACGCATCGACGAACTCAAGGCCGTGCACTTCTGGCTGGAGCAAAACTCCCGCGCGCTGGGCGCCACCATCCAGGCGCTGGAGGTACAAAAGATGACGCTGGCCACGCTCAAGGGCATGAACTTCAACATCGGCGACGTGGCCAATGCACTCAAACTGAAGGCCGCCGAGTCGGTGCAGACCGGGGTGCAACGCGTCAGCGAGCGTGCGGCCTCCACCGCCAAGACCATTTCCGATGTGGCTACCGGCAACTCCAGCGCCGCGTCCAAGGCTGGCAAGGCCGCCAGCGGCGTTGGTGCGCTGGTCGATCCCTTGCATTTGTGGGGGTCGCTGACGCAGCAGTTCCAGCAGATTGCGGCCGGTGCCTTCAAGGAAGCTACCACCAAAACCGCTATCGATGTGACCAAGAACATGGCCAGTGGCATGGCCAAGGAAGCCTTGAAGTCGGCCAAGGCCGCGGGCAAGAAAGCGGCCACGGGCGCCGTCAAACGCGCCACCAAACCAGCGGCCCGCAAGGTCGCTCCCAACAGCCGTTAGTGCCGGACCCGGTCCGGCCGAAAAGGGGGCGGATATGAAACTTTTTCCTTACGCACACGCCACCCATCCGCAGTGGCCCATGGCCGCGGCCCTGGTGCTGGCGCAGTTGCGCGCGCAAATGGCGCTGCATAACTATGCCAGTGCACCGACGCTGGCGCTGCTCTACATCACGGACCACTACGCCGGCGTCGCCCAGGACATCCTGGACCACCTGGGCGCCGAGTTGCCGCTGGTCACCGACTGGTCGGGCACCGTGGGCATGGGCATCGTGTCCAACAACGTCGAGTACTGGGACGAGCCAGCCATGGCCGTCATGCTGCTGGAGCTGCCCAGCGACCAGTACCGCGTGTTCTCCGGCGTCGCGCCCATGGGGCTGGGTTTTGAAGCCCACACCGCGCTGGTCCATGCCGACCCTGAAACCACGGATGTGGGGGAGTTGATCGCCGAGATGGCGGCGCGCACAGACTCCGGTTATGTCTTTGGCGGACTTGCCAGCAGCCGCTGGCAGTCGGTCCAGTTTGCGGTGGGTGGCAATGGCAATATAGGCGGCCATGGCGCGGCCAGCGGGGTCTTCAGCGGGGGCTTGAGCGGCGTGGCCTTTGGCCCCGATGTGGCCCTGGTGTCGCGTGTGACACAGGGCTGCATGCCGATCTCCGCGGTGCGCCGGGTTACCGCGGCGGAGCACAACGTGGTGCTGACACTGGACGGCGAGGCAGCGCTGGACGTGATGCTGCGCGATCTGGCGATTTCGCTGGACGAACCCCAGGAAGCCCTGGACGTGGTGCGCGCAACACTGGTGGGCCTGGTGCCGGCGCCGGATGGCGAAGCCCCTCCCGGTGCGGCAGACGCCGCACCACTGCGGGCCGTGCGCCAGACCGGCAACTTTGGCGAAGACGTGTTGGTGCGCCACATCATCGGCCTGGACCCGGGTCGGCACGGCGTGGCGGTGGCCGACCGGGTCGAGCCCGGTGCACAACTGGTGTTTTGCCGGCGCAATGTGCAGGCGGCACGCGCCGACCTGACCCGCATCTGTGCCGAAATCCGCGAGGAACTGGAGCCGCAGGAGCAGGCACTGGAAACCGCGCATGCGCTGCAGGCCTCGGCATTGGAGTCGGCGCCGCACCCGGCACGGCGCATTGCCGGTGCGGTGTACGTCAGTTGCACCGGCCGCGGTGGCCCGCACTTTGGCGGCCCCAGCGCCGAGCTGCAACTGGTGCGCCGCGCGCTGGGCGATGTGCCGCTGGTCGGATTTTTTGCCGCCGGTGAAATCGCCCACCACCACCTGTACGGCTATACCGGGGTGCTCACCGTCTTCATTGCCTCGCCGACCGGGAATCTGGAGTGAGTCGGACCCGTCGGCCTGCACCGTGAAGATTCGCTTTTTCAGCCGCTGGATGGTGGGTGCTGCGGTGACCATGCTGCTGGCCATGGCCTGGGTGATCTGGGGCGCCATGGCCATCCAGGAGCGTATTGCCGGCAACGAGCAGCACAGCGGTCGCGCACACCGGCTGGCCGAGGAGTTGCTGCAAAGCTCCGAGGATCTGACCCGTATGGCGCGCAGTTATGTCGCCACCGGCGACGCCGTGTTCGAGCAACGTTATTTCGAAATTCTCGACATCCGCAACGGCACGCGCGCCCGTCCGCAGAATTACGCCGCCACGCATTGGCATTTGGAAGGCGTCGGCCAGGCGCCCGCGGCACCACCCGGTCCACCGGTGGCCTTGCAGGAGCTGATGCGCCAAGAGGGCGTGCGGGAGCAGGAGTTTGCGCTGCTGCACGAGGCGCAGGCGCATTCCGACGCACTGGTGGGCCTGGAAAAGCAGGCCTTCGCGGCCATGAAGGGTTTCTATGCCGACGCCACCGGTGCCTATACCGTGCGCGGCGCCCCTGATGTGGGGCTGGCCAGTCGCTTGCTCTACGGTGAGCCCTATGTGGCGGCCAAGGCGCGCATCATGGCGCCGATCCAGCAATTCTCGGACGTGGTGGACGCGCGCAATGCCGCCGACCGGGACGCGCTGAGCCTGGCCTTGCGCGACCACGTGCGCCTGCTGATGGTGCTGGTGGGCGCCGCGTTGCTGGGGCTGGCGGCGGTGTTTGCCTACAGCCAGCGCGCGGTGTTGCGGCCGCTGCAGCAACTGACCCGGCATGCACAGGATTTGTTGAATGGCCAGTACGCGGCGCGCAGCGACGTGCGCACCCACAACGAGCTGGCCGAACTAGGGCGCCACTTCAACGCCATGGCCCAGGCCATCGAACGCGACGTCGGCGAGCGCCACCAG
Organism: Pseudomonadota bacterium; assembly: GCA_040384785.1. Classification (GTDB taxonomy): domain Bacteria; phylum Pseudomonadota; class Gammaproteobacteria; order Burkholderiales; family Burkholderiaceae_C; genus Allorhodoferax. The sequence continues at coordinate 166,922 of JAZKIR010000032.1, forward strand.
GCCCAGCAGGCGTTGACCCAGGCGGTGGCCGATCTGGCAGGGCGCGAACTGCTGCTGCAGCAGATTCTGGACACCTCCAGCGTGGCCATCTTCCTGGTGAACATGCAGGGCGTTATCACGCACGCCAATCGGCGTATGGCCGAAATGTTCCGCTGGTCGGTTGCCGAACTGGTGGGTATGGAATATGTGGCGCTGATCGACCCCGTGGAGCGTGGCATCGGACGCGGCCTGATGCTCAAGCTGCTGGGGGGACAGTTGGCCAAGACGGATGTGGAACGCCGCTACCGGCGCGCCGATGGCAGCGAATTCTGGGGGCACCTGTCGGGGCGGCGTTTTGTCGATCTGCAGGGCAACCATATGGGTCTGGTTGGCGTCATGGCCGACATCACCGACCGCAAGCGCGCCGACCAGCGCCAGCAGCACCACAACCGGGTGCTGCAACTGCTGGCCGACAAGGCGCCGCTGGCCACCGTGCTGGACGCCATGGTGCGCGAAGTGGAGGCCATCAACCCCAGCATGCTGTGCAGCATCCTGTTGCTCGATGCCGATGGCAAACACCTGCACCACGGCGCCGCGCCAAGCCTGCCGATACTTTTTACGCAGGCGCTCGATGGCACTGCCATAGGGCCGCAGGTAGGGTCGTGCGGCACATCGGCTTTCACCGGGGAACGGGTGGTGGTGGAAGATATCGCCAGCAGCCCCCTGTGGACGCCTTATGCGGAGCTGGCGTGCCAGGCCGGTCTGGCAGCCTGCTGGTCGCAACCGATTCTGTCGGCCCAGGGCCGGGTGCTGGGCACCTTTGCGATCTACCACCGCCAGCCCTGCCGTCCGGAGCCCGAGGACCTGCTGCTGATCGAAGAAGAGGCCAGGCTGGCCGCGCTGGCCATCGAAAAATCGGGGGCCGATGCCCGGCTGCAACTGGCCGCTTCGGTGTTCAGCCACGCCCGGGAGGGCATCATCATTTCCGACGCAGCGGGCCACATTGTCGAGGTCAACGACATGTTCTCCTTCATCACTGGCTACAGCCGCGAAGAGGCCGTGGGGCAGAAACCGCGCAGCCTGTTGAACTCGGGGCGCCATGGTAACGATTTTTATGCTGCCCGCAAGCGCGAACTGGACGCGCACGGGTTCTGGAGCGGTGAAGTCTGGAACCGCCGCAAAAATGGCGAAATCTTTGCTGAAATGCTGGCCATCAGTGTGGTGCACGATGCGGCCGGCAAAGCCTGCAACTACGTCGCGCTGTTCACCGACATCACACCGATGAAAGAGCACCAGCGTCAACTGGAGCACATCGCGCACTTTGACGCGCTGACCAGCCTGCCGAACCGCGTCCTGTTGGCCGATCGTATGCAGCAGGCCCTGACCCAGAGCCAGCGCCGGGGGCGCTCGGTGGCCGTGGTCTACCTGGACCTGGACGGCTTCAAGGCGGTCAACGACCAGCACGGCCATGGCGTGGGCGACGAGCTGCTGGTGGCGCTGGCCCGCCGCATGAAGGTAGCGCTGCGCGATGGTGACACGCTGGCCCGCATTGGTGGTGACGAGTTTGTCGCGGTACTGGTGGATCTGGACCACGTGAAAGACGCCGAGCCTATCCTGGAGCGGCTGCTGCTGGCTGCCGCCAATCCGGTGCAACTGGGCGATTACAGCCTGCAGGTGTCGGCCAGCATTGGCGTCACCAGTTATCCGCAGGACGGCTCGGATGTGGACCTGCTGCTGCGCCACGCCGACCAGGCCATGTACGTGGCCAAGCAGGCCGGCAAGAACCGCTACCACCTGTTCGATGTGGCGCAGGACACGGCGGTCAAGACCCAGCGTGAAAGCCTGCAGCACATCAGCCGTGCGCTGGCGCAGCAGGAGTTCGTGTTGTATTACCAACCCAAGGTCAATATGCGGACCGGTGCCACTACGGGTGCCGAAGCGCTGATCCGTTGGCAGCACCCCGAGCGGGGACTGCTGGCACCCGCGGCCTTTCTGCCCATCATAGAAAACCACCCCATCAGCGTGGCCCTGGGCGAGTGGGTCATCGATTCCGCGCTGACACAAATGGCGCAGTGGAAAGCCGAAGGGCTGGACCTGGCCGTCAGCGTCAACATCGGTGCACGCCAATTGCAGCAGGACAACTTTGCCGCGCGCCTGACGCAATTGCTGGCACGCCACCCCGGTGTCGCACCCCGGCAACTGGAGCTGGAGATTCTGGAAACCAGCGCGCTGGAAGACCTGGCCCAGGTGTTTCAGTCCATCCTGGCCTGCCAGGCCCTTGGGGTGCGCTTTGCGTTGGACGACTTTGGCACCGGTTATTCGTCGTTGACGCACCTACGCCATTTGCCGGCCGAGGTCATCAAGATCGACCAGAGTTTTGTGCGCGACATGCTGGACGACAGCGACGACCTGGCCATCGTCACCGGCGTCATCGGTCTTGCCGCAGCGTTTCGCCGTGATGTGATTGCCGAGGGTGTGGAGACTACGGCACATGGAACGCAGCTATTGCTGCTGGGCTGCGAAATGGCCCAGGGTTTCGGCATTGCCCGGCCCATGCCCGCCGCCGATGTGCCGGTGTGGATCGTCAATTGGCGCCCGGAGGCGAGCTGGACCGGCTGAACGGGGCGTGCGCTAACACTTTTGACATTGCACTTCGGCCATAAGCGGGGTATACCGTCACAGCGCACGGCGATGGTCAGGGCAAGCCCCCGAGCCTCCGTCCCCCCTTCTTGAGCCACGGAGTTGAGCATGGACTTCGAAGACTTTGGATCCGGCGCCGCACCCGCGGCCGCCGGTCCAGTTGCAACGCCACCATCGCCACCGCCCGTGGTGGCGGTGGTGCCGCCGCAAGCCTCTGCACCCGCGTCGACCAACGACCGTTTTCTGGCGCTGTGTGCGGCGGTCAGTGCCGCCTGCAAGGGCAACTTCAGCATGCCCTTGCCGCTGCAGGGGCACGACCGCATCACGCTGTTGGCCAAACAATTGCAGTTCCTGTTTGGCAAGATCCAGGCCACGCCGCAGAACGGTTCCGGCAGCACGGTTTCGTCGAATGCCGCTGGCGCCCCTGCTGAGCTGCTGCGGGAAAACGCCCGCCTGAAGTATCTGATTGGCAACACACCGGCCATCATCTACAGCAGCGTGCCCACGGGGGACGGCACCATGACCTTTGTCAGTGACAACGCCCAGCGCGTGCTGGACTACCAGCCCGCCGACATGGTGGCCGACCCCAGCTTCTGGTTTGACCACCTCCACCCGGAAGATGTGCCGACCATTTTCTCCAGTTTTTCGAAGATATTCACCGAGGGCCGGCAGGCCTACGAGTACCGCTTTCTCGCGCGTGACGGCAATTACCTGTGGATGCACGATTCCTTGCGACTGATTCGGGACGCCGAAGGCAAGCCGCTGGAGGTGGTGGGCTCGCTGACCGACATCACCGACCGCAAACGCATGGAAGAGGCCTTGCAGAAAAAGGGCGAAGAGCAACAGCTGCTGATCGATCAATTGCAGGAAGCCCAGGCCCAACTGCTGCAATCCGAGAAGATGGCCTCCATCGGCCAACTGGCGGCCGGTGTCGCCCACGAGATCAACAACCCCATAGGTTTCGTCAACTCCAACATGGGCGCGCTCAAGAATTATGTGGATACCCTGTGCGCGCTGACCGAAGGTTTTGTGCAGGCGGTGAAGGAATTGCCGGACCAGGATGCGCTCAAGGCCAAGATCGCCCAACTGCAGAAGAAGGCCGACTACGAATTCTTGAAGGAAGACGTGACCGATCTGGTGCGGGAATCGCAGGACGGGCTCAAGCGTGTGCGCGACATCGTGCAGTCGTTGAAAGACTTTGCCCACATCGGCGAGACGGAATGGCAGCCCTCCGATTTACACGCCGGCCTGGACAGCACACTGACGATTGCCAGCAACGAGTTCCGCTACAAGGCCGTGGTCAAGAAAGAGTATGGCGAGCTGCCGCTGGTGAACTGCCTGGCATCACAACTCAACCAGGTGTTCATGAATCTGATCGTCAACGCATCACACGCCATCAGCGCCAACGGTGTCATCACGATACGCACCGGTGTCGACAACGATGGCGTCTGGATCGAGGTCGGCGACAACGGGGCCGGTATACCGCCCGACATCCTGACCAAAATCTTTGACCCGTTTTTCACCACCAAGCCGGTCGGCCAGGGCACCGGTTTAGGGCTCTCTCTGTCCTACAACATCGTGCACAAACACGGAGGCCGCATCGAGGTGGCCAGCGAGCTTGGCAAGGGCACACGTTTTACCGTGCATCTGCCGGTCAACCAGGCCGCGCCAACGCCTGATGCGGTTAAAGCCGCCTGATCCCGCATGTTAATACCCAAATTGGGGTTAATGCAAGGTTTCTTGGGGAAAATCGGCCTGTAGCCCTCGTAGAATATCGCTATTGCGCTATTAAATATATAGTGAAACTCGATATTTTGGGGCACCAAAGCAGACTCGAATTTCAGATGCCGCGCGCCCTGTCCGCCTTGAACTGCACCCGGAATGCACCAAACGCACCCGCATCCAGCGACTCGCGCACTTCACGCATCAGGTTCAGGTAGTAGTGCAGGTTGTGGATGGTGGCCAGCATGGGGCCCAGCATCTCGCCGCAGCGGTCCAGGTGGTGCAAATAGGCGCGGCTAAAGCCTTCGCGCCCGCCGTTGTCCCAGGACACTCCCGAAGTGCCGGCGCAGGCGTGGCAGGTGCAGCTCGGGTCCAGCGGCTGCGGGTCGGTCTTGTGGCGGGCGTTGCGTAATTTCAGGTCGCCATAACGGGTGAAGATGGTGCCGTTGCGCGCATTGCGCGTGGGCATCACACAGTCGAACATGTCCACTCCCTCGGCCACGCCTTGCACCAGGTCCTCGGGTGTGCCCACACCCATCAGGTAACGCGGCTTGTGGGCGGGCAGCTTGTGTGGTGTGTGCGCCATGATGCGCAGCATCTCGTCCTTGGGCTCACCGACGCTGACGCCACCCACGGCGTAACCCGGGAAATCCATCTCCACCAGCTGGTCCAGCGACTCCTGGCGCAGGTTCTCGAACATGCCGCCCTGCA
>JAZKIR010000033.1:0-13973 GCA_040384785.1 Pseudomonadota bacterium
TCCACCAGCTGGTCCAGCGACTCCTGGCGCAGGTTCTCGAACATGCCGCCCTGCACGATGCCAAATAACGCGTTGGGGTTTTCCAGTTTGGTGAACTCGGCCTGGCAGCGTTTGGCCCAGCGCAGGCTCAGCTCCATCGATGTGCGGGCTTCACGCTCGGTCGTGATGTGGCCTTTGGTGTCGTAGGGCGTGCATTCGTCGAATTGCATGACGATGTCGCTGTTCAGCACGGTCTGGATCTGCATGCTGATCTCGGGTGTCAAAAACAGCTTGTCGCCGTTGACGGGGCTGGCGAACTTGACACCTTCCTCGCTGATCTTGCGCATCTCGCCCAGGCTCCAGACCTGGAAGCCACCGGAGTCGGTGAGGATCGGTTTGCTCCATTTCTCGAACGCATGCAGGCCACCAAAACTCGCCATCACGTCCAGGCCCGGGCGCATCCACAGGTGGAAGGTATTGCCCAGAATGATTTGCGCGCCCATTTCCTCCAGGCTGCGCGGCATCACACCCTTGACCGTGCCATAGGTGCCCACTGGCATGAAGATGGGTGTCTGCACCACGCCGTGGTTCAGCGTCAGCGTGCCGCGGCGGGCGTGGGAACCGGCGTAGCCTTCGCGGGCAGGGTCGGTGTTCAGGAGTTCAAAGTTCAGCATGGGATGGTGCGGGAGAGGGGCTGGACGCGGGTTGCGCTGGCCGGTTGGTGAGCGCCGATTTTAAAGGCGTGGCCTGCAAACGGGTGCTGTGGCTGGCGATAGAAAGGATTCAAGTCCGCATATGTTGTTTTTTCCATAAAACTAGATAAGATATCCATAATTATGGAAAATACAACCAATCCCTCCATCGATACCCGCATAGCCGCCAACCTGCGGGAACTGCGCGCCGAACGTGGTCTGTCCCTGGAAGCCCTAGCGCAGACTACCGGCGTCAGCCGTTCGGCACTGTCCTTGATCGAACGCGGGCACAACAGCCCCACAGCCGTGGTGCTGGACAAGATAGCGGTGGGTCTGGGCGTCACGCTGTCGGACCTGGTGGGGCAGGGCGGCGGCAGCCAAGCCGGCGCGTCTGCCGCGACGCCCTTGGCCCGCCATGCCGAGCAAGCCATCTGGACCGACCCCGGCTCGGGTTATGTGCGCCGGGCCTTGTCTCCGCCGGGCTTTCCCTCGCCGATCCAGTTGGTGGAGGTGGTCTTTCCAGCCGGTGCACGCGTGGCCTTCGAAACCGGTCCGCGCAACACCCGGGTGCACCAGCAGGTGTGGGTGCTGGACGGTGCCATGGACCTGATCGTGGGCGAATCAACATGGCAACTGCAGCGTGGCGATTGCCTGGCCATGATGCTGGACCAGCCGATCATTTTTCACAACCCGACCGACAGCACTACGCGTTATGCGGTGGTGCTGGTCAGCGAAACCCCGAGCACAAGGAAATTCTGAGATGGCGCCTATCACGCTGGAACGATTGCAAGCACTGAGCGAAGACCATATTGCGCAACTGTCGTCGGTGCTGCTGGACTGTGTGGAGGGCGGCGCGTCCGTCGGCTTTATGCAGCCCTTGACGCTGGACCAGGCCCTTGCATTCTGGCAACGCGTGGGGGCAGGCGTAGCAGCGGGTGAGCGCGCTGTATTGGTAGCGCGTGACGGTGTCGGCATTGTCGGCACCGTGCAATTGGTGCTGAACCAACCCGACAACCAGCACCACCGCGCCGACCTGTGCAAGATGCTGGTACACCGCCGCGGCCGGCGCCTGGGCCTGGGTGCAGCACTGATGCATGCCGCCGAGGATATGGCGCGTGCCTGTAACAAGCAACTGTTGGTGCTGGATACCGCCACCGGCAGTGAGGCCGAACGGCTGTACGCACGCCTGGGCTGGAGTCGGGTGGGTGTGATTCCTGACTACGCGCACTGGCCGGACGGCGCTTTGTGCGGCACGACCGTGTTCTACAAGGCAGTGTGAGGGGCCGCCTCAGAACTGGTTGAATGCGTCCGGCAGCACAAAAAAAAGGGAAGCCCAAGCATGCTTCCCCGGCCAAAGTTGAGCCCCAGGCTACTAGAGGGGGCGATTCTGCTTGCGGCGACGGGCCACTGCCCCGACCAGGCCCAGGCCAGCCAATAACATGGCGTAGCTCTCGGGTTCCGGAACAGCCGGCACCGTATTGAAGGTATTGAAATAGGCGGTTGGATAACCATCCGTGTGACCAAAGAATTGCACGTTGGAGGCGGCGCTGGTCACGTTGCCGCCGAACACTACGCGTGTTCCCAGGTGCGCGTTCAGGAAGCTGATGCCAGCCGCGTTGAAGACGATGTCGACGGAATGGTCTTCGCCAGTGTTTGAAATGCTGGCGGTGACAGTTCCGAAGGATGGGCCATCCATCAAACCGGCGAAGCTGATGCCGTACGTTGCTGTCACCGAGTAGACCGCGAGCGGGTCATCGCTGACGTTTCCGGCGTCACTCCAGATGCTGAGGGTGGCAGCGGAAACATGCTCATTGGCGATGTCAAACGCAAGCCAGTTGCGGTACACGTTGCCGGAATGGCTTCCGGCAAAACTGCTGGCAAACGTGCTCATATCGGTGTTGTTGCAATAGGACGCACTGTTGCACCATCCCGTTGCAACCGCCAGGCTTGCGGTGTCGGCAAAAACACCTGCGCTGGCAGCGAGCATTCCAATGGCCAATACGCCGGTTTTGAGTTGTTTGAACATGAGCTTTTTTCCTCTTTGCAAAATTTTGTTATTGCATTGAGGATATTCCGTAACTCGGAATCGCTCAATAGTCCGTTCGGATTTACACCAGGTGCTGGCGCTTCAGCAGCATTGCATCACCATAGCTGAAAAACCGGTAGCCCTGGCCAATGGCGTGTTTGTACAGCGCCATGATGTGGTCATAACCGGCAAAGGCGCTGACCAGCATCATCAAGCTGGACTTGGGCAGGTGGAAGTTGGTCACCAGCAGGTCTATCAGCTTGAACTCAAAACCCGGTGTGATGAAGATCCGTGTGTCGCCGCTGGCCACGCCGCTGTGAGCCCAGGACTCCAGCGTGCGCACGGTGGTCGTGCCCACGGCCACGATGCGGCCACCGCGGGCGCGGCAGTCGGTTATGGCCTGCTGGGTTGCTGGCGGCACGTCGTACCATTCGCTGTGCATCTGGTGTTCGGACAGGTTTTCGGTCTTGACCGGCTGGAAGGTGCCTGCGCCTACGTGCAGGGTTACGTGAGCCTGTTGCACGCCCATCGCCGTCAGTTGGTCCAGCAGGGCCTGGTCGAAGTGCAGCGCTGCGGTGGGGGCGGCAACTGCGCCGGGGTTCTTCGCAAACACGGTTTGGTAGCGTTGGGCGTCTTCCGCAGAGTCCGTGTGGGTGATGTAGGGCGGCAGCGGCACGTGGCCGTGGCGCTCCATCAGCGTATAGGGGTCATCGCCGGCGTCGTTGGACAACACAAAGCGGAACAGCGGGCCGTCGGCATCCGGCCAGCGGCCCAGCATCGTGGCGCTTATGCCGTCGGCATGGCCGGGTGCGCAAACCAGTTTCAATGTGGCACCGACCTCGGGTTTTTTGCTGACCCGCATATGGGCTGCCACCTGGTTGCCGCCCAGCACCCGCTCGATCAGCAGTTCCACCTTTCCCCCTGTCGCTTTTTCACCAAACAGCCGGGCCTTGACGACCTTGGTGTCGTTGAACACCAGCAGGTCACCGTTGCGCAGCAGTGTTGGCAGCGCATGGAAGATGCGGTCCACTGGTGGGGTGGTGGTGCCGTCCAGCAGGCGTGAACCACTGCGCGTAGGGGCGGGGTGTTGGGCAATCAGCGCTTCGGGCAGCACGAAGTCAAAGTCGCTCAGCGTGTGGGTCGTGGTGGTGGCGTTGACCACGGTGTGGTAGGTAGGGGAGGAGGTCATAAGTGCTTGAGGGTTGAACAAACCCGTACCAAGAGTAAAAGAACGGGCAGAATTGTCCCATGCCGCACAGCACTGCCACTTTATCCAGCCCCAGCGCCAGCTCCAAGGCCGGCGCGGCGGCCGTCAAGAGTGTGACGCAAAAGGCGCTGGAGAAGCTGGGACTCAAGCGCGATATTGACCTGGCCCTGCACCTGCCGCTGCGCTACGAGGACGAAACCCGCATCACCAAGCTGCGCGATGCGCGCGAGGGCGACTCCATCCAGATCGAGGGCAGGATCACCGATTGCGAAGTCAGCTTCAGACCGCGCCGCCAACTGATCGTGACACTGGACGACGGCAGCGACACCTGCACGCTGCGCTTCTTCAGCTTTTACCCCTCGCAGCAAAAGGCTTTGGCGGTGGGTAATCGCATCCGGGCACGTGGCGAGGTCAAGGGTGGCTTTCTGGGTTACACCATGCTGCACCCGGCGTTCCGTAGCGCCGGTGGTGATCTGCCTACCGCGTTGACGCCGATCTACCCCACGGTCGCCGGGCTGTCACAGCCAGTGCTGCGCAAGGAGGTGCTGGCCGGGTTGGCGCGTGCCGATCTGTCGGACACGTTTCCTCCCGGTGATTTGAGTGAAATCAATCCGCACGCCTTGTGGACATTGCGTCAGGCGCTGTCGTTTTTGCACCATCCCACACCCGACGTGTCGCTGGACACGCTGCAGGACCACACCCACCCGGCCTGGCAGCGGCTGAAGGCCGAGGAGCTGTTGGCACAGCAAATATCGCAGTTGCAGTCCCGCCGCGAACGCGCCGCGTTGCGCGCACCGGTGCTGGCCATGGTGGCGCCGGAGGTCTTCAACCCGCCAGACGAGCCCGAGCAACCGGTGCTGCTGCCGCTGTACACCGAACTGATAGCCAAGCTGCCCTTCACGCTCACGGCCGCCCAGCACCGGGTTTGTGCCGAGATTGCCGCCGATCTGGCGCGTAAGGTGCCCATGCACCGGCTGCTGCAGGGTGATGTAGGTTCCGGCAAGACGGTGGTCGCGGCGCTGGCTGCCTGTATTTGCATAGACGCCGGTTGGCAGTGTGCACTGATGGCGCCTACCGAGATTCTTGCCGAGCAGCATTTCCGCAAGCTGTTGGGCTGGTTGGAGCCGCTGGGCATCACCACGGCCTGGCTGACCGGCAACCAAAAGGCCAAGGAGCGCCGCGAAGCCCTGGCCATGGTCGAAAGCGGCGAGGCGGCGCTGGTCGTCGGCACCCATGCCGTCATTCAGGAAAAAGTGGTGTTCAAGAATCTGGCCTTGGCCGTCATCGACGAGCAACACCGCTTTGGTGTCGCCCAACGCCTGGCGCTGCGCAACAAGCTGACACACGACGGCCTAGAGCCGCACATGCTGATGATGACGGCCACACCGATTCCGCGCACGCTGGCGATGAGCTATTACGCCGACCTGGATGTCTCCACGATAGATGAACTGCCGCCGGGGCGCACGCCCATCATCACCAAGGTGGTCAACGAATCGCGCCGCGACGAGGTCGTGGAGCGCATCCGCGCGCAAACCGCCGATGGGCGCCAGGTCTACTGGGTTTGCCCGTTGATCGAAGAAAGCGAGGCGCTGGATTTGACGAATGTACTGCAGACGCATGCCGAACTCAGCGACGCCTTGCAGGGCGCGCAACTGGCCAATGGCGAGCCGGTGCAAGTGGGGTTGCTGCACTCACGCATGGCGCCTGACGACAAAAAGGCCATCATGCAGGCCTTCAAGACCGGGCATCTGGCGGTGCTGGTCAGCACCACGGTCATTGAGGTGGGCGTGGACGTGCCGAATGCCTCGCTGATGGTCATTGACCACGCCGAGCGTTTTGGCCTGAGCCAGTTGCACCAGTTGCGCGGACGCGTCGGGCGGGGGGCTGCTGCGTCGGCCTGTGTCCTGCTGTACTCGACCGGAGACGCACCCAGGCTTAGCCAAACCGCCCGTGCACGCCTCAAGGCCATGGCCGAGACCAACGACGGTTTTGAGATCGCCCGGCGTGATCTGGACATACGGGGTCCCGGTGAGTTTCTGGGCGCGCGACAATCAGGCGAAGCCATGCTGCGTTTTGCCGATCTGAACCACGATACGGAACTGCTAGAGTGGGCCAGGCGCGAGGCGCCGATGTTGTTGGACCACCATCCCCATCTTGCGGCGCGCCACGTAGCCCGCTGGTTGGGCGGGAAGGCAGAATTTTTGAAGGCCTGAGTACTATGGAAATGACCGGATTTTTCCCGCTGCTGTGGTGGGCTCTGGGGGGCGCGGCCATGTTGGGGGCGTGCGTTTACGCGTACATGGAATACCAGGCCTATATGCTGCGCACCAGCGTTGTCAGTGTGCCGGGTGGTTTGCGCTTTGAGGCCCAGGGGCTGTCCGTGGAGTCGCGGCACTCGGCCAAGGAGATCAAGATCACGTCCCGCAGTGGCCGTTACACACGCCAGCCCCTGGCCGGCGGCGACCCGGAGGTGCAAACTGGCGCCTTGGCCGTGACATTGCCCGCCATCGGGTTGCAAATCGAAGTTTCGCGGATCTCGGTCAAAGGCGAAGAGGGCAAACCGGCCATTGCGACGGGGTTTAGCCGGATCGCGTTTTTGGCGACCGATGAGCCCCTGCAAAAGGCCATGGGACGTTCGGGCGGTGACCGCTCGGAATTGCGCATAGACCGCGTGCCCGATGCCATTGCAACCAGTTTCCAGCAGTTCGCCAACGGGCTGCGCGCCTGGATAGACAAAGTGGAGCAGCAACTGGCGGCGCAGGTCGCGGAGAAACGGCAGCGCGAGGAAGAAGCAGCTGCGGCGGCGGCGGGGCTGACTGTGGCGCCCGAGGAAGATCCCAACGTTCCGCTGAGTGAGGCCGACCGCGAAGCACGCGCGGCCGCGCAGTTGGAAAAGTGGAGGGCCGCAGCCGGCTTCAAGGGCACGTCGACCGAGATGAGTTTTGATGCGCGCGGGCAAATGGTCTGGTTGATTGACCTGGAGCCTACGGGGCGCGTCATTCTGCACGCGGCCAAACGCACCTTCCACGGTAGCCTGATAGGGGCCACGGTGACCGGCATGGGGGCCGAGGTGGAGATTGCTGTGCGCGACGACTATTGGTCCGAAGACGATCCACGCCTGGTGTCCTTTCGTGTGCTGGGCGGCAGCTCGGCGGAAAACCGACGGGCCTGGAAGGAACGCCTGGAGCTGTTGATCCAGAACCTGGGCGGCAAATCGGGCCAGAGGTCTACATGACATTAACCGAGTTGAAATACATTGTGGCGGTGGCGCGTGAGCGGCACTTTGGCAAGGCCGCGGAGGCCTGTTACGTGTCACAACCCACCTTGTCGGTGGCCGTGAAAAAGCTCGAAGAAGAGCTGGACGTCAAGCTCTTCGAGCGCAGCGCCAACGAGGTCACGGTCACGCCCCTGGGCGAAGAGATCGTGCGCCAGGCGCAAAGCGTGCTGGAGCAGGCGGCCAACATCAAGGACATTGCCAAGCGCGGCAAGGACCCGCTGGCCGGCCCGCTCAAGCTGGGCGTTATCTACACCATCGCCCCGTATCTGCTGCCGGACCTGGTGCGCCAAGTCATCAAGCGCACGCCGCAGATGCCGCTGATACTGCAGGAAAACTTCACCGTCAAGCTGATGGAAATGCTGCGCACCGGCGAGATCGATTGCGCCATCCTGGCCGAACCTTTTCCAGACACCGGCCTGGCGTCCGCACCTTTGTATGACGAGCCCTTTTTGGCTGCTATTCCGATGCAGCACGCGCTGGCCACGCAGACCAGCGTCAGCACCGAGGCGCTGAAAAAAGAGACCATGTTGCTGCTGGGCAATGGCCATTGCTTTCGGGACCATGTGCTGGAGGTGTGCCCGGAATTTGCGCGGTTTTCCAGCGACACCGAGGGCATACGCAAGAGTTTTGAGGGCTCGTCGCTGGAGACCATCAAACACATGGTTGCTGCCGGCATGGGTATCACGCTGGTACCGCGCCTGAGCGTGCCCGCGGGTGCGCTGGTGGCCAAGACCCGTCGCCATGCGGATTCGCTGGTCAAATACCTGCCGGTGCAGGACGGCCCCGGCAGCGAATCGCCGTCGCGGCGCGTGGTGCTGGTGTGGCGGCGCAGCTTTACGCGCTACGAGGCCATTGCGGCCTTGCGCAACGCCATCTATGCCTGCGAGTTGCCCGGTGTGGAGCGGTTGTCGTAACAAAAATAGAGATTCAGAAAAGGTTTTTTGGCTATGGCGCTTGTTGCCCAATCCGGTATTTTGGCTCCGGTTCCCCGCGTGGGGCGTTACCTTTTTTTCTCGCTGACCGATGCACCCCACGCGTTGGGTACGGTACTGAAGGGGCTGGCGCCGTTGGTCGATGGCCAGGCGGTCGTGGCCGGCCTGGGTCTGGCGGCGGTGTCTGCGCTGGGTGCGAACGTGCCAGGCCTGCGCGAGTTTCCGGTTCTGAAGCCCGTGCAAGTGGCCGTCCCGTCCACGCCCACCGCCTTGTGGTGCTGGTTGCGGGGTGAAGACATGGGCGAACTGGTCCTTTTGACGTTGCGCATCGCGCAAGCGGTGGCACCGGGACTGCATCTGGATGCGGTGGTCGATGGTTTTCGTTATGGCCGGGGTCCCAATGGGCATGGGCGCGACCTGACCGGTTACGAGGACGGCGCGGAAAATCCGCAGCAAGAAGCAGCGGAGCAGGCTGCGTTGGTGGCAAGTGGCGGGCCGGGCCTGCCAGGCAGCAGCTTTGTCGCCGTGCAGCAATGGGTGCACGATTTTGTGGCCTTTGAGGCGCTGTCCGGTGCGGCACAGGACGACATGGTGGGCCGCAGGCGCAGCGACAACGAAGAGTTGGAGGATGCACCGGAGTCGGCCCACGTCAAGCGCACGGCGCAGGAAAGTTTTGTGCCCGAGGCGTTTGTCGTGCGGCGTTCCATGCCATGGGCGGCGGGCAGCCAGGCTGGCTTGATGTTTGTCGCCTTTGGTGCGTCGTTTGACGCCTTTGAGGCGCAGATGCGGCGCATGGCGGGGCTGGACGATGGCATCGTGGACGCGCTGTTTGGTATGTCCAAACCGCTGACCGGCGCCTACCTGTGGTGTCCGCCGATGCGCGACGGACAGTTGGACTTGCGGGCGGTGGGGTTGTGAACGGGATGCCGCTGCGCCAGAAAATCGATCTGTACCTGCAACTCATACGCTGGGACCGCCCTGCCGGTTGGTTGCTGCTGTTGTGGCCCACACTCAGTGCACTGTGGCTGGCTGCGGGTGGCTTTCCGGGTTGGCATCTGCTGGTGGTGTTTACGTTGGGAACCATACTGATGCGCAGCGCGGGTTGCTGCATCAATGACGTGGCCGACCGCGAATTTGATAAACACGTCAAACGCACGGCCCAACGGCCGGTGACCCGCGGCGCGGTGTCGGTCCGTGAGGCGCTGGGGCTGGGCGCAGTGCTGGCACTGTTGGCCTTTGGGCTGGTGCTGACCACGAATACGGTGACGGTGTTGTGGTCGTTTGCCGCGCTGGCGGTGGCGATCGCCTACCCCTTTGCCAAGCGGTTTGTCTCCATGCCGCAGGCCGTGCTGGGGGTTGCCTTCAGTTTTGGCATTCCCATGGCCTTCGCCGCCGTGCAAGGTGGCGACTCCCTCAGTTGGGCGACGGTGCACGGCAGCGTCGCGCCGCAGGCCTGGGTGTTGTTGGTCGGAAACCTGTTCTGGGTCTTGGCCTATGACACCGAATACGCGATGGTCGACCGGGATGACGATCTGCGCATAGGCATGAAAACCTCGGCCATCACACTGGGGCGCTGGGATGTGCCGGCGGTGATGCTGTTTTACGTGGCTTACCTGTCCATCTGGTCCTGGGTGGTCGCACCCCAGGTTCAGCCCTGGGCATGGTGGCTGGGCGAAGCTTGCGCGTCGGTGCAGGTGCTGTGGCACTACCGTTTGATACGCGACCGCGCGCGCGACGGGTGTTTCAAGGCCTTTCGCCTGAACCACTGGGTGGGCGCGGCACTGTTTGCCGGCATAGCCCTGGGCCTGCTGCGCTGAAACGCCGGGCGTGCGGTTAAAAAAAGAGCCCGACCAGCATAGGTAACTGTCGGGCCCAGGCCAAACGCGCTGCAATGGCGCGGGTTCAATGGTAAGCGATTGCCTATTTCTTCAGGCACTCGCTCATGAATTTCTTGCGTTCATCACCCTTCATGCCTTTTGCATCCACATTGCAGGTCTTCATTTTGGTTTGCTGGGCTGTTTTGGCATCCGCCTTGGTGCTCAGGCATTCCTTCATGAAGGCCTTGCGTTCATCGCCCTTTTTATCTGCGGCCTCTTTGTTGCAACTGCCCATCTTGGACTGCTGTGCCGTTGGGGCGTCGGCAGCGTAGGCGGCGCCAAATGACAGGGAGAGGCCCAGGGCCAGCAGGGTAAACAGCTTGTTCATCAAACGTCCTATCGAAAGTAAGTAGCGGCCGGCGCCGCCGTTGCGAAAAACCCTGCGTGTGATTCAAACATACAACACGGTATTTGACAATGCGAATGGGCAATTGCGGCGCCCCCGTAAAATCCCTGCATGCTGTCTGTAAAAAACGAACTTCTGGAGGCGCTGGCCGCCTCGCTCGAAAAACTGTCCCCCGGGAGCGCTGCCAAGGCGGCGTTTGAGTCGCCCAAGGTTGCCGCCCATGGTGATCTGGCCACCACCGCGGCCATGCAACTGGCAAAACCGCTCAAACTCAATCCGCGCCAACTGGCGGAAAACCTGAAGACCGAACTGCTGAGCCAGGCCGCCTTTCAACGCTGGGTGGACGCCATCGACATTGCCGGCCCCGGCTTCATCAATATCCGCCTCAAGCCCGAGAGCAAGCAGCAGATCGTGCGCGAGGTGCTGGGCCAGGGCGCCCAGTTTGGCTACCAGCCCAGCAACGGCCAGCGCGTTTTGGTGGAGTTTGTATCCGCCAACCCCACCGGCCCGCTGCATGTGGGCCACGGCCGCCAGGCGGCGCTGGGCGATGCCATCTGCAACCTGTTTGCGACACAGGGCTGGAATGTGCACCGCGAGTTCTATTACAACGACGCCGGTGTGCAGATCCAGACTTTGGCCAACAGCACACAGTTGCGGACCAAAGGCTTCAAACCGGGTGACGAATGCTGGCCCGTCGACCCAGAGAACCCGGCCAGCAAGGGCTTCTATAACGGCGATTACATCCAGGACATCGCCGACGACTTCCTGGCCCAAAAGACCGTGCAGGCCGATGACCGCAGCTTCACCGCCAGCGGTGATGTGGAAGATCTGGAATCGATCCGCAACTTTGCCGTGGCCTACCTGCGCCACGAGCAGGACAAGGATCTGCAGGCCTTCAACCTGAAGTTTGACGAGTATTACCTCGAATCCAGCCTGTATACCAGCGGCCGTGTCGACCAGACGGTGGCCAAGCTGGTGGCGAATGGCAAGACTTATGACAAGGACGGCGCGCTGTGGCTCAAGTCCACCGACTACGGCGACGACAAGGACCGCGTCATGCGCAAGCAGGACGGCAGCTACACCTATTTTGTGCCTGACGTGGCCTACCACATCGCCAAGTGGGAACGTGGCTTTACCAAGGTCGTCAACATCCAGGGCACCGACCACCACGGCACGATTGCCCGCGTGCGCGCCGGTCTGCAAGCTGCCGGTGTGGGCATTCCGTTGGGCTACCCCGACTACGTGCTGCACACCATGGTGCGTGTGGTCAAGGGTGGCGAAGAGGTCAAGATCAGCAAACGCGCCGGTAGCTACGTGACGCTGCGCGACCTGATCGAATGGACCAGCAAGGACGCGGTGCGTTTCTTCCTGCTCTCGCGCAAGCCCGACACCGAATACACCTTTGATGTGGACCTGGCCGTGGCCAAGAACAACGACAACCCGGTCTACTACGTGCAATACGCCCATGCGCGCATCTGCTCGGTGCTCGCCGCCTGGGGTGGTGATGTGGCCAGCCTGCAGGGTGTGGACCTGTCGGCCCTGCACAGCACTCAGGCCCAGGCCCTGATGTTGTTGCTGGCCAAGTACCCCGAAATGCTGACCGCGGCCGCCAATGACGAAGCGCCGCACGATGTGACCTTTTACCTGCGTGAACTGGCCGCTTGTTACCACAGCTACTACGACGCCGAGCGCATTTTGGTGGATGAGGAAGCGGTCAAACTTGCGCGCCTGGCCCTGGTCGCTGCCACGGCCCAGGTGTTGCACAATGGCTTGGCGGTGCTGGGCGTCAGTGCCCCGCAGAAAATGTGAACTTTGGGGTCAGACCACTTGCGTAGCAATGTGCTCTGACCCTATCGAATAGCTTTGCGGGACAGACCTTCAGCTCTGTCCCAATCGAATAACTTTGCGGGACAGATCTTTAGCTCTGTCCCAATCGAATAACTTTGCGGGACAGATCTTTAGCTCTGTCCCCAACTGATTAATTGATAGAAAAAAGGTAGTGCATGAAGCAGCAGCGTGGTGGAACCATTTTGGGGTTGATCATTGGCGTAGTGGTCGGGTTAGCTGCCGCTCTGGCCGTGGCGGTGTACGTGACCAAGGTGCCGGTGCCGTTCATGAACAAGAGCCAGAGCCGATCGGCAGACCAGGACGAAGCCGAGGCCAAGAAGAACAAGGACTGGGACCCCAACGCGCCCCTGTATGGCAAGAATCCTGCCAAGTCTGCAACCGCTGCGGCGTCGGCGGCAGCTTCCGCCGTAGCGGCCAAGTCGTCGGCTCCCGGTAAGAACGATCCCAAGACGGATGCCAAGAATGCAGCAAAAGCAGATGCTAAAGGAGAAGTCAAACCGGCCGTCTCCGCCGATCCGCTGGGTGATTTGGCCAAGGCCAAGGCCGCCGGCGTGACTACGGCCGCGGAACCCTTTATTTTCTTTGTTCAACTGGGTGCCTTCCGCACCGCGGAAGACGCCGAGGCCCATCGTGCCAAGCTGTCGCTGAGTGGCATTGAGACCAAGATCACCGAGCGTGAGCAATCGGGTCGCGTCGTGTTCCGCGTGCGCACCGGCCCTTTTGACACCAAGGAAGATGCCGAGCGCAACAAGGAAAGACTGGAAAAGGCCGGTCTGGAGACATCGCTGGTGCGTGTGCAGCGCTAGACCGGATTGGCATCGGGGCGGGAACTTATCGTTGACCAGGCGGTCACAAACACACATTTTTGGAGTGGTATTGCATGAATATGAAACGTCGTGATTTTTCCCAGGCAGCCGCCGGTGCTGTTTTGGCATCGTCCGCTTTGCTGTCGCCTCTGGCACAGGCTCAGGCCAAGAAGCCGGTGCCGGGTAAGGAATACCATATCCTGGACGGCCGCGCACCGGTCGAAGCACCCGCCGGCAAGGTCGAGGTGGTCGAGTTCTTTTGGTACAGCTGCCCGCATTGCAATGCCTTTGAGCCCACGCTGGCTGGCTGGGTCAAGAAGCTGCCCAAGGATGTTGCGTTCAAGCGTTCACACGTGTCCTTCCAGGATAGTTTCGTTCCGCAGCAGCGCCTGTACCTGTCGCTGGAAGCCATGGGCTTGCTCGACAAGCTGCATACCAAGGTTTTTGAAGCCATTCACGTCCAGAAAGCCGACCTTGCCAAGGGCGAGCAGATTGCGGAATGGGTGGCGCAGCAGGGTGTGGACAAGGCCAAGTTCCTGGAGCAGTACAACTCCTTCTCCGTTCAGTCCAAGGCCACACGCTCCACGCAGTTGCAAAACGCCTACAAGGTCGAAGGTGTGCCGGCTCTTGGCATTGCGGGACGTTTCTACACCGATGGCACCATGGCCGGCAATATGGACCGTGCGCTGCAGGTCGTTGAATTCTTGATCGCTGAAGTCAAGGCCGGGAGATAGTAGCCCCCACGCTCCACCGCTGCGCGGGTCGCTGCCCCCCAAGGGGGCTAAATCCGCTTGGGGCGGCCCGGCGCGGATTTGCATGCCCCCTACGCTCCACCGCTGCGCGGGTCGCTGCCCCCCAAGGGGGCTAAATCCGCTTGGGGCGGCCCGGCGCGGATTTGCATGCCCCCTACGCTCCACCGCTGCGCGGGTCGCTGCCCCCCAAGGGGGCTAAATCCGCTTGGGGCGGCCCGGCGCGGATTTGCA
>JAZKIR010000034.1:0-22192 GCA_040384785.1 Pseudomonadota bacterium
GTGGCTCCCTGCCCCCCGAGGGGCGCGTTTCCCCTTGGGGCGGCCCGGCGGTGAAGCATGGCCCCCACGCTCGCCCACTGCGTGTGGCTCCCTGCCCCCCGAGGGGCGCGTTTCCCCTTGGGGCGGCCCGGCGGTGAAACTAGGCCAGAAACAGCGCGGCCAATGCCAGAACGGCGGGAATGGTTTGCACGAACAGGATGCGGATCTGCACGGTCAGTGCACCCCAGATGCCGGCCACTGCCACACAGCCCAGGCCGTAGATGGTGAACATACGACCGGTCGCCGCGTCGGGCAACAGAAAGCCCAGTGCCAGCGCCACGGCGAGGAAGGCGTTGTAGCAGCCCTGGTTGGACATGGCCGGCTTCATGATGGCGGCTTGCTCTTTGCTCAGACCAAACACCTTGCGGCCCCGCGTTTCGAACAACACGGTTTCCAGTAGAAAGATGTAGACATGGATGAAAAGTACGAGTCCGGCGAGAACTTTGGCGGCGATCAGCATGGGAATATTCCTTGAATAGGTGGGGTTGAGGGGTTTGTGTCTACGAAAGTAAGTAGAATACATAATTACGTTATGTATTGTAGTCTCAGATGCGACAACCACCCCCTGGCTCCAAAAAGAACACTTCGCCACCTGCCGTAGAGCCTGGGCCTGAGCCCGTATTGAAGTCGGATGGGCGCAAGGCCAACGCCGCCTCCACGCAGGCGGCGCTGCGCGCGGTGGGTCGAAGGCTGTTTGGACAACTAGGTTACGAGGCGACCTCGCTGGGTGCTATCTGTGAAGCCGCGGGCGTGACCACTGGCGCGCTGTACCACCACTTTGGCGACAAGAAGGGGCTGTTTGCCGCTGTCGCCGAAGAACTGGACGAAGGCCTGGTTGTACTGACGGCCCAGGCCCGTTCCCGTGCCTTGACCGGTGGCTCCGATCCCTGGCAGGCCTTTATGGCGGCCATTGATGTGTTCTTGCAGGCTGGTATGAACGCCGAAGGCCGGCGTATAGGCCTTACCGATGCACCCGCCGTGCTGGGCACCCAGGCCTGGCTGGAGATACGCGAACGCCATGGCCTGGGCGCGATGGAGCAAACCGTTCGCACCTTGCAATCGCTGGGCCTGTTGCCGCCGGGTGACGTGCGCATGCGCGCGCGCCTGATTTTGGGTCTGTTGTACGGTGCCATCGAGGCGCTGGCCCACCAGTCGGAGGATCTGCAGGGCGCTTTGGCCGACACGCGCCACCTGGTGCATGCCATGCTGGATGGCATGCGTGCCAGCAGTACCTCCAGTGGCAGCCAGGCTAAGCCTTCGGCGCGTAAGGGTTGATCAACTATGCGACCAGACCCCACAGTAATACCAGGGCCGTTCCCCACATCATCAGTGCCACCAGGCCGTCCAGCGCGCGCCAGATAGTGGGGTTGTTCAGTCTTTGACCCAACCAGAAAACACCCAGGCCCAGACCAGCAAACCAGATCAGGGAGCCCGCCGCCGCACCCGCGCCAAAGGCCGCATTGCCGGGTGTGCCCCAGGCCAGTGATGCGGAGCCAATCAGTACCGCGGTGTCCAGCCAGGCATGGGGATTCAGCCATGCAAAGGCCAACGCCGCCAGAGTGGCCTGGCGTCGGCCCATGGGTGCGACGGATGCCCCGTGTGATGGCACCAGGGCGCTGTTGTTCACACCCGCACCCGGCTTGCGAAACCGGCCAAAAGCCCTCGCGCCATAGACCAGCAAAAACACAGCGCCGCCGCCAATCATGATGGCCTTCAGGGTCTCCGACAGGCCGCCGAGTTGTGCCACGCCCAATACGCCAACCGCGATCAGCAACACATCCGACACGACGCACAGCACCACCGTCAGCAGTACATGCTGTCCCTGCAGCCCCATGCGTATGACATGCGTGTTTTGTGCACCCAGCGCCATGATCAGAGACAGGCACAGGGCCAGGCCCGCATTAAACGCGGGAGCCAGGGACGAGAGGGTGGCGATGGCGGGCATATTTCTAAGGCTCAAGAAAAAGTAGGGATACCTGAACTGTGCCGGTAGTGGCCGGTTTTGAGAACACTTTTAAATTAAACTGATATTGGTTTAAAAATACTTAATCAATCGGGTCAATTCATATGCTGGATGGCAAACAACTGGAGGCGCTGGCGGCGGTCCTGGAGTACGGTGGTTTCGGCCCGGCGGCCACTGCGCTGAATCTGACCCTGGCGGCCGTGTCCTTGCGTATCAAAAGCCTGGAAGACACTTTGGGTCAACGCCTGCTGGTGCGGGGCAAGCAGGTGCGCGCCACGCCAGTAGGGCAAGCCTTGCTGGCACATATCAAGCAGTTGCGTTTGATGGAGGCCGATCTGCTGGAAAGCAGCGCCACCAGACTGCAAGGAGCCAACGCACAGTGGCAGCGCCTGAGTGTGGCGGTGAATGCGGATTCGTTGTCCAGTTGGTTGCTGCCCGGCGTTGCAGGCACATTGGCGCGCCACCGCCTGTTGCTGGATGTCGTGATTGACGACCAGGAGCATACACACGAGGCGCTCAGAAGCGGCGATGTGATGGCCTGTGTCAGCACCCAACCCATCGCCATGCGGGGTTGCGTAGCCGAACCCCTGGGTGTGATGCACTATCGCTGCGTTGGGTCCCCCGCTTTGGTGCGCAAATGCCAGACCAAAACCGGTGCAGTGTCGGTGCACCGTTTGTTGGCCACGCCCGCGGTAATCTTCAACCGCAAAGACGGTCTGCAAGACCTGTTTCTGTCCCAGCACTTCAACTTGCAGGGGCCCCAATACCCGCGCCATTTTGTGCCCGCCGTTGATGCGTTTGAAAGCGCACTGGCTAGTGGCATGGGCTGGGGCATGGTGCCCGATCTGCACCTGACCGCGCGCGGCGGTCGCTTGTTATTGGTCGAGGTGTTGCCGGGCAGTGCCGTGGACGTGCCGCTGTACTGGCACCACTGGGTGCATGAGTCGGCATCCGCCCAACGACTGACCCGTGCGGTCAAGGCGGCGGCCGAGGTTCTGAGTGGGCGGTAGAAGGCGTTTCAGTTGTGCGCCCGCGGCAGAACACTCTGCCGCCCTGGCTCTTAGGCGCGCAGTGGTCCTTGCAACTGCCGCCACCAACTGCTGCCAAATCGGTTGATAAGCAGGCCCAGCAGAATGCAGGCCATGGCCGCCCATTTGTAGCCGGGTAATGCCTCATTGAATACCAGCACGGAACCCAGCATGCCAAACACCGGCACAAACAAGGTCATGGGCGCAACGGTGGATACGGCATATTGCTTGAGCAGCCGGTTCCAGATGGCGTAGCCCAAGAGTGTTGTAGGGTAGACCTGGAATGCGATCGAAAACATCGCCATCCCGTCAATGCCGGCCAGCGACTGCGCCATTTTCTCCGGCCCCGCCAACAGATAGGACAACGCCAGTAACGGAATGGGTGCGACCACGCTGGACCACACCATAAAACCAAACATGTTGCTCGGTTTGGCGCGCTTGACGACCAGATTGGCAGCGGCCCATGCGATGGCACCCAGTATCACCAAGCCTATTCCTAGCAACGTGGCGTGGCCTTCGACGTTCACCAATACCAGCGCCACTCCGCAGAATGCGATGGCGGTACCCAGTAGCATGGATGCGCTGACTTTCTCTTGGAAGAAGACCACGCCACCGGCCATTGTGAAGAAGACAGCCATCTGCAACACCAGGGACGCCAGCCCTGCAGACAGGCCAAAGTAAATGCCGGCGTACACCGCGCCCCACTGCACAACACCAAACAGCAGTCCATAACCCACCCAATAGCGCCACGCGACCTGCGGCCTGGGGATGAAGAATACCGCGGGTAGTGCGCACAGGCCAAAACGAATGGCTGCCAGCAGATAGGGGTCGAACGAGGCCAGTCCGAGTTTGATGATGGAGAAATTCAGTCCCCAAATGGCGGTGACGAGCAGGGCCAGGGTGGTATCAATGGCCCGCATGGTGGCTCCGGCTTGCAGGGGAAGTTGTTTGAATAATATTCATATGTAGTATGCAAATAGCGATTGGAGTATTTGCGGAATTGTGAGTAAATATGGCCTTGGAAACAATCGAAATCGCTTGGGCAAATTGGTTAAAACATTTCACCTTTCTATTGATGCTTGCACGTATTCCGCCCCTGCCAGCCTTGCGCGCCTTTGAGTCCGCAGCCCGGCACCTGAGCCTGCGCCAGGCGGCGCAGGAGCTGAACGTGACACACGGCGCCATCAGCCACCAGATCAAGTTCTTGCAGGAGGCTCTTGGTCTTGAGTTGATAGAACGGCAGGGGCGTGGCATCGCGCTGACGCCGGCGGGTCAGCGCTTCGCGCCGCAGCTCGGCGATGCGTTGGCGCGGCTGGCGAGCGTGGTCGAAGCGGTGCAGCCGGAGCCGCGCGACAAGCCGTTGCGTATTTCGGTGCTGCCATCCTTTGCCGCCAAGTGGTTGCTGCCGCGGCTGTCGACCTTCATGGTGGAGCATCCGGATATCGCCATCACGCTGGATGCCAATCTGGATCTGGTGAACCTGCACAACACCGGCATCGACCTGGCGTTTCGTTATGGCCCCGGGCAGTGGCCGGGCGTGTTTGCCGAACGGCTGATGCAGGAAGAAATGCTGGCCGTGTGCAGCCCCCTGTACCGCCGGGGCAAGTTGCCAGCGCGACCACGAGACTTGTTGAAGCACCCCTTGTTGCGTGATGAGTCTGCCCACGCCTGGCAAGCCTGGTTTCGTGCCGCTGGCGTAGACGGTGCGGTGCCCGCCCCCGCCGCTGCCTTTAGCGATGCAGGTTTGTTATTGCAGGCGGTATTGGCCGGACAGGGCGTGGCCCTGGTGCGCTCGGTGTTGGCGCATGATGATTTGGTGGCGGGGCGCTTGCATTTGCTGCCCGGGCCACGTTTGCCCGCGGCCTATGCCTATTACGCGGTCACCGATCTGCGCGATTCGCTGTCGGACAAGGGGCAGGTGTTTTTGGAATGGGTGCGGGCGCAGGTTAAGGCCATGGCGCCCACTGCGCAGCCATAAGGCATCAAGCCGTTAAGCTGTCGCCCTTGGAGCAGAAACAGCAGAACAGGAGCCACTATGGGAATACGCATCGTCAGGCTGGGTAGCGAACGCGCAAAGGGCGAGGGCATACGCATGGGCACGGTGCGGCGGCCGCCGCGGGGCGTTCCCAAGACCGAATTTGCCAGCCAGAATTGGTACGACATCTGGTACCCCAATCTGGCGCCCAGCGCCGAGACCATGAAGCTGGGTCAGGCGGTGGAAACGGATGCCGAGTGGTCAGCCTTTGTCAAGCGTTTTCGCAGTGAAATGAAAGAGCCCGACGCCGCGCGGACGATTGAACTGTTGGCCAGGCTATCCCAGGACGCCAGTTTCTCCATGGGCTGTTATTGTCAGGACGAGGCGCGCTGCCACCGTTCGATTCTGCGTGCGTTATTGCTGGAAAACGGGGCCGTCGTCGAGCCCTGAATGCATAGCGCCGTTACGCTTGATCGTCGTGGCCCAACAGCTGCGCCGTGCTGCGTATGGTGGCGTATTCGCCGGACAGGTTGCTGAGCGACATGGTGTGCACGTCTTCTGCCGTGCGCGTCTTGCCGTTGATGTCCTGCATCGCAAACGTGAAGGTGGCGTCGGACACCACGACGGTGTTGAATCCCAGATTGCCGGCTGACCTGGCGGTGGCCTCCACGGAGAAATTGGTACTGACGCCAGCCACGACCAAATTCCGTATGCCGCGCACATGCAGCCAGCGTTCCAGGCCAGAGCTGGCAAATGCGTCAGTGACGTTTTTCTCCACCACATGCTCGTGCGGCTCGGGTGTAAATCGCTGCTGAAACTCCGCGCCCGCTTGCCCCGGCCAAAACACCGATGTGGGCGAGCGCGACATATGCCGCACATGGACGATAGGGCGTTGTGCCGCGCGCCATGCTGCGAGCAGGGTCGCCATATGGTCTTCTGCTTGCGGGTTGTTGCGGCCCGCGGGATCAGTGCCGGCCATGCCGCGTTGCATGTCGATGATGAGGAGGGCGGTGTTGGAGGTACTCATGTTTCGAATCCTAATTCGGTGCACGTTAAATGTGGCGTTACACCAATCTTGCCAGATGCTCCACCACGCAATTGCGCCCACCACGTTTTGCGTCATAACAGGCCTTGTCGGCCGCGCTCAGTGCCGCGGCTACATTCTCAAATGACGCATCCAGCACCACGAAGCCTATGCTGGCGCTCAGTTGGAAGGCATGTTCCGGAAATTCACTGCGCAGCGCAAAAATGGCGGCCCGAATTTTTTCGGCGGTCAGCTTGGCACGGCGTGCCGTGCTTCCGGTCAAGATGACGGCAAACTCATCACCACCCAGTCGGCATACGGTATCGCCAGAGCCGGCGTAGGCCTCCAGTACGTGTGCCACCCGCAACAGCACGGCATCACCGGCCGCATGGCCGGCGCCGTCGTTGACCTCCTTGAAATAGTCCAGATCGATGAACATCAAGGCGAGCCGCTCCGACACCGGTGGATACACCGTTGTCAATGCATGGGTGAGTCGTGCCTCGAATTCTCGGCGATTGACCAGGCGCGTCAATGGATCGTGTGTTGCTTTCCATGCCAGCGCCTCCTGCGCCCTGCGTGCCAACGTAATGTCCTCAAATATCCAGATGTGGCTCAGCTCTTCGCTGTCGACGCTGATGCTGCGGGCCACCACATGCGCCCAAAACTCGCTTCCGTCCTTGCGGTGCAAGAGCATTTCCGTATCAAAAAATCCGTCCGCAGACAATTGCAGCGCCATGGATTCCTGCAGCTCGACAAACGCCTCTTGTGAACCAAATATGCTGGCCGTGTGGTTGCCGATCAGCTCGTCTGTGTCGTAACCCAGCATGTGACAGGCCTGCTTTCCAATCAACTCCAGCCGGCTATTGCGTGCCATGAAGATGCCGACCGGCGCATAGTTGAGGATGGCGCGCAATTGCTCCACCATGGCCTGCTGTGCGGGCAGCCGGGAGCGCTCGATGGCGGCTGCCCGCAACGCGGCAGTGAGCTCACCAATTTCGCCGCCGGCTTGTGGCCAGCCCGCATGGGGGGCCAGCGTATCGGCGTGGATCAGCGCGGCCCGGTTGCGCAGCTGCACGATGGGATTGGTCATTCGCACGATCAACAACGCCGCCAACGCGGCGCACACGGCCATGGTGCTGCCGGTGATAAGCCAGGAGCGGCGCTCTACCGCTTTCATCGGAGCCAGCGCAACCTGTTTGGGCGTAATGCGCGCCACCAGCCATTGGGGTGCCGGCATGCCCGCCGTGCTCACAATATGGCGGTCATCAACCTGGGTTCGGCTCTCCGCCATGATGTTGGCGCCATCGTCAAGCCACGCCTGGTGCATCTGGGCCAGACCCGGCAGATTACTCACATGCTGGAGTTGGAAGCGGGGATCGGAGTGGAACAACACAGTACCGCTGCGGTTGTACACCACCAGCGTCGATTCAAAGCTGCCCGCCACATCCAGGGAAGTGGGCAATAGACCCTGTCCATGCAGCTTCAAGCCACCCGCGACCACGCCGAACAGGCGGCCGTCGGAACCAATCAACGGCATCGTGAATACGACCAGGGGAACGTCGTCTTTCGCAATTTTGATGGGCGGAGAGACCAATCCAGAACGTGCCTTGAAGGTGCGTTCTATGACTTCGCGTTGCGCTGCGGTTATATCGTCCAGCTGCAGCGGTTTGCCCAAGCTGCGATTGGCCACCAGTTTGCCGTCGAGTTGCGCAATCTGGATCGTATCGAAATAGCGCAGCGCCTCGGAATCCGCCGCCAGGAAGGCTTTCAACTGCGCGGGCGAGCCCAGGGTCTCGGACCGGATTCCCTGTCCCAGCAGCCGCAGCACGCGCTGAATTTGTTCGACCTTGCTGCCGAGTACACCAGCGATCACCTCGACATCGTCCGACTGCTGGTGCACCAGCTGGCGCATCGCCTCTTTCTGGGTTTCTTGCGTTACATAGGTCGTGGAAATCAGACCCGTGACCAGTGACGACCCTACCGCAACCAACACCACGCGGAACTTGAGCGTGCCAAGTTTTTTACACATAGCCGACCACGTAGCGGACCTTTTGATCCGCTGAAAAACCGAAACATGCTGCATGGGGAAGAGGGCTCAACAAAAAGAGTCAAACAACAGCAACGCTCCTCCGAGATCCATGCAGCACCACAGCTAATTTTTCAAACCAGTCGTATTGGGGCTGCGTAAACGTACGCTTCCCGCAATTTTATGGGTTCACTCCCAGCGCTGTGCGAAATTTGCATGCCGATTAGACATGGTGAATGGCCAAAGAATGCATGCCATGCTTGGCATAGGCCAGGCTTTGTATACATCCCGTCGGTCAATGCAACAGATGCTGCACAAAGAATGCGGTGATCTTTTGGTCCACCCCGTGCATCTGGCTGCGCTCGAAACCGGGCGGGTCATTCACCATCTCTCCCAGTAAACCGGTCAGCCCAGGGGGCAGCGGCGACAGCAGCGCGCCGTGGCCGCCGTTGGGCAGATCGGCAAGGTGTTCACAGCCTGTGCAGGCTTGCAACACACGGTCGCTGTGGAAGCGGGGCACCAGCCAGCGGTCCCGCTGCGCGGTGACCAGACCCAGTGGCACACGCGGCTTGGCCAGCGAAGCCATGTCGAAGTCCGCCGCAAACGGCACACCGGCAACCACGGCCGCCACGCGCGGGTCTTCGTGGGACTGCGGGGTGTCGTCATCGGAGCGGTGGCGGATTACGGCCAAGGCGCCCCATTTCTTGATGCCATCCAGTATTCCACCTGTTAGACGCGTGATCAAGCCGACGCAGGCCTGAAAATCGCCGACCAGATTTGCCTCACAATGCCGCTTGAGACCAGCGCTGGACCAACGCCCGCCGGCCATGGATAAGGCCGTGTGGCCACCGGCAGACATGCCGTAGACGCCGACCCGGTCCAGCGTCAGCAGCGGGGCAAAGCGGGCATCACGGCCCACTGCGTCAATGGCGCGTGATACTTCCTGGGGCCTTTGCGCCCAACTGGCGGGGCCAGGGTTGCCGTCGTCCCGGTAATTGTCACCGCGGTGCAGCGGCATGGCGACGACGAAGCCGGCGTCCACCAGGCTGCGCGCCAGGTCGGCCTGAACCCAGGGCGATGCGCCGGAGCCGTGCGAAATGACCACCAGGCGGCCGTTGCCGCGCACCGGTTCGGCTTGCTCGGCGGCCAGCAGCGTGAAGGGTCCGCGTGCAATGGGTGTGGCTGCGGCTTGGGTCGGGTAATACACCGTGACCGGTCCGTCGATGTCGGTTGCAGCAATGGTGCCCAGACCCATGGCCGCCTGGGCCAAGCCGCCCACCAGTGTCAGCGCTGCGACCACCAGGCCCCGACGCCAGGCCGGTTGCGCGGAAAAACAGAAAACATGCATATATCGAACTCCTTGAAGAAATAGGCCAACGGCGGACTGCCGGTTGGTGGAGCGGACTGTGCCGTCCAAGATCGCTGCCGTCTCGCCGAAGCCTGCAAGTACAGTTTTCGGTTAGCCGATTTCAGGAATCGGCGCTATTCTTGATGGCTTTTTTTCGGAATTCGGTTGGCGTCAGGCCGGTTGCGGTCTTGAAG
Organism: Pseudomonadota bacterium; assembly: GCA_040384785.1. Lineage (GTDB taxonomy): Bacteria > Pseudomonadota > Gammaproteobacteria > Burkholderiales > Burkholderiaceae_C > Allorhodoferax. The sequence continues at coordinate 9,598 of JAZKIR010000034.1, forward strand.
GCCCGGTTGAACGGTCCTATGGACTGAAAGCCCGCGTCCAGTGCCAGCGTGAGCACCGGCAGGGCACGCCGGGCCGGGTCCAGCAGCGCTGCGCGCACCGCGTCCAATCGGTAGCTGTTGATGAAGGCATTGAAGTTGCGGTAACCCAGGCGCTGGTTGATCAGCCGGCGCAGCCGGTACTCCGGCACGGCGAGCCGTGTCGCCAGGCTGGCCAGGCCCATGTCTTCGTCGCGGTAGGCGCGCTCCACCGCCATGACGTGCTGCAAGGCCTGGGCCAGGCGTTCTTCGGCAGGGTCGGCGGCAGGAGGCTGCGCAGTTTCGGTCTGCCTTGGCGGTTGCGTCGGTGGCTGCGCGGATGTGCCGGCCAGTTCGTCGCAGGGCGGAGCTGCGGCCAGTGGATCGGTCGGGACCAGAGGGACGCTCTCGATTGCAACAGCCGGGCGCAACAAGGGCAGGGCAGGTTGCGGAGTCGAGGGGAAGAGATTGGAGCTGCCCAAACGCAGCAGCCGGGACACCAGCACCAGCACAATCACCAACAAGCAGGCCACGTCCAGTATCGCCGTCCACCCCACCAACTGACCGCGCGGCGACGCCAGGCGCGCGCCCAGGAAGGCCAGCGTGTAAGCGATGCCGGTCACCACCACAAACACCCGCAAGCGTCGGCGCTCTTCCACCAAATCCGCCCGCCAGTGCTTGGCCGCAGCGATGGCGGCCAGCACCGCAAAGACTAGGGGCACCGCGCGCTGCAGGCCCATGGTCACCGGCGTCAGAACCGAGGCACTATTGGCCAGAGCCGCACAGTTCAGGCTGCTGAGCGTTGCCACCGACAACCACGCCACGGCGTGCACCGGCCGCAGCACAAACTCATCGTCAAACAGGGCTTGCACAAACACCCAGAACAGAACCGCGTTGCCGACCGAAACGGCCACCAGCGGCGCCTGCCACAGGCGCGGCACCATCTCTTCAAACAGCGGCGTGGCACCGATGACCTGCACACACAGCCCCAGGGCCATGGCCACGCCGACCCGTGCGGCCGCCAGTTGGGGGCGGTCTCGGTGCATCACCGTGGCCAAGACCAACAAGAGTGCGATCAAGGCCCCACGCATGGCAACGTCAACGAGCACCAAAGGCAGGCTGCCTGTCGCCCACAAGGAACCGGGGTTCAGTTCCACTTCGCAAACACCAGCGCGCTCAAACCAAGGCCCAGGCTCCACAGCAACCAGGTTTGCCCGATGGCATAGGGATAGAGCATCAGCACCACGCCGGTCCATGTGAGCACGGGTTGTGCCGTTTTTCGCCCCCGGCCGAAAGCCACCATGCCCAGCAATCCAAATACGATGGCGCCAAACAGATACGAAGGGCTGGGCAACACAAAACCCATGGACTGCAGTGCTTTTAGTTCATTCATGCGGGTATGGTAAACCGGCGGCCATGCCCTACCCGCGTGCTCCCTCGGGGGCTGGGCTGGCGCAACGGCCCAATTAGTTGTTTCCAGTTTGGGGAATGGGTGCTAGGCTGTGCCCCGGGAGGTATTGAGGTACTGGTACTGGAGGTGCGCCATGAAAAGTACGCGTTCAGGTCTTGTGTTGTTGGCCCTCGCCGTGGCTGCCCAGCTGTCCGTATCCGCGCAAACCCATACGCTGAAGATTGCCACCGGCGAGTTGCCGCCGTATATGACCGCTGCGCGCGCGGACCAGGGCATCTCGCTCAACGTCGTGCGCCGCGCCTTCGAGTTGGCGGGCTACCAGGTTGAGTACGTCTTTTTACCGTGGTCACGGGCACTGGCCGAAACCCGTTTGGGTAAGTGGGATGCCACGGCCGCTTGGGGCAACAACCCGGAGCGCAATCCGCCATTTTTTGTCAGCGACAACGTGGTGACCGAAAAATGGGTGTTTGTCTACCGCAATGCGGTCAAGTTCAGCTGGTCCACGTTGGCCGACCTCAAACCCTACCGAGTGGCCATGATCCAGGACTACACCTACACCCCTGAAATGTGGGCCATGGCCAATGCGGGTGACTTCAAGAGCGACAAGATGCCCAACGATGCGGCGGCGATCAAGATGCTGTTGCTGGACCGCGTGGATGTGGTGCCCATGGAGCGTAATGTAGCCTGCGACGTGCTGCAAAAAAACTTCACCGATGCCGATGCCGCCAAGCTTTCGGTGGACCCCAAGCAGATGACCGACACCTTTACCTCGCATGTGCTGTTACCGCGTTCGCTGGCCGACAGCGCAACCCGCGCTGCTGATTTCAATGCGGGTCTGAAAAAGCTCAAAGCATCGCCTGAATATGCCAAGATACTGTCGCAGGTCAAATGCCCATCGGGCTGGAGTGGAGCCGCCGGCAAGTAGTTCCCCTGAAGGCGGATCTAGTTCAAGTTGTCACCAGCAATGCGCGGCATCAGCAGGATGAACTGGGTGCTGCTGCCCAGCCTGCTCTGCACCTGTACCGTGCCGCCCAGCACATCTTTCATCAGGTTGTAGACGATGTTCAACCCCAACCCGCTGCCGCCTTGCCCCAGGCGGGTCGTGAAGAAGGGGTCAAAAATGCGCCGCAGATTGGCCTCGGGGATGCCCACGCCATCGTCCGCCACAACCAGCTCCACCAACTCGGGCGACAGCAAGCGTGCGCTGATACGAATGAGGCCCGGCCGGTCGTCCTCAAAACCATGCAAGACGGCATTGTGGACCAGGTTGGTGAGTATCTGCCCCAGTTGCCCGGGGTAGCTGGTCATGGCGATTCCTGCAGGCACATCCACCTCGATCTGGTGGTGGTTGCGCTTGAACGAGGGGCTCAATATCAACACCGTTTCTGCAACCATCGCGTCGAGCCGGAACTCACGCCGTTGCGCCCGTGTGCGGTCCACGGCCACTTGCTTGAAACTGCGTATCAACTCCACGGCGGCATCGAGATTGCGCGTCAGCAATTCGCTGGCGTGCTGGGTGCTGTCCACAAAACTAGCCAATCCTGAACGGGTGATGCCGGTTGCACTGGTCAACGCAAACTGTACGCTCAGGTCTTGCAGCGTGCTGGCCACCGTCACACAGTTGCCTATCGGCGTGTTGAGCTCATGGGCCACACCCGCCACCAACGCGCCGAGCGCGGCCAGCCGTTCGGAGCGCTGGATTTCGTCGTGTGCGCTTTTAAGCGCCGCCATCGCGGCCACCAACTCCTGGTTGGCGGCATTCAGTGATTGGGTCCGTTCGCTGACGCGCTGTTCCAGCGTGGCGTTCAGGTCGCGCACATGGGAGATTTGTTCGTTCAGGTTTTCACGCATGGTGTCCAGGCCTTTGGCTAGTGCGCCGATTTCATCGCGGCGTATCACCGCCACCGGCGCGGTCAACTCGCCGCTGGACAGGCGTTGGGCGTCGCCCAGCAGTTGGCGCAGCGGGCGCATCAGGCGGTGTTCAAACAGCATGAACAGCAAGCCGAAGGAAACCAGCACCTGCAGCAGCAAGGCTACGCTTGCCGTGACCAGTTTGCCCAGAAACTGCTGCTGCACGTGGGTGGTGGTCATCTCAATTGTGACCCTGCCTATAGTCTCGCCGTCGCGCAGCACCGGGCGCACCTCTTGCACCAGCTCGCCGCCGGCGGGAACGGGCTTTTCAACCACGATGAAGGGTCCCAGAGCCGCGTCTTCGACGCGCACGCGGACCACGTCGGGGTTGGTCATCAGCGAGTTGACAAACGATTCAGCCGCCGGCTTGTCCACATGCCAGATGGGTGTCGACATGCTGTGCGCCAGCATGGTGCCGTATTGCTTGAGCAGGGAGGTGATGCGTGCATCGATTTCGCGCCGGTAGCTGTCCACGGCCAGCAGCGGTCCGACCGCCAGCACGGGCAACACAATCCCCAGGACCATGCCCAGCACAATGGCACCTTTGAGCGACAAGGAGCTTAACCAGCGCATGCGGTGACGCTTCTGTGGGTGCGTGTCACGTGCTGCGGCACGCCCGCGTGGAGCAGGGGGCTTGGGATGCAGCCGCCAGGGGTGACTCTGCCACGCGATACGTCGTTCACGATCAATCAATCTCCGCACTGTTGACGGAATTATCAGGCACTTACCGCAGATGCCACGCCCTTGTTATGCGACGTTGGCGCATACCCGCAGTGTGCGCTTGTCCATGGTGCAGTCTATGGCCCGGTGGCCAGCCAGCGCTGGCGCAGCAAGCCCAGGGCCAGGCCCAGGTGGACTGTGGCAAACACAAGGGACAGGCCGCCGCCAGCCAGCACCGGCAGCGCCAGTCCCGGCAACCATTGGCTGTCGGTGGCGCGCAGCAGCCATGGCAGCAGCCCGTACAGCACAAACATCAGCACGGCAAACGCCATCAGCGGCCGGCGCCCCTTGGGAGCGAACGAAAAGTACAGCGCCAGGGCGCAGTCGCGCGCCAGCAGCAGCACAACGGCCAGGGGTTGCAGCAGCAGTGCATCGGCCAATGTCCACGGCACGGCTGCAAAAGGATCCAGCGCCAGCGTCGTTAGCACCGCAAAGGGCAGGGCCAGCAACAAGGTGGTGGGCCATCGCGGCAATTGCAGCAACACGGCACGCCATTGGCCAGTGCGCGCCCGGTTGACCACCCGCTGCCACAGCGGCCGTTGTTGCGGTTCGGTCAACAGCGCCATATAGGTCAGCACCGCGCAGATGCTCAAACCCACTACTCCCAACACCGACATGGCGTGCGAACGGGCAAAGCCCGTCAGGTACACCGTGGCTGCCAAGGCCAGCGCCGGCCAACCCCAGGGTAGTTGCCGCACCGCCAGTACCTCGGCCATGGAGCGCCAGGCCGCAACCAGCGCGCACAGCGCGAACAGCACCACCGACGCCAGTGCCAGGTCCAGCCGGTCCATGAACTGGCCCCACCAGGTGATGCGTTCCCCGCGCAGCGTCGCCATCGCGATGGCCCCGCCCCACAGCAACACCAACAGCAAGACCCAGGCACCACCGCGGCGCGAAACGCGGCTGCCGGTCTTGAGCAGTTGCAGGTTCACGGCAACCAGCAGCGCCTGTAGAAAGACACCCGTCAACACGGCCGTCACTGTGACCTTCAGCACAAAGGCGGACGATTCCAGTACCAGCGCGCTGGGCACGGCGACCAACAGGCACAGGGCGCCGCCATACCAGCCATAGGCGGTTGCGCCGGCCAGCTTGCCCCAGGTCATGGCCCAGGGTTGCATGGCACTCATGCGCTGCTGGTCCCAGGTGTGATCGGTGATTTCGTCCATCACACTGGAGCCTGCGGCGAGTGTGCCCATGCCCAGCACCAACAAACCAAACAGCGCAGCGCCGACGCTGGCCAGCGGCAATGCCGGGGGCGTAGGAACCGTCAGGTACACCGCGCAAAAGCTGGCGGCTAGCAGCAGTGGCAACAGGGCCAGGCGTGTGGCAGAAAACTGCAGCCAGAGTTGGCGGCGAAATTCGGGGTTCATGGCTGCATCCTCGTGGCGGGTTTGGTTGTGGCGCGCTCGGCCGCCAGCGATTTCAGATAGGACTGCTGCAGGTTTTCGGTGATGGACGCTATGCCAACCAGCGCATGGCCCGCCGCAATGCAGGCGCCTACCAAGGCGGCCTGCTCCGCACGGCTACCACCGAAACCAATCTCCGCGATATGGCCCTCCGTGCGGACCAGGCGCACGTGCGCTTGGCCTTGCAACCAGACGGCGATGGATTCGGTGGACTCCACGAACTCCAGGCGCAGCATGCGCTCCATGGCCAGGCCTCCTGCAGCGGTGGTCAGCGGGTTTAACGCCCGGTGTTCCAGCACACGGCCGTGGTTCAGCGCCAGCATATGTGTAGAGTATTCGTCCAGCTCGGCCAGGATGTGGCTCGACACGAGCAGGCTCATGCCCTGCGCCTGCAAGGCCTTGAATACATCGGCCAGCGCACCGCGGGCCTCCGGGTCCAGGCCGCTGGCCGGTTCATCCAGCAGCAGCACCCTTGGTGCGTGGATGATGGCCTGGCCAATGGCCAGGCGTTGGCGCTGACCGCGTGACAAGGCACTGGCCAGGTTGCCCAGCTTGTCGCCCAGACCCATGCGCTGGGCCGTGGCATACACGGCCTGTGGCACGGCGGTGGCCGTCAGACCTTGCGAGCGCGCCGCATATTCCAGTCCCTGCGCGACGGTCAAATCGCTGTACAGGCCAAAGTTGTCCGACAGGTAGCCCATCAGGCGGTGGGCTTCGCGCGGAGACTCATACACATCCAGGCCGTTGACCCGAACGGTGCCGGCCAAGGGCGTGTCCAGTGCCGCAATGCAGCGCAACAGCGTGGTCTTGCCCGCGCCATTGGGGCCGACCAGCGCAGTGACGCTGCCCGGCGCGATGGACAGGCTGACACCGTCCAGCGCGCGAAAGCCTGGGTAGTCGAAGGTAAGGTCTGTGACCTCGATGACGGGTTCGCTCAAAGTGTTTCCTGGTGGCGTGTGGTGGTGTGGATTATCCGCATGGCCCAGCCGAATACCCCGGCGATCACGTCGTAGCCGATGGCCTTAAGCCATTCTGGCCGCTAGCCCTCAAGAAATATAAGGGTTGCGCTCCTGAATTTATAGCGTTTGTGGGCATATACGACCCCACACCTGCGAAAGCACAGTCGGCGCCCTTCAGGCCTATACTTTTCCCATGCCCCTGCATCCGGTCCCCGTGGTTGAAATCGCCAGCAGCATCCGCCGCTACAGCGGGGAGTACCTGCACCACGAACACGACCATGGGCAAATCATGTTTGCGTTGCAGGGCCGTATGGAGCTGGAGATTGGTGGGCGCTCGGCGTTTGCCGATACGTCCTGCGGCATGTTGATACCGGCCGGCGTCACGCACGGGTTTTTGGCTACGCGTGATGTGCGCATGTTTGTCATCGACCTGCCCGCACAACAACTGGTAGGCCCGGCGCGCAGCTTTGCGGTCACACCGGATTGCCGCAATAGCGTGGCGTGGACCGATGCAAGTTTGCAATTGGAGCAACTGCTGCAGGCACCGCGGGTGCTGGTGCGCCGCGGCATCGATCTGGCGGAGCTGGACACGGCGCTGGACACCGCCTTGCACGAGGCCTGGAGCACCGCGCGCATGGCGGCACTGTTTTTTCTGAGCCCGCAGCGGTTTCATGCAAGGCTGCTGGAACTCACAGGCCAGACGCCACAGGCCTATTTGCGCACGCGCCGCTTCGATGCGGCCGAGCGCCTGCTGCGCAACGGTGTGCCGCTGGAGACGACGGCGCAGCAGGTGGGTTACAGCTCCGCCAGCGCGCTGAGCTTTGCACTCAGGCGCGACCGCGATGTGGGTACGCGGCAGTTGCGTTCGCTCTGAACCGAGGTCAAGAGGATCTCGAAAGTTGTCCCCACGCCAAGCCCCACGATAGCGGGTATATGAAGAATCCCTCACTCGTCGGCGCCACCATGGCGCTTACCGCCGCGGCCCTGTGGGGCACGACCGGCACCACGCAGAGTTTTGTGACCTCACACACCTCGCCATATTGGATAGGCGCTTTGCGCCTGGTGGTGGCCAGTGTGTTCTTTGCCTGCGTGGTGGGGTGGGGCCGCTCCCAAGGGGTGCCTCAGGCCAGGTTTGCCTGGCGCAAGATCTGGCCCTGGGCGCTGTTGGGCGGCATCGCGATGGCGGCTTACAACCTGTGTTTCTTCGCGGGGGTCAAAGCCACCGGCATCGCGGCGGGCACAGGTGTTGCACTGGGCAGCGGGCCAGTCTGGATCGGGCTGCTGGAGTCGGTTATTGCCCGGCGCCCACCGCGGCCGTTGTGGTGGTGGGGCACCGCGCTCGCGGTTACCGGTATCAGTTTCATTTTGGCCGGGTCCCATGGCGATACCCACTTCGATGCGTTGGGTGTCGCCTTGTGTCTGGCTGCTGGGCTGGGTTATGCCATTTACACACTGGCCAGCAAACACCTGCTGGGCGTGGCCACGCCGGCGGTGGCAACCTGTTCGGTATTTGCGACCGCCGCGTTGATCGCCGTGCCGGTCGCGGTGCTGCTATCGGGTCCTTTGGAAGCGAACAGCGCTACCTGGGTGTTGGTGGGTTACCTGGGCGTGGTCACCACGGGCATTGCCTACCTGCTGTTCAGCCACGCGTTACGGTATGTGTCAGTGGCCACCTGTGTGTCGCTATCGCTGGCGGAACCGGTGACGGCTTTTGTACTGGCTATTGTGGTGGTGGGCGAGCAGCCGGGTGCGGCCGCTTACGCTGGTTTGGGCCTGGTGCTGGCCGGTTTGCTGCTGGTGGTGTGGGGTGAAACCCGGCGAGACAAGCCTTAACCAATCTTTTGCGGCTTTGCCTTCTTCAGTTCGGCAATGGCCTCCAGTATTTCCTTTTCCTGGTAGCCATTAAAGCGGCGAAATCCGACATAGGTCAGCGGGTAGCCGTTGCCCTTGAGCGCGCTATAGGCCAATTGGCCGGGCTGCGATGCTTCAACGTCCACGTTCTCGAACGGGACACCATGGGCGGCAAAAAACGCGCGCTGCTGTTTGCAGTAGCCGCACCACGTCGTGCCGTACATCACAACCGCGGCGCGGCCCTCTGCATCAAAGTGGTTGGCCATGGCCAAGCGCTCCATGCGGGGCAAGATCATCTCGATTCCATAGGCTTCCGCGAGAGCCGTGGAGATGCGCTGGGTGTCGTCACCCAGAATCTCCTGCTTGCCAACCAAGGTGGTCGGGAATCGGTTGATGCCGTATTTGTTTCGGGCAGGTGCGCCGTCGGCCCCCGCCACATCGATCGTCTGGTAACTGACACCCCGCTCCTTAAGCGCGTTTTGCACGGTGTCACAGGCGGCGCCGCAATTGGGTCCTACAAAGACCACTACCAGTGGCTTGCCGCTTTTATCGAAGGCACCGGACGTTGACAAGAACGGCAGGCTGTTGGGGAAATATTTGTAGAGGGCAAAAACCAGCAGTGTCAGTAACAGAAGCTTTTTCATGTGCGTCTTGTGAGCGAAGCGGAGACAACGTTCAACCGTTGGATTCGCAGTATGGCATGCCCTTGGCGTGCAAAAAGTGGACGGATCCTCACTTCTTGAGACTGTGCTTTTCGTGATTCTGCGCCTATTCATACACAAAGCTTGCATGGAGGGCGCAATCTGACGTGCAAGTTGCACACCGCTTGCATGCCCGATTGTCCACAATCAACGCTTCATTTTTGAGGAGACTGACATGGACATGCAGAACACAAGCGTGCTGGTGACCGGCGCCGCTGGCAACCTGGGCCGTGCCGTGGCAAACGCGTTTGCCGCACAGGGCGCTAACCTGGTGCTGGTCGATTTGCGGCGAGAGAGCCTGGAACAGAGCTATGGCGAAGAGACCGCGCAGCGCCTGTTTGCGCCCGCCAACCTGCTGGAGCAAGACCAGGTAGATGCGGCGGTGCAGGCCGCGGTGGCCCGCTTTGGACGTGTGGATGTGCTGTGCAATCTGGCCGGCGGTTTTCGCATGGGCGATGCCGTGCATACAACACCCGACACCACCTGGGATTTTCTGATGGACCTCAACGCCCGCACGCTGCTGCACATGGCGCGCGCCGTGGTGCCACACATGCTGGCCACAGGTGGCGGAAAAGTCGTCAATGTGGGTGCGGCATCGGCCCAACGCGGCGTGGCGCAGATGGGCGCCTACTGCGCGGCCAAGAGCAGCGTCATCCGCCTGACCGAGGCCATGGCCGCCGAGTTGCGCGAGCAGAACATCAACGTCAACTGCGTGCTGCCCACCATCATCGACACACCTGAGAACCGTGCCGCGATGCCGGACGCCGACCCCGCGCGCTGGGTGGCGACAAACGACCTGGCCAACGTCGTCGTCTTTCTGGCGTCCCACGCGGCCCGTGCCGTGCATGGCGCAGCCGTGCCGGTGGCGGGCTTGAGCTGAAGGCGACTGTCAGCGCCGCCGACCCTGTTCCACCTTCACCACGGGCACACCCTCCATGTTTGAACACGTAGCACCTTTCGCGGGCGACCATATCGTCTCCTTGAACGAAGCCTTTCAACACGACCCACGGCCGCACAAGGTCAATCTGTCCATTGGCATCTACTGCGACGACAACGCCAGGCTGCCGGCGCTGGACGCCGTGCACGAGGCCGAATTGCGTCTGGCCACGGCCAAACTGCCCAAGCCTTACCTGCCGATGGAGGGCGCGGCGCATTTCCGCAGCGCCGTGCAGACTTTGCTGTTTGGTGCCCGGCACGAGGCATTGGCCAGCAGCCGGGTGGTCACGATCCAGACCGTGGGCTCCAGCGGTGGGCTCAAGGCTGGCGCTGAATTCTTGCGCCGGTGGTTCCCGGCCAGCAGTGTGTGGATCAGCGACCCATCGTGGGACAACCACCGCAGCATGTTCGAAAGCTCAGGGCTTACCGTGCACACCTACCCCTATTACGACCCGGCGGGTGGTGGCGTGCGCTTTGACGCCATGCTGGAATGCCTGCGCGCACTGCCACCGCGCAGCGTGGTGTTGCTGCATGCCTGCTGCCACAATCCCACGGGAGCCGACCTGACTACGGCGCAATGGATCACGCTGATTGCACTGATCCAGCAGCGCCAGTTGCTGCCCTATCTGGACATGGCCTACCAGGGCTTTGGCGGCGGGGTCGACTCCGATGCCTTTGCCGTGCGCGCATTGGCCCGGGCCGGCGTGAATTTTTTGATTGCCAATTCGTTTTCCAAAAGCATGGGGTTGTACGGCGAACGCTGCGGCGCGCTCAGCGTGGTTTGTACGGACGCGCAACAGGCCGAGCGTGTGCTGGGGCAGCTCAAGTTCACGGTGCGCCAGAGCTACTTCAGCCCGCCGGCACACGGGGGGCAGATCGTGGCCCAGGTCTTGCGCGACCCGGCGTTGCGCGCATCGTGGGAGCAAGACCTGAACGCCATGCGCGATCGCATCCGGTCCATGCGGCTGCGGCTGCACGCGGCACTGAGCCGCCGGTGCCCGGACGGTGACTTCTCGTATCTGCTGAGCCAGCGCGGCATGTTCAGTTACACCAACCTGAGCCCGGCACAGGTAGACCAGTTGCGTGATGTACATGCGGTCTACCTGGTGAACTCGGGCCGCATCTGCATCTCGGGCCTGAACGCCAACAATGTGGAAGCGGTGGCCGATGCGATCAGTGCGGTGGCGCAACGCCTGGAATGTATTGCCTGATGTGGATATACGTTAAATTGGCCACTAGCCCCCGCCATATATGAGTGTGGCGCTCCTGAAACTATAGCGAAATTGGCCGGGGTCCATCCGTCACCTGCCGCACCGGGGACGCCACCAGTGCGAGCAGCGCGATGCACACCAGCAATCCGCCGCTGCCCACGAACAGCTGCGTCAGCGTGATGGACCGCAGCATCCAACCGGTGACCGCGCCCGACAGCGGGGCCAGGCCCAGGAAGATGAACATGAACATGCCCATCACCCGCCCCATCAGGGCCGGGGGCGTACGCTGCTGCAGCCACGTGAAGATGGACACTTGCATGAAGCCGCCCAGCACACCTATCGCGCCCAGCAGTACTGCGCCTTGCCAAGTGGCTGTTATCAGCCCCATGGGCATAAACAACACACCCACGACCACGTCGATCAGCAGCATGGTCATGCCCAGCGTGCCCAGGCGCATACCAGGCTTCGCGCCCGACACCGCCATGCCCACGAGCGTACCCGCACCGTGCGCACCGAGCAAAATGCCCAGGGCCGCGGCGCCCAGGTTCAGCGTGGTCGCCAACACCGGCACAGCAATCTGCACCGGCCCGGTGATCAGCACCGCGACCACACCCCAGTACATGAAGCACAGGCGCATGTCGCGGTCGTTCCACAGGTGGCGCAGGCCAGTGCCTACCGCCGCAAACACAGCCTGGTTGGCGGGGGCGGGCTCGGACGGGTTGGTGGCAACCTGGCTGTGCATGCGCACCTTGGATAGCGTCCAGGCGGACGCCAAAAAGCTCAGCGCGTCCAAGCCAAAGGCTATGCCCAAGCCGCTGGCATCGGTCACGGCACCAGCGGTGGCGCTGCCGGATGGGCCATCACCAAACAGCACAATCAGCAAACCCGCCAACAGCGGGCCGAGGAACATCGACAACTGGCGCAGGCCCATCATCACGCCGTTGGCTGCGGGCAACTGGGCGCGCTGCATCACATGCGGCAGCATGGACGTGGCCGATGGAATGCTGAAGGCCGTGGCCAGACCAATGGCAAACGCCAGCGCGTAGACGGCCCATAGCGTCAGGCCGCCTGCCAACACCAGAACGGCCAGTACGCCAAGCAGCACGGTGTTGATGTATTTGGTGATCATCAGCACCTTCTTGGGCGAGTAGCGGTCCACTACGGCGCCACCGATCAGGATGAAGGCGGCGCGCGGCAGGCTCATCAGTGCCAGCACGGTGCCCAAAACCAGTGTGTCGCCGGTCAAGCGCAGCACCAGCCAGGGCAGGGCCACCATCGTGAACTGGTCACCCAGCATGGAGATGATGGAGCCGGCCATCAGCCAGACGAAATTCTTGTCGCGCATCAGGGCGGCGCGGTCCGGGTTGGGTGGTGTTTGGGGGTGGCCCATGGTCTGTCCTCTCATTGCGTTGACGTATCCAAAACCGCAATGGTCGGCCCTGACGTTGCGTCAGGGTCAAGTGCTTGTTTCAAC
>JAZKIR010000035.1:0-16037 GCA_040384785.1 Pseudomonadota bacterium
GCTATCAGTAAGCACCTTGTCCCGCAAAGGTTTTTTCTGTTTTAAGCTGTTTCAAGCGTTGCCAAAAGCAGACGGTTTTTTACCAATTGTTAAATCTAGCGACAGATTTTGCCGCAGCAGCTAGAACGGGCAACAATGCATGCGCTCGCGCCATCGAAGGTGTCGACGGGCAATTTTTTATAATGCTGACGCCACCCAACCCCGTCCTTTATGCCCTCCACCGCCCCCAAACCCGAAAAAGACACTCCCACGCCGAAAAAACAGAATGCAACCTTGCATTGGCTGTTGCGTGCAGTCTTATGGGGCGTGGGTGTTGCGTTGGCCGGGGCAGTTTCACTAGTGATGGTTATTGCGTTGGCGCTGGCAGTCGCCTTTCCCAATCTGCCGGATATTTCAGACCTTTCAGACTACCGCCCCAAGTTACCACTGCGCGTTTATTCTGCCGAAGGTGATTTGATGGGCGAGTTTGGCGAGGAGCGGCGCAACCTAACTCCTATCGCCGAAATACCCAAGGTCATGACCAATGCCGTGCTTGCGATAGAGGACGCGCGGTTTTACCAGCATGGTGGCGTCGACTATCTGGGTGTGCTGCGCGCGGGCCTTGCCAACGTTGGCAAAGCCAAGAGCCAGGGTGCATCCACGATCACGATGCAAGTCGCACGCAATGTTTATCTTTCATCGGAAAAAACATTCACGCGGAAAATTTACGAAATCTTGCTAACCTTCAAACTGGAGCACCTGCTCAGCAAAGACCAGATCCTTGAGATCTACATGAACCAGATTTTCCTGGGAAACCGCGCCTACGGTTTTGCTGCGGCCTCCGAAGCCTACTACGGCAAACCTCTCAAGGACATCACGATTGCAGAAGCCGCCATGCTGGCCGGCTTGCCCAAGGCGCCGTCGGCCTACAACCCCATCAACAACCCGGCGCGAGCGCGCATACGCCAACGCCACATCATCGACCGGATGCTAGAGAACGGTTTCATCAGCGAAAAGGAAGCCGAGACAGCCAAAAGCCAGGAACTCAAGATCAAATCCGGCAACGGCAGTACCCAGGTCCATGCGGACTATGTGGCCGAAATGGTGCGCCAACTGATGTACAGCCAGTATGGCGACGAAACCTACACCCGGGGCTTGGACGTGCGTACCACGCTGCGAACGGCCGACCAGAACGTCGCCTACAAAGCACTACGCCGTGGCATCATGGATTTTGAACGCCGCCAAATCTACCGTGGCCCTGAAAAATTTGTTGTGCTGCCTAGCAATGTCAGCGAAGTGGAAGATGCAATTGACGAAGTATTGGATGACCACCCAGACAATGGCGACGTCATGTCGGCCGTGGTGCTGGAAGCCGACACCAAAAAAATCAAGGCCATGCGCCAGGGCGGTGCCTTGGTTGAGATTACGGGGGATGGGCTCAAGCCAGCGCAGTCGGGACTATCCGACAAAGCTCCACCCAATATCAAGTTGCGCAGAGGCGCAGTTATTCGCGTATCAAAAACCGCCAAAGACACCTGGGAAATCACGCAACTCCCCGAAGTAGAGGGCGCATTTGTCGCCATTGATCCGCGTGACGGATCGATCAAGGCCTTGGTTGGTGGCTTCGACTTTGGCAAGAACAAATTCAACCACGTGACCCAAGCCTGGCGCCAACCGGGCTCCAGCTTCAAGCCATTTATCTATTCGGCCGCTCTGGAGAAAGGTTTTACGCCTGCAACCGTCATCAATGACGCACCGCTATTCTTTGACGCCGGAGTGACGGGTGGTCAACCCTGGGAACCCAAGAACTACGATGGCACCTTTGAAGGCCCCATGACGCTGCGACGCGGCCTAGCCAAGTCCAAGAACATGATTTCCATCCAGATCCTGCGCTCCATAGGCACCCACTACGCTCAGGAATGGATTACCCGATTTGGCTTCGAAGCGGAGAAGCACCCCGCCTACCTCACGATGGCGCTGGGGGCCGGGTCCGTCACACCGATGCAAATGGTGGTCGGCTACTCGACCTTTGCTAATGGCGGTTACCGCGTGAACCCATGGCTGGTTTCCAAGGTCAGTGAACAACGCGGCAAGGTGTTGGTGGAGTCAAAACCGCCGATACTGGCAGACTCGGAACGGGTCATCGACGCCCGCAATGCCTTCATGATGACCAGCCTATTGCAGGAAGTCACCCGATCAGGCACTGCGGCCCGCGCGCAAGCGACCCTCAAACGCCCCGACGTGTATGGCAAGACCGGAACCACCAATGACTCCATGGACGCCTGGTTTGCCGGCTACAACCCCACGCTGACTGCCGTTACCTGGATTGGTTACGACACACCGCGCAAGCTCGGCGACCGTGAAACCGGTGGCGGTTTGAGCCTACCGGTGTGGATTTCCTTTATGGAAAGCGCGCTCAAAGGTGTACCCGTCTCGGAGGCCACAGCACCAGAGGGCGTCGTGCATGTGGGCAGCGAGTGGTTCTATGAAGAATACGCCAAGAGTTCAGGCGTGTCGGGCGTAGGACTGGAAGAAAAACCCGAAGCACTGACCGTGCCTCTGCCTCCGGCCGAAGAAAAAAAGAAGATTCTGGATCTGTTCAGAAACTGATCAGGCCACAAAGCGCAAGTCCTGACCTGCTTGTGCACTGGCATTTGTTGACAGCGCAGCAAAAAACTCGCCCTGCCCTTTGGTATCCTGCCATTGACTGTCAAGCCAGCGGTAGTGGAAGCCACCCGCCTTGGTGGCCATCCAGATTTCATGCAAAGGTTTTTGTTGGTTGATGACAATCTGGCTGCGGTTGGAAAAGGTGATGGTCACCATACCGCCTACCCGCTGGTTGTCCACATCCGCATCGGTTTCTTCATTGATGCGATCACAGCCGGCCTCCACTGCCTTGAGCAAAGCTTCGGCCCGGTCCATGTATTCAGAGTCATTCATTACAGTTTTCGCATCTTCTCTAGTTGACGTATCAATGCCTGCTTAGCCGGGCTTTCTTTCTCACCTTCCAGCACTGCCGTTGTTATCCAGTGGGCCGGGTCTTCGTTCAACTCCACTGCAAGACCTCCGGCCAGGACTGGCGTTAGGTGGCCGCTGTTTCTAGCATTTCGCAATGCATTGCGGTGTACCTTGAGCTTTTCCGTCCATACAGGCATTGGCGCGATGGTGAGCGCCTTGTCTAGCAAAGATAGTGTTGTTTGCATAGTCGTGGTGTTTGTAGTGTTGTTTACATGCACTAATCATTAGTGCAACAATTGCACCTTTGATGTGTGCAGTGTACATTTCGGCATGCACAAATGGTTTGTGCATGATTTTGGAACCGCCAAATGCCGAAACTCATCACTGGGGCTGATCGCCTTGAATCTGATCAACACGTCTACCTTTCCCTTGTTCGTGCCCTTCCTGCCGTAAAAACTGAACCCGCACAGAGCTTGGCGGTTCCGGGCGGTTCAGGGCAGGAGGGGTGCACCCCGTCGATTCACTATCGGTCGGCTCGCATGTCTGGCAGGTTGTTAGGGGTCGGCTCTTCCCCGCGTCGTGTGTGTTTCAGGGCTTCTATCAAGCCTGACTCCCGTATTC
The DNA here is from genome assembly GCA_040384785.1 of Pseudomonadota bacterium. Taxonomy (GTDB): domain Bacteria; phylum Pseudomonadota; class Gammaproteobacteria; order Burkholderiales; family Burkholderiaceae_C; genus Allorhodoferax. Next base: position 3,559 of record JAZKIR010000035.1, read on the forward strand.
CCTGGCGCACAGCTATCTTCGTGATCCAGTACATGGCCCATGCAACCAGTGCTAGCCCAATTGCCTCGGCCACCATGGCTAGTAGGGCGAAGGTCTGCATATGTTTGTTCAGTTCGAATAAGTTCATTGGCGGTCCCTTGCTTGGTAGCCAATCATGACACGGCAGCAAGCGCCCCGCCCGTCCTCAGTCCTCTCCCCCGGTGCAAACGGCAAAGGCAACCGGTCGGCGCGCAAGCCCAAGCCCGGCCGGGGGGTGGACACCCTTCAATTGCCGCTTGATTTCGAGGGCTCGATAACTGCCCCCACTGCATCGCGAGTCGGTGCAGCGTGGGCCGCTATTGGCCTTTTAAAGAAAGCTTAATCATGAAATTTTCCTCAACAGTCAACATTCTCAAAGTCAACGAATTGGAAACCGGCGTTAGTGGTAAGACCGGCAAACCATGGGACCGCATGACGGCTGAATGCGCGCTGCTCGATGATGACGGTGTCCTCGAATGCGTCGGGCGTCTGGTCATTCCTCAAGCCATGCGCGAGGGCATCAAAACCGGCGTCTACCGTGCTGGCTTTGCTTTGGTGGTGCCCACCTTCGGTGATCAAAAGGGCGACATTACGGCCCGTCTCACGGCTCTGACGCCTGTCCCGGTCAAAGGTGTTCCCACACCTCCACGCGCTCCCGTAGCGGCTTGATAAACCATGCGGCCCGCCTTTTCACTTTCCGAGTTTTTAGGCGTGTCCATGGGTGCGACTGAATGGCTTGTTTTGTTTGCATGCGTCGGCGCTTGTTTCCTCTTTGTTTACCTGTTTCCCGGCTCCGACACCTAGGCAGTTTCCAGCGGATTGGCTCACGCGTGGGCCTCTCCGGTGCAAATTCCGCACCGTTCCTTTCATGGAGTTTCTGATGAACAAAAACATTCAACGCGGCCTGTTGGCCGTTGGTGCCCTGGTTGCTGTTGGCTCTGCCAATGCTGCTATTGACATTAGCTCGGCCACTGCCGGTATCGGCGATGCGCAAACCGCTGTCGTGACCGTTCTCGGTCTGATGATCACTATGGCTGCTGCCGTCTTCGGCCTGCGCAAAGTTATCGGTCTGCTGGGTCGTTAATCGTCCCTTTTTGGTAGCCGCTCGTCATTTGGGCGGTTACTGAAAACGTCGAACTGGACCAACACTATGCGCTGCGTCGTACCTCTTTCAACCTTCACTTGCAGCAATGCGGCTGGCACTGCTTGCGCGAAGGTTTCGGTAACCCTTCCGTCCATCACCACGGCCACCACCTGCGCGGCGTCCGATTTGGTGTTGCTCACGAAACCCGAATACGACGCGCTCCTTGCTAAGGACGTGGCTCTCACTGCCGCAACTGCAACAGCCACCACATCAGCGGCCAATGCCAACACCAGTGCTAACACTGCGCTCATCCAGATCGCAGAGGGTCTAAATCTGAGGGTCCAGCCCTACGAAGCGACCCAGGATGACTACGCCGCTATTACCGCGATATTTGCTGTCGCTCTCACCGCTGGGGCCATCATCTGGGGCGTTAAGCAGGTCCTCAGGCTCCTTCGCAACCCTTCTGAGGCCTGACCATGTGGGACCCAAAATTAATCACGTTCATGCTTGTCCTGATGATGATCCTGTGGTGGGTGTTTTCAGAATGAGGAACCTGCTTCGGTGTCTTTTGTTTTGTCTCTTTATGGTGCCGTCCATGGCCTCCGCTGCGACGATGTACTACATCGCGGGCCAGGCGGCTGGTGATTTTGATACGCCTGCGGGTGCATGTACTGCTTATCTAGGTACCTATATTGCTGCCAACAATGCCAGTCTCATGGGTCTTGGCTCCTACGTGAACGGCACGACTCAGTGTGTTGTTACTTGGACCGATCGCAACACCGGAACGCCCGGTAGCGCTACCGCAAATATCTCCACAAGGCAGGTTAATTTGTGCACTGCCAAGCGTGGTCTGGACCTTAAGAAGACCCTTAATGCCGCCACGATGCGTGAGGCTACGTGCGGTGTAAATCCTGAAGAGGTGATTTTCGATGACTCGGAAGGCGTTCCGCATTGCATGGTTTTGACTAGTCCGTTTACTCCCGTCCCTAACACTGTTTGTGAGGCTGGTTGTTATATTGATCGAGTAGCCGGTACCCTCCGTTTTTACATTGAGTTGCCTTGCGGCATTTCGGACGTTTGCAACCTCAAGGTTGAAACCCCTTATATCTACACTGGTCAAGAATGCGGCACCGGCACCCCTACCGGCACCTCTACAGGTACTCCCACCGGCACTACTACGGGAACCTCTACAGGCACTCCCACCGGCACCACTACGGGCACCTCCACGGGCACGACTACCGGCACCTCGACGGGCACTTCCACTGGCACCTCCACCGGTACCTCTACGGGCACTCCCACTGGTACCACCACCGGCACCTCGACGGGCACCATCACTGGCACCTCCACGGGTACGATCACTGGCACGTCCACGGGCACCCCCACCGGCACCACTACTGGCACCTCCACCGGCATGCCTACTGGCACCACTACTGGCACCACTACTGGCACCACCACTGGCACCACCACAGGTACTAGCACTGGCACTATCACCGGCACCTCCACCGGCACAGTCACCGGCACGGTTACTGGGACCTCCACTGGCACCACCACCGGTACCACCACCGGCACTACTACTGGTACCTCGACTGGAACTAGCACGGGTGGCGAGCCTACGCCAGATCCTTGCATTGCAAACCCTGGTCGGGTCGGCTGCTCGACGCTCGGTGACCCTAACGGTACCGGCGAGACTCTCGGCAATTCAGAATTCGGGGTCTCAGTGACTCCTGTGCAATTCACCAGTTCGGCAAACTGCCCGTCTCCGCCCAGCGTCTCCGTGATGGGTCGGGATTTCACAGTCTCTTATCAGCCTATGTGCGACGTGCTGGCGACTCTCAGGTATCTGTTTCTAGCCATGGCTGCTGTAATGGCCGCTTACATCCTCGTGGACTCGTTCCGCATCTAACAAGGGCCATCATGAAAACCGTTTCCTTCGCCATACTCGCCTTGCTTTTTTTGGGGTCGGCTTCCAGTCAGACCAGTAACCAGACCCAGCGGGGGAACAATGTCGCACCCCTCCCATGGTGCTCTGATGTACCCGCTGCTCAAAGGAAAACCACACGTTGCAAGCAGGCTGGCGAGTTCAGGAATCCGCAACCTTATCTGCCCTCTGACGAGAACATGCGGATCATCAAGCGTCGTGAGGAGGCTGTGCGTGCTGATCTTCGCCGGCGCGATGATGCCAACAAAGATCAGAAACCAAAAACGATACCTCGGTACTAAGGTTCATCGTGCCTTTAGCTGCTTGGCTCCTCACATTTATCGGCCCGTTGGTCATACGGGCGCTGATTGCTATTGGCATCACCACGGTGACGTTTACCGGCGTGAGTGCCACATTAGAGGCACTTATTGCGATGGCTCAACAGAACTGGTCAAACATCGGCTCTGACGTGCTGGGCCTTGCCTCCATCGCTGGCATTCCCGAGTGCATAGGCATCATTGCCGGGGCCATGTCCACACGTGTCGCCATGTGGGCCGCTGTTAGCGCTACCAAGTGGGTAACCGGCGGTGGCGGTGGCCGTTCGCAGACTTAAATGATTTACCTCATTACCGGTGTTCCCGGCTCTGGCAAGACCCTCTACGCTGTATCCACGCTGCTGAAGAGTCTTGCGGCCCAACGCCCTACGCGTCAGGGCGTCGAGATCGAGCGCCGCGTTTGCGTGGACAACATTAAGGACTTGCTGATACCCCACGAAATGTTGTGCCCCATGGTGCTCAATGACCGTGACGAATTGGTCAAAGAAGACGAGAACGGCCATGGTGTGTGGAACTGGCCCGACTGGTGCAAACCCGGTGATGTGATTGTCATAGACGAGGTGCAACGGCATTGGCGTCCACGCGGTATGGGTGCAAAACCACCGCGGGAGATTCAAGCCCTGGAGACACACCGGCACCTCGGTATTGACTTTGTGATCATCACGCAAAACCCAATGCTGATTGACCAGAACGTCAGGCGTCTGATAGGGCGGCATCAGCATGTGCGCCGACTTTTTGGCATGCAACGCGCTGTTATCTATGACTGGGACGGCTGCAGTGTTGACCCGACCCGCACCAAGTCCGCAACTACCTCGTTTTTCAATTACCCCAAGTCGGCGTACGACCTTTACAAAAGCTCGGAACTGCACACCAAGCAAAAACAAAAAGTGCCGTTGTGGATCGTTGTCCCTATCGTGGCAATCATCGGCGGCATCTTGGTTGCGCCCATGGCGTTTGCCACCTTGCGCGGGGCTATGACGGGCAAGGGCGTTTCGCAACCACAACAACCCGCATCTGCTCCCAAACCAAGTGGCTCCAGTGTCAACATCGGTCCGCCCGTTCTTGCGCCGCTACCGCCCGCCAGCGCGCCCACTGCGCAGCAAATGCCTTTCGCTGGTGCCTATGTACCACCGGCCCCGAAAACGACTGTCCTGGGCTCTCTAGTCCCGGGCGCTGAGGCAACGGAAAACGCTGGTTGCATTGTGGTTCGTGACCGGTGTGGCTGCTATACCCCCAAGGGCCAGCGCGTTACTGTTGCCTTGGAGCTATGTGTGCCTGCTGCGGGTGTTTCCGACGTTCCCAAGGCCATCGTCCAGCCTGATGCTGTACCGGTGGTTTTGACTGCGGCGGCGGATGCAGATGCGTTCGCACACATGAGGCGGGCGGCGCGTGTTCGCTGATAGACCTATTCGGATGCACTCGCGCAGTAACGCCCCTGATGGCGCCTGCGCCATGTGGCGAAGCCTAAGCCCCGTCCCCGCGCCTGGCGCAACTGCTGCGGCAACTTCACCCGGAGTGTGGCCCAGTGCCGCGCCACTGGCGGTAAGCGAAGCGCGCGAGGGGCGCGGCCGCAGGCCGCGTCCTAATTTATTTAATAGATCACTTTAGGAAATAGCACATATTTCCGGCGAAAAAAGAACCCGGCAAAGCTGGCAGGCCTTCCGGGTTCGGGACTGATTCAAGAAAGAGGTTGAACCAATGAAAAAGATTATTACCGGTTTCGGCGATCCCATCCAGCTTGAGGGCACTTACAACCCCACTTCATGGGTGATCCGTGTGTTTGAGGTTAACGGTCACCGTGAGATCAGCGCCCGTAACACCATCGATTGGGAAGAGGTGCCCTACAAACCTGTCCTCGACCTTTTCCCCGATCAGCCATCCCTGCAGCAATTGCAAGAGGCCGAAGAACGGCGGCTAAACGCCCTCCGTAAGAACGCAAAACGTGCGCAGACCATGTGCCGCAGGATCATCAAGTCTGAGAGCTTCAACGAGCTGCTAACCCTCACGTACCGCGATAACCAGGAAGATCGTAACCTGTGCAAAAAGCACTTTTCTATTTGGCAAAAGCGCATGAAACGCGCCCTTGGAGACTTCCGGTTTTGCGCGTCGTTTGAAAAGCAGGAACGGGGGGCCATGCATGTGCATATCGCTACCCACAAACTCCCGCAACACGCTTTGTTTAAGGGCGTCAAGATCAAGGCTTGGCAACTGGGCACGAAGATATGGCGCGATATCGTGGGCGCTGACAACGGCATGTGTTTCGTCGGCGGTCAATCGCGCTTCGGTGGCCAGCGCCGCAATCTGTCACTGGCAAAGATGGCTGCTTACGTGTCCAAGTACATCATGAAAGATTACGAGGATGCGCCGGAAGAATCCAACCGCTACAGCCGGTCCAATGGTGTCAAGCTGCCCAAGCCGCGCACTATGTACTTTGAGGGTCTGACCCTCGCGGATATCGTTGCTATGGCCTTCCAGTGCGATGACGGTGATGTGATTGTGGGTCACCGGGCGGACCCCATGAACGGTGCCTATTGGCTATGCACTGAGCCTGATCCCGACTGCCGTTCATCGCATTGATTGGCGGCTATCAAGGTCACATTTTTATGCTGCAAATACCCTTTCTCGTGCGCCTGTATGAGTTGGCGCTTGGCCTCGCTCTTCTCGCGTTGATCGGTGGCGTTTTTCATCAAAGTCAGACCAGTTACCACAACATCATTGGTAGAGAGGATGGGACACGTGTTTTCTTCTACGCTGATGCCCTTGAAGCCGGTCATTTTGCCGTTAATGCAGATTTGCCGGTCTACCGATACAACCCGGATTGGGTTTCCAAGATCGGTGTCGCAAAAATAGAGTCTGTAACCCTGTTGGATGGCCGGGTAAAAGTGCTGCTCTCCTATGACCCGAATTCATTCGCTTGGCCCATGGGTAGGCAGGGCATTGTTCAGTCGCAGTTGCCCGGTAATCGGGTGTTGGTGAGTTTCGGTCAAGCTTCCGGTTTTGCGGTTGGTGATCGCTTAAATCTCTTTCGTGGCCGTGAACCGGTGGGTAGTGTTCTTGTCGAAAGCGTTTTTGATAGTTACCTCGTTGCTACGGTTCATGGTGTCAACGCCTCGCACAAAGATGCGCAGTTGCGAGGCATGACCGTAAGTGAGTTCATCATTCCAACACTTGCCGCGTCATTCAAGGGTGGAGCCCTTTCCGCTCTTGAATATCTGGCTATAGCATCGGTTTTTCTGCTTTGGGTCGTTGCGATTCGCAAGAACAAAAATTTTTTCTTTTGGTTGCAGCCGCTCAGCGGCCCAGCGTTGTCGTTTCTCGCGCTTTTATCCCGGCGATTACGCAAAGGGCGTGCTCCGCAGGCTGTTGCAACGTTCTTTCGCTACAGCCCGGAAAAATCGTTTTTGTCCCGTCTGCCCATCAATAGAAATCTGGTCATTTCTCTGCTGTATTTGGTGATTGTTTTCGCGTTCGGGAAGTCTCTGCATGGCTTCTTGGATGGCAATATTGCGGTGATAAAAAACTTGCTCCGTGTCAGTCCCGAGGTGCGTTCATTGGAGACTTATTTCTCCATTGCCCGGTACTCGCTATGGTCGCTGACCATCGTCGGTTGCGTCTTTGGTTACGGCTATTCCATTTTTTCCCCTCTGTGGCGTCGCCATATCCGTAATCTTGATTTCACGGTTACAGGATGGGTCACGAATGCGCTGTGCTACCCCATACTGGGTTTTTTGCTGGTGATGTACGCCCCGCCTTTGGTCGGCAATGAGCCTACTTTGACGGGTGGCCCCTGGCCGGTGTTTGTGCTTGGCGTGGAGCTTCTGCTTAACGTCCTTTACTCAGTGTCAATCTGGAACCTAGGGGCGAAGTTTGGAGTGATGACAGATAAGGGATTGGTGAGCCGTGGCTTTTATGGCGTCGTGAGGCATCCCGGCTACACCCTTGAAGTCGGCATGTTTTTGTGCCTGTGTCTTCACGGTTTTTCTTCGCCTGTAAATTGGCTCGCCGGTCTGGTGTTTTTTGTTCTGCCGTACTACCTGCGCTCAGAGAGGGAGGACCATTTCATGACCGTTTCGAACCCAGACTTTGCCGGGTATAAGCAGTCCGTTCCTTACAAGTACGTTCCGGGCTTAATATGATTTCTTTTGCGCTGACTGCCAGAATTGATAGCTGTCGAAGAAGCCCGGCTTTTCTTGCGATTGGCGTTACTGCTCCTCGGTATGGTTTCAGGTTCAAATAACAAAATAGGGAGTGGTATGCGGAAGGTCGGATATGCGCGTGTGTCTACTGCGGATCAGGACACGGCACTGCAGATGGACGCTCTGAAAAGAGCTGGTGTGCGCAATGTGTTTCGTGAGGCGGGTTCTGGTGTCGGTCCACGTCCTGAGTTACACCGAGCTCTTTCCACACTGATGGATGGCGATATGTTGGTGGTCTGGAAAATTGACCGTGTTGCCCGCAGTCTTGGAGACCTGCTTAATGTCCTGGCAAGGTTGAAGCACGTGGGCGCTTCCATCCGCTCGCTTACAGAACCGATTGACACTTCATCCCCAATTGGGGAATTCACGTTCCAAATTCTTGGCGCTGTTGCGCAGTTGGAACGGTCAATGATCCGTGAACGTGTCATGGCGGGTCAGGCTGCTGCAAGGGCTAGGGGGAAACGGTGGGGTGCACCTCGGGGCATGGTGCCCGCTGTTGAGTCAGAGATGGTAGCGATGTACGCGACTGGTGATTACACAATTGACGAGTTGGCGGGCATCTGGTCGGTGCCTTACATGACGGTGCGGGGGGCCTTGTACCGAGAATTTGGACAGGGCTCTCTCCGTGCAATGAAAAGCTATTGACACTAGGCTGAGATTAGTTTCCGTGGCTGTGGGCGAGCCAATGTAACCCTGTCTCAATTACCTATGCGCGGCTAAAGAGCTTTGACTTTCGAATGGGTACATCCATTTGAAATGCCTTTAGCATTGCTGAGACTGCGTCTGCGAACCATGGTGCGGACCTTGGCCCTATTACAATTTCGCCTAAGAGTTCGCCCAAGTCCATTTGGACGTAGCATCCAGGCGCGAATTCTCTTGTCACACCGCTTCCTAATAGGTCACGAGGGTCGGGCTCGTTTTCATCAAATAGTTCGTTGTCTCCAGCGTCAACTATCAGGCACCGTAGTTCGTGCTCGAATTCGTAAAACTGAGCTTTATAAAGCAATGGAACGAGGAAGTTATCTGGGGCCATCGGTGCGGTTTTGTGGTCGATGTACTCTATTTGCCCGATGTGTACGTCGTAACTTGTGTATGGACCGAATGCCTTTTTTAGGCTTCCAAGCGTTGTTGTAATGGCTATGCAGTTGTCACCCTTGCCATAGACGTGCCACATGGCATTTGATTCGTGCTGGGCTAAGTTGAAGCAGCCGACAAGGCTTCGTAAAAACACTTCATATGATCGTTCCGCTTGGCCGGCGATAAGTGCTTTTTGTGCCTCAGAAAAACCTGGGAGGTCTCCATAGCTCACCGCCGGGTTTTGATCCAACAGCGACCTAAGTGGGTCCGAGTGCGTTCCTTCGTATGGATCATCTTTCTGAAAGTTCACGCATCGTGTAAACCACAGCGCACGCTTTGCGAGCAATATTGCTAGTTGCTCGAATGACATATAGCGCCATACAAGATGGTCGTCAGTGGGCTGCTTGCAAAGCGCATGGTCCAGGTATGCGGGAGCTTTTAAGCGATCCGGGTACCCAGGAGGATGGGCCGGTAATATCACGTTGCCTTGCGCAAGCCACTCTTCTAGTTCCGGTAGTAGACTCTCGACCGATCCACATGTTCTGTTTTCGTTTTCGTAAACTATCTCAAGCATGAGAGTGCGACTGCGTGTCTTGCTCTTGCTATACCTTGCTTCGCGTACATTTGCCATTGAATATTCCCCAAATGTTCAAGACCATATGGAGCGTACCACCCAGGCCAACAGTTGCTAAGTACAATTTCACCATGTTGATCACAAAGCAAATTTTAGTCAGGGCGCTTGTCCTTGGTGCATGTATGTCAACGCTGACCGGCTGCGGTCAGCCCGGCCCACTGTATTTGCCCACCAAGCCCACGCCGAGCAAACCGGCGTCCAGCGCAGCACTGGCCACACCAACACAGCACTATAATTTTTATAGCTGATTGCGCTGCATTGACGAGGGCTGTACCGTTTTTTTTCGTATGAAGCGAACAGCTCTCCAACCCAACAAGCTGCCCAGTATCAAGGCATACACCGCCACTTCCGCAAAATTATTCTTGCCTGCGCGCATCCAGAAGAAATGCACCACGGCCAGCACGGCAACCACATAGACCAGGCGGTGCAGCATCTGCCAACGCAGCCCACCCAGAGCCCGTATCGCGCGATTGAATGAGGTCAACGCCAACGGTGTCAACAACACAAACGCGGTGAAGCCCACCAAAATGAAGGGGCGTTTGACAATATCTTTGGCGATATCCACCAGCTCAAAGCCCATGTCAAACCAGCTATAGGCCACAAGGTGCAGGGCCGCGTAAAAATACACGAACAGCCCGGCCATGCGTCGAAACCGGGCCAGCAAAGGCAAGCCGGCCATGGTACGAATCGGCGTAATAGCCAGCACCACACACAACATGCGCAGAGTCCAGTCGCCCGTGGACCGCTCCAGTGCCTCCGCCGGATTGGCACCCAGCCAATCGAAAACCGCAGCGGCCACTAGCCAGATAAAGGGCAGCAAGGCAATGACAAAGGCGATGGGTTTGGCGAAACGGCTGGACAGGCCTCGATTCAATACGGCGCGCATGAACTCGCTCAGAAGAATTTCTTCAAGTCCATGCCGGCGTACAACTGACCCACCTGCGCTTCGTAGCCGTTGAACATCAGCGTCTTGCGTTTCTTGGCCAAAAGGCCATCTTCGCCAATACGGCGCTCCGTGGCCTGGCTCCAGCGCGGATGGTCGACATTGGGATTGACGTTGGAGTAAAAGCCGTATTCGTTGGCCGCAGCCTTGTTCCAGGCGGTGCCGGGTTGCTTGTCGGTAAAGCGGATTTTGACAATACTCTTGCCACTCTTGAATCCATATTTCCATGGCACCACCAGACGCACCGGCGCACCGCTTTGGTTGGGCAGAACCTCGCCATACATGCCAAAGGCCAGCAGAGTCAGGGGATGCATGGCTTCGTCCAGCCGCAGGCCTTCAACATAGGGCCAATCCAGCACACGCGAACCCACAAAGGGCATGGTCTTGGGGTCGGCCAATGTGACGAACTCGACATACTTGGCGCTGCCCAGTGGCTCCACCTGTTTGATGAGATCGGCCAACGAATAGCCAACCCAAGGAATAACCATGGACCAGCCTTCCACACAGCGCAGGCGGTACAGGCGCTCTTCCATGGGGCTGAGCTTGAGTAAATCTTCCAACGTCATCTTGCCGGGTTTCTTGACCAGGCCTTCAATTTCCACGCTCCAGGGACTGGTCTTCAGCGTATGGGCGTTGGCGGCAGGGTCGGATTTGTCCGTGCCAAATTCGTAGAAATTGTTGTAGCTGCTGGCGTCTTTGTAGGCCGTTGGCTTTTCCATCGTCGTCGCACCGGCAACGGTCGAAGCCCGAGCAGCCAAAGCTGGCAGCTTGCCGGGCCGTGGTATTGCAACTGCGGTTTGTGCCAACGCCTGACGCGATGCCCAAGTCGCCATGGCACCACCAGCGGCACCGCTGGCCATCATCTTCAAGATATTACGCCGGCTCTCATAGTGGGCACGGTCGGTGATTTCACTGGCAACCGGGTGGTTGAAGCCATTAGCTTGGGTCTTGATCAGCATTGAAGATTCCTCGTTTAGAACTTGGTCGGCCCAAGGCATTTTTTCTTACAGCCAATAAGTTAGCCGATGTCCAATGCAAAAAGGGGCAGAACCACCTTGCGATGGATCTGCCCCTTTAGGGACTGTTGGACCCGTTTGGTTCCATACGAAACCAAACGATTTGCCTACTTCAGCGCTTAGCGCAGACCGGCAATGTAATCAGCAACTGCCTTGATTTCACGGTCATTCATCTTGGCTGCAATCTGGCTCATTTGCAGGCTGTTCTTGCGTCCACCGTCACGGAAAGCGGTCAACTGCGCCGCCGCATAGTCTGCGTGCTGTCCGCTCACACGGGGATACTGCGAAGGAATGCCTGCACCGTTGGGGCTGTGGCAACCAGCGCAAGCCGGCACTTGGCGGTCGGCAATACCGCCGCGGTAGATACGCTCGCCGAGCAGCACCAGGTTTTTATCCGTGGCCGAGCCTGGCTTGGCCTTTTTGCTGGCCACCCAGTAGGAAATGTTTTTCATGTCCTGGTCGGACAGCGTCGACGCAAAACCCTTCATGATCGGATTGCTGCGCTTGTCGGATTTGAATTCCTGGAGTTGTTTGACCAAATACTCAGGATGCTGCTGTGCCAGCTTGGGATTGGCGGGTGTACCGGAGTTCCCATCTGCACCGTGGCAGGATGCGCAGACTGCGCCAAAGCTCGCTTCACCCTTGGCCAGATCGGGCTTTACTACCGGGGCCACGGCAGGTGCAGCAGGTGCCGATGCGGGCGCTGCAGCGGCTGAAGCATAGGCAAAAAGTGGGGAGGCCGCCGCAGTGGCGGCGATGAGCAAATGGGCGATCAACTTCATGGTGCTGCTGTGTGTCTAGTGGGCAAAACAGGGGGCATTCTACAATGCGGCTCGGGTCTCTCGCCTTATTCAATGACTACCAACACAAACTCCAATAGCTTTACCCCTCCTGCGCCCAAGGCCGGGACTGGTGAAAAGACCCCTGCGGCCATCGCGTTGGGATGGCTGCACACCGCCAAATTCCTGACAACCGCGCCGGAACTGCATTTTTTGCCGCCGCTGGACCTGCCCGAAATTGCCTTCGTGGGTCGTTCCAATGCCGGAAAATCCACCTGCATCAATACGCTGACGCAGCAAAAGCAGCTGGCCTACGCCTCCAAAAAGCCGGGGCGCACCCAGCACATCAACCTGTTCAGCCTTGGCAAACAGGGCGTGACCGATGCGATCCTGACCGATTTGCCCGGCTACGGTTATGCGGCCGTGCCCAAGCAGGACAAGATCCGCTGGCAGCAGGTCATGGCCAATTACCTGATCAC
>JAZKIR010000036.1:0-80061 GCA_040384785.1 Pseudomonadota bacterium
TTGGCACTTTGATGCCGCTCGCGCTGGGGGCGTCCATTCCATTGGCCCGGCGGTGCTAGGCCTTCCCTACAATAGAAGCCATGAAATTTCTTGACCAGTTGCGCACCGCCGAGCGCCAAAACGGCTCCCTGTTGTGTGTCGGCCTGGATCCGGACCCGGCCAAATTCCCGGACCATTGGCGCGGTGATGCGAATCGCATCTATGACTTTTGCGCTGCCATCGTCGATGCCACGGCCGATCTGGTCATTGCCTTCAAGCCGCAGATAGCCTACTTTGCCGCGCACCGTGCCGAGGCCCAACTGGAGCGCCTGGTGGCGCATATGCGCAGTGTTGCGCCGCAGGTGCCCGTCATTCTGGACGCCAAGCGCGGCGACATCGGCAGCACCGCCGAGCAATACGCGATTGAAGCCTTTGAGCGCTACGGCGCGGACGCGGTGACCCTGTCACCTTTCATGGGTTTTGATTCGGTGGCGCCGTACCTGAAGTACCACGACAAGGGCGCCTTTTTGTTGTGCCGCACATCGAATCCGGGTGGCGACGATTTGCAGTCCCAGCGCCTGCACGGGGTGGACGGCCAACCTTTCTTGTACGAGCACATTGCGCGCCTGGTCCAGGGCCCCTGGAACCTGAACGGACAACTGGGCTTGGTCGTGGGTGCCACCTACCCGGCGGAGATCGAGCGGGTGCGCGCGCTGGCGCCCACCGTGCCCTTGTTGATACCGGGTGTGGGCGCACAAGGTGGCGACGCAGCGGCTACGGTCAAGGCCGGTTGGCGTTGTGCGGACGGCGCCACCGTGGCGCCCATCGTCGTGAATTCGTCGCGGGCCATCTTGTACGCATCCTCCACGCCGGACTTTGCACAGGCGGCGCGCCGTGAAGCCGAGCGCACGCGCGAACTACTTCAAGCATCCAGTTACACGCCGTAACATTTGGCGCGCGTTACGGCCCATTTGTCACGACTGCGGCCGGTGATTGCCGCTAAGCTACTTTCTTTGGTCAGACAGGTGCGCACAACATGCTCGTCACAGCAGATACGGATCGCGAACCCGCTTCGGAGATTGATAGCGATCTCGCCACATTCGCAAAACTCAGTTCCGCCCTGGCGGCTTCAACCCTGGCAACGGCCTGCGGTGGTGGTGGAGGCGGTGGCACCAACGCCACCGTGCCCATCGCCGGGACTGGGACGGCTCCGGTTATCCCCGTCGGCAATACCAATCTCAGCGCCACCAGTGACGAAGATGCCGTTCGCTTCCTGTTGCAGGCCCAGTTCTCCGCATCTGACGCTGAGATAGCAGCGGTACGCAGCAAGCCCTACGCGACCTGGTTGATGGAGCAGTTTGACGTACCGGTCAGCACCATGGGTTTTGATTGGTTGAACCAGCGTGGCTACAGCATCATCGATAGTTCCACCAACTATTACGACAACAGCTACCCCGGCGACTACATGGTCTGGAACCAGCTCATGACCTCGGGCGACGCGGTGCGAAAACGTGTGACCCTGGCCTTGTCCGAATTCTTCGTGGTGTCGCTCAGTGGTCTGGATTTCGCTTGGCGCAGCCACGCGATTGCGGCCTGGTGGGACACGCTGTCGTCCCATGCTTTTGGCAGTTTCCGCAACCTGTTGCAGGACGTGACCTTGAACCCTGCCATGGGTTATTACCTCAACACCAAGGGCAATCTCAAGGAAAACCTGACCAGCGGCCGCGTACCGGATGAAAACTACGGTCGCGAGATCATGCAGTTGTTTACGCTGGGCCTGTACCAGCTCAACTTGGATGGCACCGAAAAGCGCGATGCCAATGGCAACAAGCTGGAGACCTACACCCAGAGCGACATTACCAACATTGCTCGCATATTCACGGGTTGGGACTTTGACCAGACACGCAACGTCAACACGCTGGAGCCGGTGAACAACCGCAATATCCCCAACACGATATACACCCGCATTCCCATGCGCCTGAATGCCAACAACCATTCCACGTTGGCGGCTACGTTTCTGGGCACCACAGTGCCTGCCAACACCGACGGGTTGGCGGCGCTGAAGATGGCGCTGGACACGTTGTTCAACCACCCGAACGTCGGCCCGTTCTTTTGCAAGCAGATGATCCAGCGCCTGGTCACCAGCAATCCCAGTCCGGCCTATGTGGCCCGCGTGGCCGGCATCTTCAACAACAATGGCGCTGGCGCGCGGGGCGACCTGCGGGCCGTGTTCGCAGCAATCCTGCTGGATGACGAGGCGCGCGGTCCGGCCGGTTTGTCGCAAACCGGATTCGGCAAGCTGCGCGAGCCCATGCTCCGCATGGTGCAGTGGGGCCGCAGCTTTGGGATTCGCTCTGCCCGTGGTAGCTGGAAGATGGGCGAACTCAGCAACCCAGCCAATCAGCTCGGCCAGAGCCCGTTGCGCTCACCCAGCGTTTTCAATTATTTCCGGCCGGGCTATGTGCCGCCGTCCACCGCTTTGAGCGCTACGCAAACCCCGGCCCCGGAGTTTCAACTGGTCAACGAGAGCAGTGTGGGCGGCTACCTCAACTATATGCAGGGCGTCATCCGCAATGGCATTTTTGTCAACGCACCGGATTTGCCGCAAAGCGCCAGCAATGCCACCAACGGCTACGACATCACGGCCGCCTATACCACCGAGCTGGCCCTGGTGTTGGACACCACGGCGCTGGTCAAGCGCCTGAATCTCATACTCTGTGCGGGGCAAATGTCAGCGGCCACGCAGACCCTGATCGTGACGGCGCTCAATGCCATCGTTGTTACCCCTGCCAGCACCGACGCCGTCAAGCTCAACCGCGTGGCGGCCGGCGTTTTTCTGGTCATGGCATCCAGCGAATACCTCATTCAGAAATAGGACGCGCCATGCATCTGCTTGACTCCGACAAACACTCCCGTCGCGCATTTCTGCGTCGCAGCGGCCAGCTCGCCCTGACCGGCACGGCCCTGCCGTTTGCCCTCAACCTGGCAGCCATCGGCGAGGCCGCCGCCTTTGATGCCACCGATTACAAGGCACTGGTCTGCGTATTTTTCTACGGCGGCAACGATTACGCCAACACCGTGGTCACCTACGACGATGCCAGCTACAACCAGTACAGCAGTGTTCGCAGTGGTGGTGCCGGTCAGTCGGCCGGTGGCATTGCGCTGGCGAAGTCCGCACTGGGGGCCACCTTGCTCAACCCAACCACAGCCTTGCCAGGGGGGCGGCAGTACGCCCTGCATCCATCCATGACGGGGCTGGCCAACCTGTTCAACAGCGGCAAGGCCGCCGTGCAGTTGAATGTTGGACCATTGGTCGTGCCCTTGACCAAGGCGCAGTACCTGAGCTCCGATCGCACCAACTACCCGCTGCCGCCCAAGCTGTTCTCGCACAACGATCAGGTTTCCGTGTGGCAATCGTCGTCGCCCGAAGGCTCCACGATAGGCTGGGGTGGCAATATCGGCGACCTGGCGCTGTCGGGCAACGGTACTGCCTTGTTTACCTGCATCAACGTGACAGGTAATGCGGTGTTCCTGTCCGGTGACAGCGCTCTGTCCTACCAGGTCAGCAACAGTGGGGCGGTGCCCATCAACGCGGTCAAGAACAATGTGTATGGTTCTAGTGCCGTGAAAACCGCGTTGGCCGGGCTGGTGCAGCAGCCACGTACGCACACGCTGGAGAACGAGTACAACCGGGTCACAGCGCGGGCGATTGGGGCGGAGGCACAAATCTCGGCAGGCTTGGCCAGTTCGACGGTCGCCACTGTCTTTCCAACCGGCAACTCACTGGCCGACCAGCTCAAACTGGTGGCCCGGCTGATCGGTGCACGCAATGCTCTGGGCGCCAAACGCCAGGTGTTCATGGTGTCCCTGGGCGGCTTTGACTTGCATGACAACCTGATCTCCCAACAGCCGGTTTTGCTGGGCCGTGTCAGCGCGGCCATGACCGCGTTTTACAACGCCACTGTGGAACTGGGTCTGGCCGACAAAGTGACCGCCTTTACCGCTTCGGATTTTGGGCGAACACTGACATCCAACGGCGACGGCTCGGACCATGGTTGGGGCAGCCACCACCTGATGGTCGGCGGTGCCGTCAGGGGCGCTGCGTTTTACGGCACGGCACCACCGGTCAGCGTGACCAACACGGCGGCGGCGCAGGATCAATGGCACGTCGGGCAGGGCCGCTTGTTGCCGACCACCTCGGTCGACCAATACGCGGCTACCTTGGCGCGCTGGTTTGGTGTGGCCGACAGCGAACTGGCCGGCATCCTGCCAAACCTGCGGCACTTTGGTACGGCGGCGAACCGACCCGATTACCCGACCAATCTGGGTTTCATGGCCTGAAGATAACGGGTGGTCACGGCGCACCCATAATGGGCAGCTTGGTCCACTACGCCATCAGTGCAGGATGGGTTCCCATGATTGATCTCTACACCGCTGCCACGCCCAATGGGCACAAGGTATCCATCGCGCTGGAAGAACTGGCGCTGCCCTACACACTCAAGGTGCTGGACCTGACCCAGGGCGAACAAAAAACGCCCGAGTATCTGGCCATCTGCCCCAATGGCCGCATACCCGCCATCGTCGACCGAGACGCTGGCGACTTTGCCGTCTTTGAGTCCGGTGCCTGCCTGATCTATCTGGCTGAGAAAACCGGCCAACTGATGCCAGCCGATGCCAAGGGGCGTTCCAAGGTCCTGCAGTGGTTGATGTTCCAGATGGGCGGCATCGGACCCATGATGGGCCAGGCCAATGTATTCCACCGCTACTTTCCGGAAAAAATCCAGAGTGTCATCAACCGTTACCAGGGGGAGTCCAAGCGTCTGTTCCGGGTGCTGGATGGCCAGTTGAAGGACAACGAATACCTGGCCGGTGACTATTCCATTGCCGACATTGCAAACTGGGCCTGGGTGCGCACGCACCGCTGGTCGGGTGTGGATGTGGACGATCTGCCGCATCTGCAGCGCTGGTTGGCCGCCATCCGCGGGCGCGCTGCGGTGCAAAAAGGCATAGAGAGTCCACCGTCCAAAATGGACCTCGCGCGGGATGGCGAAGAGAAGGCCAAACAGTTCTCGGAAGCCGCCCGCAGTATGGTCGAAATGGGTCAGTCCCGCACTGCAGGAGTTTGAGAATATGAAACTGTATTACTCGCCCGGCGCGCCCAGCCCCCGCCGCGTCATGATGTTCATGGCGGAGAAAGCCATTACCGGCATCGAGCTGGTCACGGTGGACCTGAATGCCCAGGAGCACAAGGGCGAGGCCTACCGGGCCAAGAGCCCGATGGCCAAGGTACCGGCACTCGAACTCGACGACGGTCGTGTGCTGACTGAAACCCGAGCCATTTGCACCTACCTGGAGGGCCTGTACCCCGGGCCCAATCTGATGGGCAAGGATTCCGAGGAGCGTGCCTTTATCGAGATGGCGGACCGTCGCGCCGAGCTGTACCTGTTGGCCGGTATTGCCAACGTGGTGCGTCACACGCATCCCGGCCTTGCGCCGCTGGAGCAACCCCAGTTTCCCGAGTTTGGCCAATCGCAGGCGCAGAAAGTGCGCGAGGTGGCTGTCTGGTTTGACCAGTTGCTGGCACGCCAGCCGTGGATAGCCGGTGACCGTTTCACGGTGGCAGACATCACGGCCTTTTGCGCGATTGAATTTGCTAGGCTGATGAAGTTTAGCCCTGGCCGCGAGGGTTTGACTGCCTTGCAAGCCTGGCGCGACCGCGTCGCCGAACGGCCGAGTGCCGCCGCCAAGTAAGACCGAACGCTTCGGCTTCCAAACGGCCGAACTACCGAACTTCCGGCCCCCACTCCCCCCAACCCCCTCGCCCCGCCGGGCGCGGGGGAGCTAATGCGGACTGCCGATTTGGTCGCTTCGCGCCGAATACGGAATTACGCGCGGGGCGTTGCTACTGGTGTTGGTGGGTGGAGGTTTTGCGCTGGCGGTCGTAGGTATATCGACGTCGTTGGTACGCACACGGCTGGCGGCTACGCGCCAGCAGCGAGGCGGGGTTCAATGGTCGACCGAGTGCGGAGTGCTGATGCGGGATGCGCCGTGCGGGGCGAGTGCCGAAGGTATCCGTGGACTGAGCGGCCGCGCAGCTGGCCGCCGTTGGCATGCCGGGGCCGAGCCGTTGACTACGGCCCAATGCGAAAAGCCTAGGCACCGCAAAGCCGTTGGCAACATTTCGCCAGTAATTCCGTAGTCGGCGCGACACCACAAAATCGGCTGTCCGTGTTAACTCCCCCGCGCCCGGCGGGGCGAGGGGGTTGGGGGGAGTGGGGGCCGGAAGTTTGGGAATTTGGAGTTCGGATGTCTGGAAGTTCGGAAACGGGACCTCCTTTGAGACTCAGTTCAACGGCAAGTGCTGGTTGTCTTCCGGATGGTGCGGCGCCTCCAGCGGCAGCCGCAGCGTAAAACACGTGCCTTGCCCCGGCGTGCTGCTGACCTCCAGTTCCCCGCCAAACAGCGAGGTAACGATGTTGTAGCTGATGGACATGCCCAGGCCGCTGCCGCCCTGGCCCAGTTTGGTCGTAAAGAACGGATCAAAAATACGTTTCAGGTTCTCTGCGGCTATGCCCGCCCCATCGTCGCTAAACCGAATCTCCACCAGGGTACCTCGCAGCAAATCGGCCTCCAATTGCATGGTGCCACCCCGGTGGTGCCCAAAGGCATGCAATACGGAGTTGTTGATCAGGTTGGTCAAGACCTGGCCGTAGGGGCCGGGGTAACCATCCAGCATCAGGTCTGCAGGAATATCCATCAGCAGTCGGTGGCCTGCGACCTGGATGCTGCGCTGCAGGGTCGCCACCACTTCCTGGCTAGTGCGCAGCAGCTCGAACGAACGCCGCTGTTCGGTGGCGCGGTCCACTGCCACCTGTTTGAAGCTTTGCACCAGCTCGCCAGCGGACCGTAAGCCGCGGGTCACCAATTCCAGCCCTTCACGGCTGGACGCAATGTAGTCCGCCAAGGTACTGCGGCGCATGCTGCCGCTGGCCGCCGCGGCCTCCAGTGCCCTGGTGTTTTCTTGTAACGTGCTGGCGGTCAGCAAGCTGTTACCAATCGGGGTATTGAGTTCGTGCGCCACACCCGCCACCAGCGAGCCCAGAGCCGCCAGTTTTTCGTGCACCACCAACTGGTCCTTGGCGTCGCGCAAATGGGTGTAGGCAATGGCATTGTCCAACCCGATGGCGGTGTAGGCGCACAGGGTGCGAAAGATCAGCCGCTCGTTCTCGGCATAGGCACCGGCGCGGGTGGACTGTATGGTCATGACTCCCAGCACCCGGTCGGCAATCGTCAAGGGTGCGAACAGCGCACTCAGGGTGACCAGTGTGCCGGGCACGTAGTTGGGCAGTTGCGCGGGGTTGGTGAAGTCGATCAACAACTCGCGGCGCTCGCGCACACTGCGTGCGCAGAATGAGTGGCTATCGTCCAATTTCACATGGTCTGCGGCCAGGCGTTGGCCTTCTTCCACGTCATAGACCGAGGTCATGCCATGGCCGTCGGTGTCCATCAGGTAGATGGAAAAACTGGATGCATCCAGCAGGCCGTGCATGTGGCGCTCAATCGCCTGGAACACGTGTTCCTTGTCCAATTGGGACGTGATCTCCTGGCCTATGGTGCCCAGCAACTCCAGTGTCTCGCTGGTCTGTTGCAACAACTCGGCTCGCCGAGCCTCGGCTTGCGCCTGGCGCATGTGGTATTCGCTCTCCGCGCGGGAGCGTTCCGTGTCCAGGCGTATCTGCATCGCGGTGGCACGGTTGGACGCCTCCTGGTTGAGCACCCGCTCACGTGCCTCGCCGGCCAACACGGCATGGTGGTAGGCTTCCGCGAAGCGGCCCGCGTGGGCATACTCTTCGGCCACTGCCATCAGCAGCGCGCTGGGTATCAGGTAGCCGTCCACCTTGCGTGCCGTGGCCAGCGCTTGCTCCAGGCAAGCCATGGCCTGCGCGCGGTCACCCCGCAGTGCATGGATACGCGCATGGGTCCGCAGCGCGCTGACCTCGGATACGGCGGCACCCTGGTCTTGCGCCAGGCCCAGGCCGGCCACGACGGCCTGCTCGGCCTGCGCATCGTCGCCCAATTGCAGCAGTGCGTTGGCGATGCCGATGTGGGCGTCGATAGCCTGGTCGGTCTGGCCCATGTGTTGCGCGCGCTCGGCCTGCTGGCGAAAAAACCCCAGCGCACGCGCATAGTCGCCGCGTGTGTGCGCCAGTTCACCGAGCGAAGTCAGCACCGAACCGTAGTTGCGCGAATTGCGCAAGGGCTCATAGATCTGCATCGCCTCGTCGAGCATGGATTGCGCGGCATCCAGACGCCCCATGGCGCCCATGATTTCGCCCATCTGGCGCAAGCAGGGCCCCAGCGCGACCGCCCAACCCGTGCTGCGGGCCAGCTCCAGACCGCGTTGCAGCCACTCCAGCGACGCATCGTGGTCGTTCAACACCTCGTAGGCGTTGCCGGCGTTGACGGCTACCACCACGGCCGTCAGCAACTGCCCGGATTGGTTGGCCGCGTCAAAGGAGCGGTCAAACTGCACCAGGGCGCGGGCGAAGTTGCCGGAGTTGTAATCGCGCGATGCAAAGTAGGAGTGGATGCTGGCGGTCACGCCGGGGTGCAACCCGCTCAGATCGTCCGGAAAACGCTGGCCCCACACCGCGTTGCTGTGTCGCACGTCGCGCAACACCGCATAACGCGCCTGGAGGGCTTCGAAGTAATCGAGCCGCTGCTGGTCTTGCCCAAGCTGTGCGCAGTGCACTGCGGCGGCTAGGCAGGCTTCGCGCTGCGGCAGGTTGCCGGTGCTGGAATACACCGATGCCAAGATGCCATGCGCATCGGCGCAGCCTGCGTGATCCATACATTCCGTGAACACGGCGAGTGCGGCCTGGGCCGCGTCGGTCGCCTGGTCAAAATCCGACAGCAGCCAGTGGGTCTCGGCGTCGACCAGATCCAGTCGGGCCAGCAGTGCGCGCAACCTCACGGGGGTTAGGGTCTGGTGTGCGTTGGGCAGGGCCGCGTGTGTATTCAGCAGGCCCCGCGCCTTGATGGCCAGTGTGCAAGCCTGCACATTGTCACGCTGGCGCAGGTACCAGGCCAGCGTGACCTGCAGGTCCAATTCTTCCGCCAACGGGCGTGTGCCATCCAATGCCCTTGCCAGGCGGTCGACATCGACATTGCGCTCAAACAAAAGCATGGCAGGGTGGCTGTTTGATTCCAGGGGATAGCCGCATGGTAATGCGCCTATCGCGCCAACGCACAATAGCACGGAAGCGGCAAAAAGCCACCGCGTGTCAGCGGACTACAAGAGCCGCTGCAAATAGCGCCCGGTGTGGCTGGCCGGGTTGGCGGCGATGTCTTCGGGTGTGCCCACGCCCAGCACCGTGCCACCGCCCGAGCCGCCTTCGGGGCCCATATCGATCAGCCAGTCAGCGGTCTTGATGACGTCCAGGTTGTGTTCAATGACGACGATGGTATTGCCCGCGTCGCGCAACTGGTGCAGCACCTTGAGCAACAGGTCTATGTCGGCAAAGTGCAGACCGGTTGTCGGTTCATCCAGGATGTACAACGTGCGTCCCGTGTCGCGTTTGGACAATTCGAGGGCCAGCTTGACACGCTGTGCCTCGCCGCCCGATAGTGTGGTGGCGGCCTGGCCCAGCTTGATGTAGCTCAGGCCCACATCCAGCAGCGTTTGCAGCTTGCGCGCGATGGTCGGCACAGCCTGCAAAAATTCAAAGGCGGCCTCGACCGTCAGGTCCAGGATCTGCGCAATGTTCTTGCCCTTGTACAGCACTTCCAATGTCTCGCGGTTGTAGCGCATGCCGGCGCAGACATCGCAAGGCACGTACACGTCGGGCAGAAAGTGCATCTCCACCTTGACCATGCCGTCGCCCTGACAGGCCTCACAGCGGCCGCCGGCCACGTTGAAGCTGAAGCGCCCGGGACCATAGCCGCGTTCGCGCGCCGTCGGCACCTCGGCCATCAGTTCGCGGATCGGCGTGAACAGCCCGGTGTAGGTGGCCGGGTTGGAGCGTGGTGTGCGGCCAATCGGCGACTGGTCGACGTTGATGACCTTGTCGAAGTGTTCTATGCCTTCGATGGCGGTGTGCGGTGCCGGCTCGTCGTGGGCGCGGTAAATGGTGCGGGCCACGGCGGCATACAGCGTGTCGTTGACCAGCGTCGATTTACCGGAGCCCGACACGCCGGTCACGCAGGTCAGCAGCCCCACGGGGAAGTCGACCGTCACGTCTTTCAGGTTGTGGCCGGTCGCGCCGACGACCCGCAGCCTTTGTAGATCACCCTGTGTGAGCAGGTGTTGGGCCTCGCGCTCGGCACGCCGCACGGCGGCCGGGCTGGGCACATAACGCTGCCCCTTGTCCGCGGGTTTGTACGGCTGCGTGGCCACCGTGGGCAGCCAAGGCGTGCGCCGCTTGGGCACGGCAATCTTCAGCGTCTGGGCCAGGTACTGGCCGGTCAGCGACGCGGTATTGGACTGGATGGCGTCAAAGTTGCCCTGGGCAATGATGCGCCCGCCGTGTACACCAGCGCCCAGACCCATGTCGATGATATGGTCGGCCGCGCGCATCATATCTTCGTCATGCTCCACAACCAGCACGCTGTTGCCGATGTCGCGCAGGTGCTTCAGCGTGTCGATCAGCCGGTCGTTGTCGCGCTGGTGCAATCCAATGCTGGGCTCGTCGAGCACATACATCACACCGGTCAGGCCCGAGCCAATCTGGCTGGCCAGGCGTATGCGTTGCGATTCGCCGCCGCTGAGTGTCTCGGCGCTGCGATCCAGGCTCAGGTAATTCAGGCCCACGTCGTTCAAAAACTTCAGGCGCAGGCCAATCTCGCGCACCACCTTGGCGGCAATATCACCCTTGGCGCCGTGCATGGTCAGCGTCTGGAAATAGGCGTAACTTTCACGCAATGTGGATCGGCTGATTTCGAAAATGGCACGGGCCTGGTCGCCTTCGCCAATCTTGACGTGGCGCGCCTCCAGGCGCAGGCGTGAGCCGTCACACACCGGGCAATGCTGCGTGCTGCGGTAGCGCGACAAATCCTCGCGCACCAGGGCCGAATCGGTCTCGCGGTAGCGCCGCGCCATGTTCGGGACGATGCCTTCGAACGGATGCTTCTTGGTCAGCTTCTTGCCTTGCGAGGCGCCGGAGTCCATCACGTAGCTGAATTTGATTTCCTCTTCGCCCGATCCATGCAGGATGGCCTGTTGCACCGTCTCAGGCAGGGATTCGAAAGGCGCGTCGATGTCAAACTTATAGTGCTTGGCCAGACTCTCCAGCATCGAGAAGTAATACCCATTGCGCCGGTCCCAGCCCTTGATGGCGCCGCTGGCCAGGCTCAGCGTGGGAAAGGCCAGCACCCGCGCCGGGTCAAAAAACTCCTGCATGCCGAGGCCGTCGCAACTCGGGCAAGCGCCCACTGGCGAGTTGAACGAGAACAGCCGGGGCTCCAGCTCCGAGATCGAGTGGTTGCAAACCGGACAGGCAAACTTGGCATTGAACAAATACTCTTTCGGCCTGTAGCCCTCGTCGGTGCTACGTGAGGTGCTATCATTTTCGATAGCGCTGCCACTGTCCATCTCCAACGCAATGGCGCGGCCGTTGGCCAGGCGCAGCGAGGCCTCGAAGCTTTCGGCCAGACGTTGTTTCAGGTTGTCGTAGTCGGTGCGGGCCGCGCTGGCCGCCGCCTGCGCGTCGGATGGCTCCTGGCCGGGCTCCGCGTGAGCGGGCTTGCTGCGTACCTTGATGCGGTCGATAACCACGTCGATGTCGTGTTTTTCGGTTTTCTTCAGTGTCGGCAGGTCGTCAAATTCATAGGTCTTGCCATTGACGCGAAAGCGCACATAACCCTGGGCCTGCATCTCGGCAAACA
Source organism: Pseudomonadota bacterium (assembly GCA_040384785.1). GTDB lineage: Bacteria > Pseudomonadota > Gammaproteobacteria > Burkholderiales > Burkholderiaceae_C > Allorhodoferax. The sequence continues at coordinate 11,863 of JAZKIR010000036.1, forward strand.
CATCCAGAAACTCGCCCTTTTTCTCGCGCGCCACCGGCGCCAGAATCATCAGCCGGGTGTCCGCAGGCAGTGCCAGCACGGCGTCCACCATCTGGCTCACGGTCTGCGACTGCAGGGCCAGGCCATGGTCCGGGCAGTAGGGCGTGCCGGCGCGGGCGAACAGCAGGCGCAGGTAGTCGTGGATCTCGGTCACGGTGCCCACCGTGGAGCGCGGGTTGTGGCTGGTGGCCTTTTGCTCGATAGAGATCGCTGGCGACAGGCCCTCGATGACGTCCACATCGGGCTTGTCCATCAGTTGCAAAAACTGGCGGGCGTAGGTGGACAGGCTCTCCACATAACGGCGCTGGCCCTCGGCGTACAGCGTGTCAAAGGCCAGGCTGGACTTGCCGGAACCGCTCAAGCCTGTAATCACCACCAGCTGGTTGCGGGGTATGTCCAGGTCGATGTTTTTCAGGTTGTGGGTGCGCGCACCCCGAATGCTGATGGTTTGCTGCTGCAGGGCGCGGGCCAGGTAGGTGCCCTGGGCGTCATGGGCTAAAGAAGAAGTGCCGTCGTCGGAAGGAGGTGTCAAGGTGAGGCCCACTGAATTGAGGTTGTGCGCTGCATTTTGGGAAACCCACCATGATAGTGACTGTTGGCTGACCCGGCCAACGGGTTCCCGTCTGCGTTGTCCCCTTGCCGGTGTTTGGTGCTCGTCCGGCGGGAGTGGGGTTCGGACTGGGGGCTCATACGCTGCGCTTTTTAAAATCACCCCCAGCCCGAACCCCACTCCCGCCTCCTCTATTTTGGGTTATCGCGGCGTCGCCAAATACTTCATCACTGCCTTGTCAATGGCATGTTTTGGACTGGACTGCACCTTCATCAGGAGGGGATGCTGCGCTTGCGGGATTTCAAAGCGTTGACACAAGTCCGTCTGGATGCGCACCAGCAGCGCCGCCGTCACTTCTGCGTCCGCCATGGCCCGGTGGGCGCGCCCCGCGCTGGGCAAGCGGTGCAGGGCCGCCATCGCGCCCAGCGAGTGGCTGCGGGCCTCGGGATAGAGTCGGCGTGACAGCAAAACCGTGCAGGCAAAGGCCTGCGGCGCGGGCAGGTCCAGGCGCGCCAGTTCGGCAACCCAGTAGCGCCGGTCAAAGGATGCGTTGTGCGCCACCATGGGTGTGTCGCCGACAAAATCATTGGCTGCAGCCATGACCTCTGACGCGGGTGGCGCGGCTTCGACCATGGCGTTACTGATACCGGTGAAGGACTCAATAAAGGACGAAACCCGCACCCCGGCGTTCATCAGGCTCTGGAAGCGCCCGACCACGTCGCCACCCTCCAGCATCACGATGGCGATCTCGGTGGCGCGGTCGCCCTGCGTGGGCGAAAGGCCCGTGGTTTCAAAGTCGATGACGGCGATGCGGGTCATGGTTGCATCGTCAGTGTCTGCAGATAGTTGGTGATAGCGATTCCTTTTTGTGATCATTCCAGGGGTTCCTCAGACAAACTCGACCTGGCGACGGCGATATCCTACAGGTGGTGCAGTGGCCCCTACTGCATCCGACACGCCGGCATGGCTTTGTGCCAGGCTGGCGACCGCAACCCAAGGCCGGATAAACTCCCGGTATTCAGGCCCCACCCCGTTAGGAACACCATGGCATCCGTAAACAAAGTCATTCTGGTCGGCAATTGCGGCCGCGACCCCGAAATCCGTTACCTGCCGTCCGGCCAGGCCGTGGCCAATGTCAGCGTGGCCACCAGCACCCGCCGCAAGGACAAGAATACCGGCGAAAGTATCGAATCCACCGAGTGGCACCGCGTCACCTTTTATGACCGCCTGGCTGAAATCGCCGGTGAATACGTGCGCAAGGGCCGCCCCATTTATGTTGAAGGCCGTCTGAAATACGGCAAATACACCGACCAGGCCGGTGTCGAGAAGAGCACGGTCGACATCATTGCCACCGAGCTGCAACTGCTGGGCGGCCGTGAAGGCATGGGTGGCCCCGGTGACGGCGGCGACGAGGGTGGTGGTGGCGCTCCCGCACCACGCCGCATGGCGCCGGCCGCGCAAGCGCCCCGTCCAGCCGCCGCAGCGCCGGCACCGCGCCAGGCACCACCACCGCGCCCGGCCAGCGGTTTTGACGACATGGATGACGATATTCCGTTCTGACGTGTAACTTTTTGATTCGTTAACAAAAGGCCCATTGCTTTTGCACGCCCTGAAGCGGTTTTCTACCCAATTTGGGGTTTTCCCTTTAAGCTCCAAGCTGAATTTGGCTGTAGCCCTCGTGCAACTTGGTTCTGCTGCTATAAAAGCAGTAGTGACCCTGGCATTGCTGTTGGCCACGGGGACAGCGCTGTGGGCACAGCCCGCCTCCACGCGCCTCATGGCTAAGGACCTGGGCCTGGTCATCAACATGGCCGATCCTTACTCTGTGGCCGTCGGCGAGTACTACGCGGAGCGCCGTGGCATTACGCCAGATCATGTGTTGCGGCTGAGCCTTCCGGTTAAAGCCAATCTGAATGCCAGCGAGTTTGAGGTGCTGGCAGCCGAGGTGCGTGCCCACATGGGGCCACAGGTCCAGGCACTGGCGCTGGCCTGGGTGGAGCCCTATGCGGTGGAATGCAACTCCATCACATCGGCGCTCACCTTGGGTTTTCAGGCATCGGTCTGCCAGCACACCTGCGCGCCCAGTCCGCCGTCGCGCCTGTTCAATAACCCGAGCAGGCGGCCCATGGCAGATCTGGGCCTGCGGCCGTCGATGTTACTGGCGTCAGGCAGCATTGAGAGCGCCAAGGCGCTGATAGACCGTGGCATCGCATCGGACCAGCAGCTTGGCAAGCGCGGTGTTCCGGCCGCATCCGCGGTGTTTGTCAACACGCCCGACAAGGCGCGCAATGTGCGCGCAGTTGCCTATCCACCACGGCGCCAATTCCCCAGCATGGGTTTGCAAATTGAGCGGCGCGAGGCGGCCGACGCCAAGCCTCCCAGCCGCGTCTTTCTCTACCAGACCGGTTTGTTGCGTGTGGCCGCGCCCGAGGCCATTGGATGGCTACCGGGGGCCCTGGCCGACCATCTGACCTCTTTTGGCGGCGTTTTGCGGGGCGGTGGTGACCAGATGAGTGCGGTGGAGTGGCTGGACGCCGGGGCCACGGCAAGTTATGGCACGGTCAGTGAGCCCTGCAACCACGTACAGAAATTTCCCCACCCGCAGGTTCTGCTGGCCCGCTATGCGCAGGGCGCCACGGCACTGGAGGCGTACTGGAGCAGCGTGGCCTGGCCCGCACAAGGCGTCTTCATCGGTGAGCCCTTGGCGGCTCCCTTTGCGCGCTGAACCCTACACAAGGCTAACGTATGACAACCACCCCTGATGGCCGTTGGCATGCCGGCATTGGCGACCCCAACGCCACCGGCTGGATTACCGTCGCGGCCTATGCCACGGCCATGCTGCTGTGTTACCTGTGCCAGCGCCGTTCCGCGCCGGGTCCGCAGCGCCAGTTCTGGCTGCTCATGGTGCTCATCATGGCGGTTTTGGGTTTGAACAAGCAGCTGGATTTGCAAACCTGGTTGACCGAAGTGGGCCGGGACTTGGCGCTGGAACATGGCTGGTACCGGCATCGCCGTCTGGTGCAGGCGATTTTTATTGCCTGTCTGCTGGTGGCGGGCGTAGCCGTGGGTGCCTGGTTGGCCTACTGGCTCAGGGCTTTGGATGTCTATGCCCGTCGCGCTGCCTATGGTTTGGTGGTGCTGGGTGTTTTTATTTTGGTGCGGGCCTCGTCCTTTCACCATATTGACGTACTGCTGGGATTGGCCTTTGAAAACGTCCGCTTGAATGCGGTGCTGGAATTGAGTGGCATCTGCGCAATAGTCCATTCGGCTTGGGGGCGCTGGCGCTCCCCCCCTGATAATCGGCGCACTTAATTACCGGCAGTTGCACATTTGCGTCTATGTCAAAACCACCACTGAACGCCACAGAAAGAGAAACCCTCCTCCCGCCCGGGATCGATCTCTGGGTCCTGGGCCTGCTGCTGACTGGCTTTGCCATCCTGTATCTGCCCAGCTACGTGTATGTCGCGCGCACGGTCTGGACGACCGACGAGCAGGGCCATGGCCCTATCATTCTGGCGGTCAGTTTGTGGCTGCTGTTCAAGCACCGGCATGCCCTGGCGGCACTGCCCCATGAGCCGTCACTGGCTTATGGAGTTCCGTTGCTGTTGCTAGGACTGGTGTTTTATGTCTTGGGCCGTTCACAGTCGTTTCTGGGTATGGAGGTGGGCTCGCAAATTCTATTGTTGTGCGCGTTGACCCTGTGCTTCATTGGTAAGCGAGCGCTGCGGCTGATCTGGTTTCCGCTGTTTTTCCTGGCCTTTATGACGCCTTTGCCCGAAGTACTGGTGGCAGATGTGACCGCACCGCTCAAGTCCGCCGTGTCCACGGTGTCGGCCAATCTGCTCTACGCGCTGGGATACCCGATCAGCCGCGCTGGCGTGATCCTGAACGTAGGTCAGTACCAGTTGTTGGTGGCCGATGCCTGCGCTGGCCTGAATTCGATGTTCACGCTGGAGGCGCTGGGGCTGCTCTACATGAATCTGATGCAATACACCTCGGTGGCGCGCAACGTCACGCTCAGCATTTTGGTCATTCCCATCGCCTTTTTTGCCAATGTGGTGCGCGTCATGGTTCTGGTGCTGGTGACCTACCACTATGGAGACGAGGCCGGGCAAGGCTTTGTGCATGGCTTTGCGGGCATGGTCTTGTTTTTGGTGGGTCTGGTATTTGTGCTGGTCACCGACCACATGCTGGGCTGGATTTTCAAAGAACCGACCAGAAATGGAGGACGGCCATGAGCGCTATGCGTCTTCGGGCGATGATTGTCTTTGTGGCCATGGTGGCGACGGCCACCATGGCGCATTGGACCACGCCAACCACACACCTGAGCGATGTGCTGGGCAAACCCGACCTGGAGAAACTATTCCCTGCCGAGTTTGCGGATTGGCGCGTGGATGTGCGCGCCGCGATGATTCTTCCCTCACCCCAGACCCAGGCCCTTCTGGACAGCATTTACAACCAGACTCTGACGCGCACCTACATCAATGCGGCAGGCGAGCGCGTCATGCTGTCTGTGGCCTATGGTGGTGACCAGTCGGATGCCACGCGGGCCCATCTGCCCGAGGTCTGTTATCCGGCGCAGGGTTTTCAGATTACGTCCAACACCAGAAGCCAACTCGTGTTGGCAGATCGTGCGGTGGCCACTCGCCTGCTGATGTCCAAGCTGGGTCCGCGCAACGAGCCCATTACCTACTGGCTGGTGGTGGGAGATCGCGTCACCGTGTCCAGAACCGACCAGAAGCTCGCCCAGTTCCGCTTGGGTCTGAAGGGCTTGATACCCGATGGCATGTTGGTACGGGTCTCCAGCATTGACCCCGATATGGCACGTGGGCACCGACTCCAGGCTAAGTTTTTGGCGGAATTGGCGGCGGCCTTCCCTGAGGCATCCCGCGACCGGGTGTTTGGCGTTCAAGGCACTGCCCATTAGTCCGAATGGACTATTGCGGCGATGCTGCACTGCAGCGAGAATGCAAACGTCGCCAGCTTAACTTAAGTTGGTATTGCTCGAATTCAGCGTAATTTTCCAGGGTCGTTCGCATGTCTATCAAAAAATCTCTCATTTGCGTGGCTATTGCAGCCTCCGCATTTGCAGCCCAAGCCAGCAATCTGGTTGTCAACGGCAGTTTTGAGCAAGTCTCCGCTGGGAACTCCCAGGCCGCAGGCACTTGGGGCATCTACAGTGGTATCAATGGCTGGTCTGGCGCTCCCAATATTGAAGTGCGGGACAACATTGCTGGTGCAGCGCAAAGCGGTTCAAACTATATTGAGCTGGATACCAATAACAACAGCGGCATGTTCCAGGTTATCACCGGCAATGGCTGGTACAACCTGAGCTTTTGGTTCTCCGCCCGCCAAGGTGTGGCGGCTGGTTCCAATGGAATTGGTTTCAACTTCGGCAACCTGTCGGGTCAAGTGTTGACCGCAGTGGCTGGTGCGCCCTCCGGCAATGTTTGGCAGCAATACACCGGCTTGGTGAACTTGAATGGCCCGACATCGCTGTTCTTCTTTGGGATGGGCACTTCTGACAGCCTGGGCGGCTCCTTGGACAATGTCTCGGTAACGGCCGCAGTGCCGGAGCCGGAGTCCTACGCGATGATGTTGGCCGGACTGGGATTGATGGGTGCGATTGCCCGCCGTCGCAAAAGCAAAGCAGCGTAAGCCGCTTGCTGGTGTTCATGAAAGCTTGCTTCGGCAAGCTTTTTTACTATTGAGCAGCGGTGATGCAAACCAATAGTCCGAACGGACTATTGTTCATTGCTTCAATCGACTGTGTAATTACGCATGGGAAACTTGCCGTGGCCGTGCAAGCGATGATCAACTAGGCCCATTTGTACGCGAGGAAAAGAATCATGAAGAAATGTCTCCCGATGCTGTCAATTGCCCTGCTTGCAGGTGCAGCGACCGCCAGCACGATCGAATACCAAACCGGGCACTACACGGGGAGCCCAACATTCGCCAGCGCAAGTGATTACCAAGCTGCTGTTGAATCCGCAGTGCTGTTGTCGCCAGTGACTTCCATCGCCAGTTACGACAGCGTCAATCCAGGCTTGTCCCAATTTGGTAACGATGCCTACAAGGCGACGGTGACATTTGGTGTTTCCGATGCAGAGGCAGGCTTTTGGTCCTTCCGCACTGGTGTTGACTTTGGCTTGGGCGGCGCGATGTTTCTGGATGGTGTTGCCCAAACCTTCAAAACCAATGACATGTGGTGGGACGGCAGCTACAGCAATCCAAGCCAGTACCTGAGCTTCTCCAGCACGTTGGCGGCAGGAAACCACACGCTGACGATTTATGGCTTGGAATGGTGCTGCTCGGGCCCTCAGCAGGCGCAATTTAATGCAAATCGCGACAGTGGATTCGTTTCATTCAGCAATGTTGACGGGTTGGTTTCGGCAGTCCCAGAACTCGAGTCGTACGCCATGATGCTGGCTGGTTTGGGCCTGATGGGTACAATAGCGCGCCGTCGAAAAAGTAAAGTTGCTTGATCGTACGGACCGATTTCCGCAAATAGCTTGCCGTTGGCAAGCTATTTTCGTTAATGGCTCCGCCAAATAAAGTCGACAAGGATTGCGTTAGCGCCAATTTATTTGCTGCCACATGGCTCAAACAATGCCAACCCAAGCTTCAATCAGCCCCAAGAAGGAAGATCTGGCGCGTTACTACGCGCTTATTTCCCAAGTCTTTGGAGTGCGCCGCCACATCGATCTCATGCACTGGTTGCAGGGCGATGTGCAGTACTATCTTCCGCACGATATCCTGGTTGCGGCGTGGGGTGATTTTCACCTGGGACTGATTCACTACGATATCGTTTCGTCCATCCCTGGCGTTCGCTCCGAGAATGCGATGACCGAGGCCATCACGCCGCTTTTGACCGGTCTGTTTGACCGTTGGATTGCACAGGACCGCAGGCCCTTTTCCCTGAAGGTCTGCGAACGTGGCTTCACTTGGGATAACGTCGCCACACCGGGTCCCATCGGAGACGCCATGCGCACCATGCGGTCTTGCCTGATCCATGGCATCAATGACCAGCGTGGTCGACATGACTGCTTGTACGTGCTGTTCAGCACCCAGACCCAGCGCCACCGCAATGAGCGGACTGCATTGAAGTTCATGCTGCCGTATATCGATAACGCGTTGCGCCAAGTGGAGCTGTTGCCGAACCAGTATGTGCCGGCGAATGCAGTACTGGCCGAGGGTGCCGGATCCAATCCGGACAATGAAGTTACCGTCTTGAGCGAGCGCGAAGCGGGGATCATGAAGTGGGTCGCCATGGGCAAGACCAACGGCGAAATCGGCAGCATTCTGGACGTGAGTACATTCACCGTCAAAAATCACATGCAGCGCATCTTCAAGAAGCTGGATGTGCTCAATCGCGCGCAGGCCGTCTCCGCGTTCAGCAATTCCAAGCAAGATGCCTGAAAACCTGCACAACGACCAGGCGGGCATCTTTGCGGCCCACAACAACCCCGGCCCGCTCGGCAAAGACAATTTGCTCAGCGCCATTGAGGCTGGGCTAGAGCCGTTTGTTCTTGTATTTGCATTGTGGTCAGTTGCCTTCTATTTTGAAGGAGAGCTTTCGGGTGCTTACCTCATTCTTTCCGTTATTGTTTTCTCCATCTCATTCCCCGGCACGGCGCGATTGAACGCCCCGGGCTGGCATATGGCCGCTGACATTCTGGTGAGTTCACTATGGACCGCTGCGCTCCTCGTTTTTGCCGGTGTTGCAACTGGCTATCACCGGGAATTTGACAGGAATGCGGTCCTGACCTGGCTGGCAGTCGCGCCCTTCACACTGATTGCTGCGCAACTGACATTCAGAGCGTTGGCGCCGTTTTTAGTGCAGGTCCAAGGCCCGCCGCAACGCGCCATCATCGTTGGCATGAATGAGCAAGGCGCGGCCTTGGCCCGGCGTGTCGGCGAAACGCCATATTCCCATATCGAGTTGGCGGGCTTTTTTGATGACCGCGACCTTGCGCGACTGGACGGTTCCAGTGACTTGCGCATGCTGGGGGGGTTGACGGACATGCCGGCCTATGTGCGTGATACCGGTGTCAAGCTCATCTACCTGTCACTGCCTATGGCTTCACAGCCTCGCATACTGCAGGTGCTTGATGAACTCAAAGACACCACCGCGTCTATCTTCTTTGTCCCCGATATGTTCATCACTGACCTGATACAAGGACGTACGGGCTCGGTCTGCGGTATGCCGGTGATCTCGGTGTGCGAAACCCCATTTCGGGGCACCAATGGAACCATCAAGCGCGTCAGTGATATTGTTTTATCTCTGCTAATCTTGTTGCTGGCGTCGCCCGTGCTGCTGGCGATTGCCGCGGCCGTCAAACTGACGTCGCCGGGTCCCGTCATCTTCCGTCAGCGCCGCTACGGACTGGATGGGGAAGAGATATTGGTTTACAAATTTCGCTCCATGACGGTTACCGAAGACGGATCGATTGTCACGCAGGCGCAAAAGAATGACGCCCGTATCACTCCGCTGGGTGCTTTTTTGCGCAAGACGTCCATGGATGAATTGCCGCAGTTTCTCAATGTGTTACAGGGCCGCATGAGCATAGTCGGGCCACGGCCACATGCTGTAGCCCACAACGAGATGTACCGCAAGCTGATCAAGGGCTACATGGTGCGCCACAAGGTGAAGCCTGGTATTACCGGGTGGGCACAGGTGAATGGGTACCGCGGCGAGACTGAAACCCTCGACAAGATGCAAGGCCGAATCGATTACGACTTGGATTACCTGCGCCATTGGTCGTTGCGGCTGGATTTGTTCATCATCTACAAAACCGTGCGGGTCGTGATGGGTGATCAAAAGGCATATTGATAGTGCCGTTCGGCGAACGGCGCGAAGCGCTCCGGAGTCGCAATGCTATCGGGATAAAACGACAAGTGTGTGCAAACAGTGAAGATTCAACAGGTGCACGCATTGGAATATTTTTTGGTTTGGAGATAACACCTATGGGTTCAGATTTTGCTCAGCTGTCGCCAGACGTTCAGCCGCTAGGGACGGCGCGCGATTTTGCGGATGAGTTTATCGTTGCGCTCAAGAAGCAGCAGGCCATGCAACATTTCAGCCGGCCTGAATTGACCTTGCTTGCCGAGTACATGGATTGCTTTGGGGTGGGCCGCAAGTCCACAGTCATCCACGAAGGCGATGATGGCGACTTTCTGGCGATTCTGGTCACTGGCGCGGCACAGATTGTCAAGTTGCATGAGGGCCATGAAACCGTGGTGCGCGAACTCAAGCCCGGAGAGTTGTTCGGTGAAATGTCGATGATTGACGGTCAACGCCGGTTTGCCAGTTGCATCACCAGCGAGCCCAGTGACTTCGCGGTTCTCACCCACCAAAAACTCAACGACATGCTGGCCGATCATCCGCGCCTGGGCAATAAATTCCTGCTCATGCTGTTAGGCTTGTCGGCCGCGCGGCTGCGTCAGGCTCTGCATGTTGATGAGCCGCAGCGCTGTGCCGTTATCGCATGTATATGACCCTGCTTCCGAGCCACCGTCAGACCGTCGCCGCGCTGATTATTGGCGGCGTGATGGGCTGCGCCCATGCACAAGAGAAAGACCCCGAGAGGTTGAAGCTGAAGGCCGAGGCGACACGCAGTGAAGACAGCAACTTTTTGCGTGCGCCCGAAAGCAAGGCCGTGGCAGACCAGATCAGCAACCAAACGTTGGACGTCAATCTTGCATTTCCGTATGGCCAACAGCGGCTGGAGTTTGAGGGCAATCTCATCAACAGCCAGCACCAAACCCTGAAGCAGTTCGACTTTGTCGGCCATAACTACCTCGCTGCGTGGCGCTGGAGCCTGTCACCCACCGTCCTGGGTGTGCTCAGTACTAAGCGTACGGAATCGCTCAATTCCGCTGCGGACAGCGTTGACCCCAGCCTGCGCAATAAAAATACTACCAAAGTCGACAGTCTGACCGCTGGTTATCTATTGGGCGGACCCTGGCACCTTCTTGCCGAGTATTCGCGCGGCAGTTCGATCAACGAACGCGCGCTGCTGGGCGTCGCCGACGTTCGTTACGACTCCTACATGGCGGGGTTCAGCTATGCGCCGACAAACAACAACACGCTGAGCTACGCGCGCCGCATGGACTCCGGCACCAACACCAGTGCCAGTACCGGCACCAGCGGATACAGCTACAACGGACATGTTTTACTGGTCACCTACGCGCTGACAAGCAACACGTCCATGAAGGCGCGACTTGCCTACCTGGAGCAACGTTTCACGGTGGACCCCAAGTTTGACTTCAGCGGCGTCAGTGGTGGGTTGGATGCAACTTGGCGCATCACCGGCAAGACTAGCCTGACCGGTAGCTGGCAGCGTGATCTCAGCAGCTTTCAGACCCCGGACTCCACCTATGCCCAGACCGACGTGTTCAGTCTTGTGCCCAATTGGCAGATCAGACCCACACTGTCGCTGGGTCTGAAATTCAGTCAAAGTGTCCGGGATGCACTTGGCAACCCGAATGGGACGCTAAGCACGCGTCGCGACCACACGTATGAGTCCGGACTCAGCATTCAATGGCAGCCACGGGGCTATATCCGCTTGCGCGGCTCCATGACCCAGGCCAAGCGCACGTCCAATGCGGTTGACCAAGATTACAGCGCCAATGTTGTATTGCTTGGCGCCCAATTCATTTATTGACCCAAACCCATCCACACCATGCAAACTCGGCATTCCCACTCCCATATTGTTCGCGCCATCGCACTGGCCACAATGCTTCCTCTGCTCGTGATCGGCTGCAGCAAGAAGGACAAAGCCGCTACCCAGACCGTTGCCATCGTGGATGGCGAAGAAATTTCGGTGCACCAGATCAACACGGTACTTTCCAAGGTCAACGGTGTTTCGCCCGAAAGCCTGCCTAAGGTCAAGCGCGAAATATTGGAAGGTCTGGTGGAGCAGCAGCTGGCCATCAACCTAGCCACCAGTACCAAACTTGATCGCAGCCCCGAAGTGGTCTCGGCCATAGAAAACGCCAAGCGCGAAATCATCGCTCGGGCGGCGCTGGAGCACATTCGCAATGCGCAGCCCAAGCCATCCGAAGAAGAGGTCCAAACATACTTCGCTGGGCACCCCGAACTCTTCAGCCAGCGTCGCGTTTTCAACCTGCAGGAAATCGCGATCGACAAGGCAACCCCTAATCTGGCCGAAGTCCGCAGCAAAGTCGCTGCCTCCAAGTCCATTGAAGAGGTGGCGGAATGGCTGACCCAGCGAAGCATTGGATTCAAACCCAGTGCCGGTACCCGTGGTGCAGAGCAAATCCCATTGGAGATATTGCCCACATTACACCAGTTCAAGGACGGCCAGTTGGGTTTGATCGAAGGCAATGAGGCGCATTTCATCATGCGTGTGACAGCCTCCAAGACCATGCCCATCACAGAGGCACAGGCTCAGCCACGTATCAAGGTGTTCCTGGCGAACCAGCGCGGTGCGGAAGCCATCAAACGCGAAAAAGTTGCGATGAAGGCCAAGGCCAAGGTCGAGTATCTGGGTGAATTCGCCGGCGGAGAAGCCGCCTTCAAGGCCGCGGCAGAAGCCAAGGCCAAAGCTGCAGCCGAGGCCAAACTCACCGCCGACGCAAAAGCCAAGGCAGACGTGGATTCCCTGGTCAAACAGAAAGCCGAGGATCAGGCGCGCGCCCAGGCCGAGGCTGAGGCCCGCTCCAAAGCCCGTGCCGAGGCTCGCAGCAGCGCCGTGAAAGCGTCCGAGCCCGGCGCTGGCGTAGCCAATATCAACCTCGAAAAAGGCATCAAGGGATTGAAATGAAAAAGCTTATCCGTTTGTTCGCGAGCGCTGCATGCGTAGCACTGACCACCCTAGTGACATGTATCCCCGCATTGGCCCAGGACAGTTTGTTTGAAGACCGATTGGGTGCGGGCGACATCATCCGCGTACATGTGTACCAAAGCCCCGACCTGACCCAGGAAACCCGAATTCTGGAGACCGGCCATATCAGCTATCCCTTGATAGGTGCGACGAAGGTGGCAGGCCTGACCATCCCCGAGGCCGAAGCATTGATTGCCAAGTCGCTCAAAGCCGGTGGTTTCATTCAGCAACCGCAGGTCACCATTGCGCAGTTGCAAATACGCAGAAAAACAGTCACGGTGCTGGGCGCGGTGGGGCGCGCGGGTCTGTATCCGCTGGATGCCCTGAATACTCGACTATCCAACATCCTGGCTGCCGCTGGTGGTATCGCATCCGGCGGTTCTGACGTCGTCATCCTCACCGGCAAGCGCGACGGCAAACCCATGCGCCAAGAGATCGATGTTGCCGCCACCTACTTGGACGACAAAATCGCCAATGATGTGGTGCTCGCCAGTGGTGACACGATTTACGTGCACCGGGCCCCTTCGTTCTATGTTTACGGTGAAGCCGGTAAGCCCGGACCTTACCGTCTGGAGCGCAATATGACGGTGATGCAGGCACTCGTCACCGCGGGTGGACCGACCCAGCGCGGTACCGAGCGCAACCTGCGTCTGAATCGTCGCCAAGCCGACGGAAGCGTCAAGGAATCCCGGCCAGAACTGACCGATCTGGTGCAGTCCGACGATGTGATCTTTGTGCGTGAAAGCCTGTTTTAACGGATTGCGCGCATGAATCCCAAGCAGCTATTACTCATCCTATTTGCGCACCGCTACATTGCGGTTGTTGTCTTTGTGTTGGTTTCCATCGGTGGGGTTGTTTTCACTTTGCAGACACCCAAAACCTACCAGGCCACCACCGATCTATTGGTCGACAGCCGTGCCGACCCGATTGCAGGTGCTGTCACGGGTGGTACGAATTACCTAGCCACTCAGATTGCCATTATCCAAAGTGAGCGCGTAGCCATTGGCGTAGTCAAGCGCCTGCGCGTAGCGCAAACCCCTGCGCTGATCGAGCAATGGAAAACTGCCACGCAAGAGAAGATTCCACTGGAAAACTACTATGCAAACTTGCTGCGCAAGGGACTGCTGGTTGAGCCACTGCGCTCCAGCAATGTCATACGCCTGACCTTCGAAGGTACGGACCCCAAATTCGCGACTGCCGCGGTCAATACTTTTGCGCAGGCTTATCTGGACCTGACGGTAGACCTGCGTGTAGAGCCGGTGCGCCAATACGCCGACTGGTTTGATGAGCGCCTGAAAAGCCTGCGTGCCAATGTAGAGTCGGCACAGGCCAAGCTGTCAGCCTATCAAAATGAAAAAGGCATCATAGGCATAGACCAGCGCACCGACCAGGAAACGCAGCGCCTGGACGCACTCACCGCCCAACTGGTTGCCGTGCAAGGCGAAAATCTGGCAATCGGTAGCCGTGAAAGAAACTCAGGCGGCGAACTGTCGCCTGACATCCTGGCCAGCAACTCGGTCGCCAGCATCAAGGGCCAGCTCAGCCAGGCCGAGGCCAAACTCAGCGAAATGCGCATCAGCCTGGGCCCCAACCACCCGATGCGCATACAACTTGAAGGCCAGATCATCGAACTCAAAGACCAGCTTGCTCAGGAAATGCGCCGCGTCACCGGTGGCACCACGGTTGCTCGCACCACGGCGGGCATGCGTGAGGCGGAGTTGCGGGGCATGGTTGCAGCGCAAAAGACCCGCGTGCTGGCGTTGCGACAAGAGCGCGACCAGATTTCAGTGCTGGCCCAGGACGTGGAGGCCGCCAAGGCGATGTATGACTCGGTGCTCAAACGCACCAACCAGCTCAACCTGGAAAAGCAATCCGATCAGGCCAACGTGTCGGTGCTGAGTCCTGCCATTGAGCCGAACGCTCCGTCCAAACCGAATCGTCCAAAGTATCTGGCGGTCACCTTCCTGGGGGCTTTGGCCGCTGCGTTGGCTGCAGCGCTGGGCATCGAGTTTCTGAATCCCAAAGTACGTGTCGTAGAAGACCTTCTGGTCGACGACGTTCCCTTGCTCGGCACGATCGAGCGGCGCAGCTCCAATTACTCGTGGGGCCAACGTGCCGCGCTGTTCGTCAAATTTTTTACGCAACGCAAGAAACGCAAGGCTGCCTATGCTGCCAGTCGTCTGGCGAGTTTGTCATGAGCGATCCACAACTCTATTCCTCTCTGTTCCCCAGCGACCTTGACATCGACCTCGAAGGTCTGGAGCCCAAAACCGGATCTAAACGTTCGCTCGGTCAAATCTTGGTTGACGCCAAGGTTTTGACACCTGAGGACGCCCAACGCATCTTCGAATTGCAGCGTGAAAAAAAGATACGCTTTGGTGAAGCGGCGATACAGCTGGGTCTGATGAGTCAAGGTGACATTCACTACGCCTTGGCGCATCAGTACGAATATAGCTATTTGCCTCGCACCAGTGGCCAACACACCGATGCGGAGCTGGTCGCCGCCTACCAGCCATTCAGCCACGAGGTAGACCAGTTGCGCGCCATCCGTGCCCAATTGATGTTGCGTTGGTTTGACCAGCACAAAGGCCATGCCATGCTGGCCGTCGTAGGCGCAGGCCGGGCCGAGGGTGGCAGCTACCTGGCCGCCAATCTGGCCATTGTGTTTGCCCAAATGGGCGAGCGCACGCTGCTGATCGACGCCGACATGCGGGCACCGCGCCAGCATGTGCTGTTCCAGTTGAACAACCAAATTGGCTTTTCCAGTCTGCTGGCTGGCCGCGCCGATGTGGCAAGTGCCGTCAATCACATCCCGTATATCAATAATTTGGATGTGCTGCCAGCTGGCCCCATTCCTCCGAATCCCCAGGAGCTGCTGAATCGGCCCAACTTGACCGAATTGTTTGACTGGGCCGGTAAAACCTATGACATCGTGCTGATCGACACGTCGTCGCTGGTCAGTGGAGCCGATGCCATCATGGTTGCCAGCAAGGCGGGCACTGCGCTGGCGGTGGCCCGCGCCAACGAGACCAAAACCAGTGCCTTCAAGAGTCTGGTTGCGGAGCTGAAGCGCTCCAATATCCATGTGGTGGGGTCGGTTCTGAATGATCCACCGTTAATTGATGTGGCGCCCTAGCGCGCAGCCGTGCACGGGTAGGGGCTGGCATGCCTGAGTACATACGCGCGCTTGTCGTCATCTTAGTGTTGGCCTCCGTCGTTTTTGGCTTTGCCAAGGCGCCGGCCACCGCGGTAGCCATATCAACAGAAGACTTTGTTCGCCGCCGCAACGTGTGGGTTTGCATCACTTTGGCGGGATTTTTGTCGCAAAACTATTGGATCTTTTGCGCGATTGTTAGCCTGTTGATATTTAACGCAGCTAAGAAAGAATCCAACAAAATTGCCATGTTCTTTTTCCTCGTGCTAGTGTTGCCACAGATTAGGGTAGAGATACCAGGTTTTGCTGGTATCCGCTACTTCTTTGAGATCGATTATGTTCGGATATTGACCGCTATCGTGCTGTTCCCTGTTTGCGTCAAAGCTCGCAAACTGGCAGTTGCAAGTGGAGCAAAGGCCAATTTGCCCGATAAGATCTTGGCGACTTATATTGTGTTGAATCTTGTATTGCAGGCGCAACATGACATGGTCACCGGTGTTATTCGTTCCATGTTGAATTGGGGAATCGATGCAGTTGTTCCGTATTACGCCATCAGCCGTTCTCTAAAGGACTTAAAGAGCTTTCGCGACGTTCTGATGAGCTTTGCCATAGCCGCAATGGTGGTCTCGTTAGTAGGTGCATTTGAGTTTGCACGGCATTGGATTCTTTACTCTTCGGCCGGTGATGCTTTAGGTGTGGAGTGGAACCCCGGATACTTGGCGCGTGGAGATCTCCTGCGTGCTTCAGGCACCAGTGGCCAATCCATCGTTTTTGGCTATGTTCTTACCATCGCAATCGGATTCTTTCTCTTTCTGCAGAAGTCAGTTTCAAATTTCAAACTCTATGCGGGGGGGATGTTGTTGCTGGTAGTCGGCGTGATCTCCCCGCTGTCCCGTGGCCCTTGGGTAGGCTTAATCGTTATCCTGTTTGTGTTCACAGTGACAGGTGCAAAACCGTTGCAACGCATCTCCAAGTTTGTTCTTTTCGCGGTGCCAGCAAGTGTTTTGTTGACACTTTCAGAATATGGGCAGAAGGTAATTGACTACTTGCCGTTCATAGGTTCTGTCGACAAAGGAAACGTGACGTATCGGCAAAACCTATTTGATAAGTCTTTGCAAATTATTCTTGACAACCCTTTTTTTGGATCAACCGACTACTTGATCCATCTGGAGGAGTTACGGCAGGGGCAGGGAATCATCGATCTAGTGAATACGTTTCTTATTGTTGCGCTGAATACCGGTTTTGTAGGCTTGGGCCTCTATGTACTGTTTTTTCTTCTCATTTTGCTCGCCGCATTTAGACGCATGAGGCTCGCCCCATTGGATTCAGAGTTGCGCGCATTGGGGCGGTCAATGTTGGCGGTGTTGATTGGCGTTCTTGTCATCATCGGAACAGTAAGCCCGATCAATCACGTCCCCCTGCTGCTATGGTCAGTGGCAGCCATGTGTTTGGCCTTTGGCCTGCTTAAGCAACAGGAGTCATCCGTCTTAGAAAAGCAAGTGTTTCAACATGGCCCCCACCAAAAGACCAGCGATCCACGCGACCAATGATCTTGCTTCCAGCAATGGAGAGAGCAATTTTTCGCGCACCATTCCGTACCAAAGAACCGCAAAGACCGGTATTTCTGTCGTAGCAACCACCCACACGACACCCCAAATGCCATAGCCATGCCACGCCAGAGGTATTCCTACCAAGATCCAGATGGCGCGGCAGGTGTTTTGAGCGACCGAGAATTTGGGTTTTCCCAGAGCAAAGAGACATGTTTCGCTCGTGCTCAAGATGGCGATCATCACTAGCCGTACGCACAATATCTGCAGTATCCATCCGGCCGCATGGTACCGCTGGTCATACATAAGTGCAATTACTTCACTAGCAATCATCATCAACACGCCGACGGGCAGCACAATGGCTACATCAAACCCAAATCGGGTTTTGTAAAAAACCTCCTTTAAACGAGATCGATCATTGTTTATCACACGGCTTAGGGCCGGATAAAGTACTGCGTTGTTCAGCTTGCCGATAACGCCGCTCACAATCTCGCTGATCATGATGGCTATGCTGTAAATACCCAGCGTTTTTACATCCACGTAGTGACCTAGCAGCATGCGGTCACCTTGTGTATAGATCAGGAAAATTGTGCTGCTGAGAAACACCCATTTCCCAAACTGAAAAATAACCCGAATGGCATCGCTGCTCCAAGCAAAACGGTTTCTATTTCCAGGCAGAATGACGTGCGACGCAAGCATGTAGTATGTAGATCCAACGACGGCTGCACCAATCATTGCGCCGACGCCTGGACGGTAGTAGGCCCAAACCATCATTACCAGCAAACCGACCACCTCGTTACTCAGTTCGAGCAAGGTCAAACGCCCGTAAACCATCTGGCGCTGCTGGGTGTAGATGTTCGTTGAGCTGAACCCGTTGATTACCATAGTGAAACCTGCAATCGGGATCAGCCATACCAAATCTGGCATTTGGTAGACGACCGACATCGGATATGCGATCAGGCAGGTCACAGCAAAAATAATCAACCCACGGACAACTTTTGCCGTCCAAATCGTATTCATGAAGTGAGTTTCGTGGGCTTTTTCGTGGCGTACGGCTACCGCCGCAAGCCCGGCGTCTGACAGCATGTTAAGTGCGTACAAGACCGACCAGACGATCGCCATTACTCCATAGGCCTCAGGAAACAGCAGGCGCGTCAAAATCAAGCTCTTGCCAAGGCGAATCAGCTGCCCTGCTCCGACGCTCAGTAAAGTCCAAGAAGAGCCTGCAAGGACGGCACGTTTCAGGGATGGTATGCGTCCGGTCATTTCTACTTTTGCCTCAAACGTTGATTGGATTGAAAATATGTAGCCGTATGGTCGATCAGGCTGTCGTAGGCGTATTGAGGTCGATGATAATTCGCTCTCCCCATTCGCAACCAAAGCGAAACCCAACGGCTATGAACGACATCACCACAATTATTGTTAGCTACAACACCGCCGGCCTGTTGAATGAGTGCATTGGAAAGTTGCACTCAAGTTCTCAGAGTTTGCAAGTGGAAGAAATCTTTGTGGACAACGCGTCTAAAGACCAATCCGTCGAATTGATTCGACGAGAGTTCTCTGATTCTCGTCTGATTGTAAATACACAGAATGTGGGTTTTGGCCGTGCAAACAACCAAGCGCTACCTTTTGCAACTGGGCGCTACGTTTTATTGCTGAACACCGATGCATTTGTTGCTGCGGACACGCTTGTTAAAACTCTAACCTATATGGATGCACATCCCAAGTGCGGCATTCTTGGCGTCCGTCTTGAGGGCAGTGATGGAGTACTGCAACCTTGCTGTCGATACTTTCCAACTCCGTGGAACACATTTCTGCGCAGCACTGGCCTCAATCGATTCTTCAAGAACGTACAAATGGTGGATGACATGGCCTGGGCACACGACACAGTGCGCTCATGTGATTGGGTTGTCGGTTGCTACTATTTGGTACGAAAAGAAGTGATCGAAAAAATTGGCCTTTTCGATCCTCGCTATTTCTTGTATTTTGAAGAGGTAGACCATTGCTTTGCCGCCAAAAAGGCGGGCTGGGACGTGGTTTTCTTTCCTCATACGACGGTAGTGCATTTAGGAGGCGAAAGCGCCAAGTCGGACGGCGTCATCACCCAAGGTGGGCGGCAGTTGGAAGCTTTGCAGATTGAAAGCGAACTTTTGTATTTCAGAAAAAATCATGGTTTTGGAGCGGCATTGGCCGCCACAGTACTGACTGTGGCGGCCAATGTCTTCAATTTGTTCAAGCGCTTACTTAAGCCGAGCGCGAAGCTAGAGGTTCGGAGTACTTGGCAGAACTGTGCTTTGGTGCTGACCACATATGTACGGACGCGCTGCGGTACTCGGCCCACACGCTGAAATACAACTCTGTCATCGCAATGAAAGAACACCAACTTCTGAATTCCTCATTGGGAGTAGTTGTCATCGGTCGGAATGAGGGCGAGCGCTTGCGTAAATGCTTGGCGTCAATAACGACCGAGCATCGCCCAAGAATCGTGGTCTATGTGGACTCTGGCTCCACGGATGGCTCAGTTGAATTTGCTCGTAGCCTCGGCTGCCACGTCGTTGAGTTGGACCTGCGTACGGCTTTCACTGCTGCGCGTGCGCGCAATCAGGGTGTTGCCTATGCGTTGGGGGTGTTTCCTGATTTGGAATCCGTGCAATTCGTGGACGGCGATTGCGAACTATTGCCGGATTGGCTTTCGTTGGCACAGACCGCGCTTCGTTCAAACCCAGCGGCCGCTGCCGTCTGCGGGCGTCTTCGAGAGCGTTATCCTGAGAAAAGTATCTACAACCAGTTGTGCGACATCGAATGGAACACACCGGTTGGCAACGTGAAAGCGTGTGGAGGCATAGCCTTGTTTCGTGTTGCACCATTTGCAGCGAGCGGCGGGTTTCGTGAAGGGTTAATCGCCGGAGAGGAACCCGAGCTCTGTATTCGATTACGCGCTGTCGGTTGGACAATATTACGGATAAGTCACGATATGGCGCTTCACGACGCCGCAATGTTGCGCTTTGGTCAATGGTGGAATCGGACAAAACGTTGTGGCTACGCTTTTGCGGAGGGCTCCGCACTGCATGGTGCTCCCCCTGAGCGCCATTGGGTACGCGAGACACGTAGTGCATGGTTGTGGGGAGCCGGCATCCCCATATTGGTTGCCGCGATGGCGGTGTCCATTAGCGCTTGGGCGTCAGCGCTGCTGCTGGTGTACCCGTTGCAAGTGGCGCGGCTTTACTGGCGGGTGCGCCACACATCGCCGCGGCCTGGTTGGCACGCGACATTTTTGGTGCTGGGCAAATTACCTGAAGTATTGGGCCAATTCAAGTACCTGCTGGACCGTACCCGAGGTAAGCGGGCCACATTGATCGAATATAAGTGAAGAAAACTCGTAACCCATGAAACTACGCATTGCATATTTCATTAATCAGTACCCAAAGGTAAGTCACAGCTTCATTCGACGCGAGATATTGGCGCTGGAGCGCCAAGGCTTTGAGGTTCAACGCATAGCGCTTCGTGGCTGGAACGAGGCAGTAGTGGACAGTGATGACATTTCCGAGAAAGAACGAACCCGCTATTTGTTGCAGGGAGGACTGCTTGGCCTGCCAATAGCACTATTGCGCGCGTTGCTGGTTACGCCTTGGCGGTTTATGGGGGCGCTGGCGCTGGCGATCAAAATGTCACGCCGAGCCGATCGCGCCCTGCCGTACCACCTGATCTATTTGGCCGAGGCTTGCAGGTTGCTAGTTTGGGTGCGCAGTTTTGGGGCCCGTCATGTGCACGCCCACTTCGGTACCAATAGCACAGAGGTAGTAATGCTGGCCAGTGTGCTTGGGGGCCCCGGTTACAGTTTTACTGTGCATGGCCCAGAAGAGTTTGACAAGCCGCAGTTCATTCATCTGGAGGAAAAGATACGCCGATCCAAATTTGCGGTGGCTGTCAGTTCATATGGGCGTAGCCAACTCTTCCGTTGGGTAGATCACACCCAATGGGCGAAGGTGCATGTAGTGCACTGCGGTTTAGACGCAGCTTTTTACAATGTGCCGCCCACGGACCCGCCGGACGTGCCGCGTTTGGTGTGCGTTGGCCGCTTGTGTGAACAAAAGGGACAATTGCTGCTGATAAGCGCTTTGGCGTTGATAGCGCAACGTGGCATTGCCTGGGAACTGGTGCTGGCGGGCGACGGTGAAATGCGCGCCGACGTAGAAGCGCTAATTGCCCGGCACAGCCTACAGTCGCGCGTGCGCATCACCGGTTGGATCAACAGCGTACAAGTGCGCGAGGAGATACTGGCTGCTAGGGCTATGGTGTTGCCCAGCTTTGCGGAAGGGCTGCCCGTCGTCATCATGGAAGCCATGTCCCTGCGTCGCCCGGTACTGACTACCGCTGTGGCGGGCATACCGGAGCTGGTGCGCCACGAGGAGAGTGGCTGGTTATTTGCGGCGGGCTCGATCGATGAGCTCGCCGATGCAATCACCAGTTGTTTAGCTACACCCGCTGATCGGTTGGCTACTATGGGCCAGGCCGCGCATACGCGTGTGTTGCAACGCCACTCTATTGACACCGAGGTCACCAAATTGGCACAGCACTTAACAGCGGCAATCGTATGACGGCGCTGACAATACTACTCGTCTCTCTGTCTGTTCTGCTGCTGCTGCCCAGCAGCGTATTGCTGATACAAGTGTTGGCTGCCATGTTGCCGACGAAGCAAGCGATCCCAGCGTTCGACCCTGCAGCTGCAGTAACCACATCGCCGAACGTGCTTCTATTGATGCCTGCGCACAATGAAGCCAATGGGATACGTGTCGTGCTCCAGACTCTAATGTCCCAGTTGGGTCCTAAAACACGTTTGCTGGTAGTGGCGGACAATTGCACCGATGACACGGCGCGCATAGCGCGCGAGGTTGCCGGAGCAAATAGCTATATTGAAGTTGTGGAGCGGCACAATGAGCTATTACGCGGCAAGGGTTATGCGCTGGACCATGGGGTACGGCATATCGCGAACCAACCACCGGACGTCCTGTTGATAGTGGATGCGGATTGCGTAGTTCTGCCTGGGTCCATTGATTCATTGGCGAGCGCATGTATTGCAGCCAACAGGCCAGTGCAAGCTTTGTATTTAATGTTTTCGCCAGTTGGGGCAGGCGTAAAGACACGCCTGGCAGAATTTGCCTGGGTAGTCAAAAACAGAGTTCGCCCTTTGGGCTTTCACCGGCTGGGTTTGCCGTGTCAGTTAATGGGTACAGGAATGGCATTCACGTGGAAGCAGATCAGCAGAATCGAGCTCAATACAGGCCACATTGTGGAAGACATGCAGTTAGGCATTGATCTGGCTCGAAATGGTGCTCCTCCCATGTTTTTGCCCGATGCGTTGGTAACCAGTGAGTTTCCCTTGAGCGCAGCGGGATTGCACACACAGCGCACGCGTTGGGAGCACGGGCACCTAGGAGTCATCGTCTCGCAGGTTCCCGCGCTTATTTGGCAAAGTCTCAGAGGGGCAAACACCGCACTGTTGGCGATGGCGTTGGACCTTTGTGTTCCTCCTTTGGCTTTGCTGGCTTTGCTAACTGCCGCTATGTGGGTGATTTGCCTTGTCCTGGCGCTATTCGACGGCAGTACATTGCCTTTGATGCTGGCTTCTTTGGCGATGGGCGCTGTGGGGGCTGCAGTGATGCTTGCATGGTTGCGTTATGGCCGTAAGGTGATTGGCCTCAAGCAGTTATGCTTCGTTCCTCTCTACGTGGTGGCAAAGGTGCCGCTGTACTTCTATTTTCTGGTGAAGCGTCAGAGCACATGGGTGCGCAGTAAACGCAATGATGAGCAATGAAGAGCGAAAGTCCGGATTTCAACCGCAAGATCCATTGTCTATTGGGTTTGCCATTTGACGCAGTCACCTTAGATGACGCTGTGGCGCACATTCGAAGAGCAATTGACCAGAGGACCCCTTGTTTCCTTTCAACGCCGAATCTCAATTTTTTGATAGCGGCTCAAAAAAATACAGCATTTCGAAATTCTGTGATCCACAGCGATCTGAGCCTGCCTGATGGTATGCCGGTCGTGTGGTTAGCCAAGCTGATGGGCATCCCGATCGGAGAGCGAGTCGCGGGGTCAGATGTGTTTGAAGCACTGCGCAATGGCTCGGGAAGGCAAATAAAAGTGTACTTTTTTGGAGGCCCGCCGGGTATTGCCGAACGAGCGGCACAGCAGATAAACGAGGAAAAAAAGGGGATGGTTTGTGTCGGCTTTGAGTCGCCTGGGTACGGGTCTGTTGAGGATATGAGCAGCGCTAGCTCTATCGACAAAGTCAATCAAAGCGGGGCAGATTTTTTAGTTGTCTCATTGGGTGCAGCCAAAGGCCAAGCCTGGATTGAACACAACCTATCAAGGCTCAATACGCCGGTAGTGAGCCACCTGGGTGCGGTCGTCAACTTTGTCGCAGGTGGCGTGCAGCGCGCACCACGATGGATGCAAAGGGTCGGGCTGGAGTGGCTTTGGCGCATCAAGGAGGAGCCCAATCTGTGGCGCCGCTACTGGGCTGATGGAACTTCCCTTGTGAAACTACTGGCTATGGACGTGTTTCCATTCATTTGGTTTCAATCACTGCAACGCGCAATGCGTTTCGTATCTCCTGCACTCCAACTCAAAGCGGACGAATCGAGTGGAAATAATGTTTTTTTGGTAAAGGCATTCAACGGACAAAACCAAACGGAAGAACCGAGGCTGAAAATTGAGAAACTCGCGGTCGAGAAGGCCGACATCACTATCGATTTTAGTAAGGTTCGTTTTTGTGAAAGTAGATTGATGGGGCTAATTGTTCTACTAATTCAACATAAAACACGTACGGGTTTTCGAGTTGATTTGATTGCTCCACCAAAAACACTAAGCGATCACAAGACTAATAATGCAATCTAAGAAATACTTAAACATATGATAACTATGTTTCACGGCAATGCTGTTCGCATAGAGAAAGGAATGGTCTATGCGGATCGAAAATTTTTCAATGGCATGCGCTTGTATGTTGAAAATATAAAAACACCGCTAACCTCTGTCCACCCGAAACTGGGCATTACTGAAGAGGTCATGGACGGCATTGAAATACCAGTAAGCGAACTGGGGTTTTCGATCATAGCCATCGATTCCAATGAGGATTCTAAAAAAATCGACAAAGAACTGAATGTCGTTATTGGGAATAGCTCTCTTGTTTATGGAAATACATATTGGAGTAATACCAGAATATGTAAAAAATTGAATATTCCGTACGTTTTATTTTTGGAAACGGATATTAGAACCCAGATTAGCGTGAATACACTTCACTTGCCGAATTTGTTTCGGCGAGTGGCGAGAACCATCAGAATAATAATTCAACATTGCACTGTCGAAATTCCGGCGATAAGATCAGCAAGGGTTTTGCACTGCAATGGGTATCCTGTTTACAATGAAACCCGTGCATTGAATAAGAGTCAACTGCTCTATTTTGATTCCAGAATGTCGTTGGAGCAAATAATCCCAAAAGACAAACTAGAGCTAAGGATGGAATCCAGGGGGAATAGACGGATCAAATTGCTGTTCTCTGGTCGATATGAGAAGATCAAAGGGGCATTGGATTGCGTCAAGGTGGCCGTCGAATGCATACGGCGCAATTTGAATATTGAGCTTCATTGTTTCGGGCAGGGCCGATTGCGTGAAGACATGTTGCGCGAAGTTCAACTTGCAAATGCTTCGGATAGGATATTCATTCATGACTCGATTCCGTATCCTGAATTGGTGCAACGATCCTACGAATTTGACATATTCATTTGCTGCCACGTGCAAAGTGATCCTTCATGCACCTACCTCGAAGCATTTGGAGCTGGTTTACCAATAGTGGGGTATGCGAATAGGATGTGGCAGCATCTCAGTTTGGCATCAAAAGTGGGGTTTGCTACCAAAATACACAGACCAGAATTGGTGGCTGATTCGATCAGCAAGCTTATCGCCAATCCTGTTTGCCTAGATTCAATGACACATTTGGCGAGGGAATTCGCAATGGCGCATACCTTTGAGCATGAATTCTCGTTGCGAACAGATTCCCTGCGGAAAGCACTATCCGAGTAATTTTGTATTGGAGAAATTTGGTGTTGATTGCCTTAATAATATTGGAAACCTTAAGAAGGAAAATGGGTTGATATTATTTCGTGCGAAACGCATTTGATTCTGTCGCGAATAATGGCTGCATTTGTCAAAATAGTCTTGCTGTAGAAGCTGCCTGAATCCATTAAATCCTCCATATCGGTGATCAATGAATCCACTTCAATTTGATCCGATCGATGTACAAAACGCTCCATGCCAAGTGATGCCATAAACTCACGGCATTTGGGCCTATATTCAATCATCAATGATGGAACACCGGTGACCATTGCTAAGGCAACCGCGTGCAATTTGATTCCCACAAAGGCATTCATACGACGCACACGTTCCTGAAAGTAACTGACATCATGATAAATTTCATGGATTGTTGGATTACTTAGTCCTGCCATGGACGCCACACGTTTGGTAACTTCCAAATCATCGGGCCAAACGCAAAAAAACTCAAACTCGCATCCGCGCTTCATTGATTGGCGGACGAACTGCGAAATTTTCTCCTGTATCTCACTTTCTTGGCCATACATGTTTCCGTTGGACTGGCCTACATTGATACCAAGCAGTTTGGGCGTGGGCTCCCAATATCCAACATCACGCGTAAACCAACAAACCGGGTCGCCCAAAACTTTGGCATCTACGCCCACTCTTTGCAATGTCGCGACGGATTCAGTACCCCTCACTCCTACATATGGCAGATTCCTTAGTACGGCTCCCCAGTCGTCCAGCCATTTCGGTATTGGGCCACTGGTCGAAGGGGTGACGCCCGCACCAAAGACGATGCCTGTTGACGAGCGTGCGAGCGCGGCTTTAAATCGCGAAATTGGCGAGTGGTCACCAATTTGCGTGCCTCCCCCGAGCATAGCTACACGGTGCCGCTTCTTTTCGACCAGAGACTGTATTGACCTTGAGCGATAGTCTTTAACCCAAGTCAATGGGATTGGTTCAAAACAGGTCCGTGCGGCGTCCAGCAGTAATTCATCCCCCAAATTGCTATAGCCAATCCAGCCCGTGTAGTGAATGGATTGCCGAGGGCTGAGCAAGTAGCCAGTCAAAGCGGTGAGGGAGTCAATTTTTTTTGCCAGATTATCTAAATGCATAGCGCTGTCATCTGTTTTTAAAGTAGAAATTTTCATGTTCACATGAAAACAAAATTGTGATCGATCGTTGTCGCGGAGGGTTGAGAGTCGACTTGAGATGTCTGCTGCGATAATTGAATGTATCAGCAATGACAGATCCGATGTCACTATCATTTATGCAAAATAGACAGCAGGTTTTAAAGTGTCGATTGCTATAAGTATAGTGCGTATGGAAAAAGTGCCTCAGTGGGCAAAAATGTAAACTGCAATAGTATAGAAGCCGACCAATTGCTAACAGGACCAAACGCAGCGCAAAGTGAAGACGCGTTACTTTTGCTTACAAGAACACAACAGCGAAGGATGTATTCCGTGGACTACCTGGTGCAGTTAGCAAAAAACGGTCTAGGGGTCTGTGTACGCTATGCATCTGGAACGGACAAATGGGCGACGAAAATAGGCAAAGATTGACGAGTCACCGACAGCCATGGAAAATCCAGCAAACGAGCGGACTGAATCCTCATTCAGAGCGGCAATTTATGCTAAACACAATTAGTGTAAATCGAAGAAAAATAAGTATAAGACCACTGTCGGATCAGTGGAGGGTTACTGATGCTGCGCCCAAAAGGAATTGTCATTTATCCGGATGTTGTGATAGGGCCAAACTGTTTGATATTTCAGTGGTAATCATCGGACACAGAAACGGCAGTCTACCGAGTATAAGGGGGCATGTTGATGTTGGAGTCGGTGCGAAAAATATTTGGGGGTGAGTATTGGGGCACATGCGGCAATTGGCGCTAATTCAGTTGTGTTGGTCGATGTTCCTGCTTCTTCAATTGCAGTAGGGGCGCCGACCGGTATGTCCAATGGTCGACGTTAAAATACGTAAAAAATACAGAGTAACGTGAGTAAGAAGGTCAATTCAATGAAAATCAGCATCGGTATACTGGCATACAACGAGGAAAAAGTTATTGGAGACATGTTGGACTCTTTGTTCAGACAGTCCGTTTTCTTGCCAGACTTCAAAGCGGGAGGGGGTGAAGAATGGGAAATTATTGTTGTGCCAAATGGCTGCAGCGATCAGACCGCAGTTGTGGCGGAAAAAAAATTAGAAATATTCTCTAAGCAAACAACAAATTGTAGTTACAAGGTGGAACAGGTTGAGCGTCCCGGGAAAAGTAATGCATGGAATCTATTTGTGCATGAATTTTCTGACAAAAATGCTGAGATATTGATTCTTATGGATGCGGATATTGAGTTCGACGATAAAAATACTTTACAGAGTTGTCTGCAGGTATTGAAAGAGAATTCACATGCCAGTATCGTGGTTGATCTTCCGCGTAAACATTTTGAAGTCTCGGAGAAGAAGGGGTTTCGGGAAAAAATGTCACTTAGAGCATCACGTGTTACGTTGGAGAGTAATCCCGCAATATCTGGACAGTTTTACTGTGGTCGAACATTAGAGTTGAGGCAAATCTGGATGCCCTTGGGTCTGCCAGTTGAGGATGGTTTTCTATATTCCATGATCGTTACGAACGGTTTTCGCCAGGAGCCGGATATGTCAAAAGTAGTGCGGGCCAAAGGGGCCTCGCATTTCTTTGAGGGCCTGTATCGGATATCCGATCTTTATCGACACGAATTGCGCATTACTATTGGTACGGCGTTGAATTGCTATTTCACGTGGGATTTTCTTCGTTTCGCCACAGATGCAAATGGCCCGGGTGCCGGTGAGTTCATTCGATCTCAGCTCGTAAAAAATCCTAAATGGTATGAATCTGTTCTCAACAATCAAATTGCCAATCGAGGATGGTGGGTGCTGCCACGCGGCATGTTGTTTCGGCGGTTTGACGCCTTGAACGGAAAACCGTTGGTAAGAAAAATAAGTCGACTGCCAATAACGTTAATAGCCTTCTGTTTGGATATTCCAGTCTTTATAGCCGCGAACCGCACAATTAAGAAACGACAAGCAATTGGTTTTTGGTAACGCTAAAAGAAGAGCCTTTTTTGAGTGCAAATTGAAGTCTACATTGACTGGGTGAGGGATTAAATTGCGGATTCCATCGAAGAAGCTGATGGTTTTCCAAATGAAGTCACACCTTGGAATCTGTATGATTTTTTGCTGTTGGCATAAGCGCCGATTTTTCTGTTGTGACATATCGGCTAGTGATAGCTGATGCAATCATCACATATTGAAAATGAGGACAAATTGATGAAACTAAGTACGATGAAGAAGTATGCCTTAGCTGCCACTATCTGTATGTGGGTAGCAGGATGTGGCGGGGGACAGTCCGGTGAAAGTGCAACAGCTTTCACTGCCGTGCAACCAGCGTCCGCGCCATCGCCTTCAGCCACTCAGCGAGTTGGCATGGGAATCGGTTCTCTCAGTTACTGGGACCGAAGTTTTTCGATGGCGGATGTGGGACGGCAGTCGCAGTATCGTGGGCTAGACTGGTCATTTGATGTCGGGGCGGACGCGGCAGGCAACCCCGGTAAAGATTTCCAGTTGATTTATTCCGCCACCAAGATTGGAGCGGGAGTCTACAAGCTCATTTTCACCGGGAGAGCCACTGTAACCACCGGTGGTGCTGGGAATGTGCAGAGTGTTGTATACGATGCGGCCAGCAACTCTACCAGCGCAGACATCGTGTTGCCCGGTGAAGTTACCGGCAATGTGTGGCTGATGTTTAAAGATACTTACCGCACAAGCAAGTCAACCAAGGGCGATGGAGTACGCAACATCCGTCTGTGGCGGCCTGGATATGCCACCAATGGGGCAGATATTTTTACCACCGAGTTCGTGGGTGCGGTTAAAAAATTCAGTCTGTTGAGGACAATGGACCTTGTCAGAGCAAACACAAACCCGCAAAAGACCTGGGGGGAGCGCACCAAGCCTGATTTTTTTGGCACTACAGGTGACAACGGTCAAAGCTGGGAGTTGTTGGTTGCGTTGGCCAACGCCACTGAGCGCGACATATGGCTCACCATACCGGTACGTGCGGATGACGATTACATCCGCAAGCTGGCGCAACTTGTGAAGTACGGGAGCAACGGCGACATGCCGTATACCAGCGTACAAGCCAGTCCAATGTATTCGCCTCTGAAAGCTGGGTTGAGGGTCTATGTGGAATATGGCAACGAAATCTGGAACTCCGGTCCTGCATTCAAGGGCTTTGGCTGGGCGTTGCAGTTTGCCAATGCAAACAAGCTCGATACTACCCACCCGATTGCGTTTGATGGGCCACAAGCAGACCAATACACTGCCTTGCGGCGGTGGGTAGCATACAGGTCATCTTTTGTCAGTTTGACGTTTAGAGACGTATTTGGCGATACGGCCATGATGACAACGGTGCGACCGATTCTTGCTAGCCAAGCAGGCAATGGGAACGCATATTTGTCCACTGCCCTGCGCTGGGCACAGAGCTTCTACGGGCAAGTGCGGCAAACCGCGCCAACAAACGCAGTAGTACGCAAACCAGGCGACCTTTGGTATGGCGGTGGTGGCGCGGCGTATTACGACGCCAGCGTTGACCCCAAAGACACCAATGCTTCCACTATGAGCAGCTATTTTGCAAGCCTGCCAACGCCAACGTTCGCCCAAAACTCGGTCATTGATTCAATTTGGACGCACGCCTACGGGCTGAAATATGTGGCTTACGAAGGAGGCCCTGGCCCAGGTGGGAGCTCCTTGGGATCTGTGGCCGGGGCGGCACTCTCCCCGGCCTTTAACAACGACCCCCGCATGAAAGATCGCATGCTGATTGCGCAGGACATCTGGGACCAAGCTGGCGGCGATGAGTTGGTTTACTACGTATACAGCAGCTCTGCGCCCTGGAGTTTTACCAACGAGTTGGTACAGCAGGTCGTGTCTGACACAAGTTCGGTCAAGCTGCAGGCGATTGACGCTATCAACGCCAAGGCAAAACCTGCAGTCACTCTAGGCAACTTGGCGCCGGGTACCATTTCCCTGAAAGACCCTGCGTCGCAGGCAATAGGTTCCGACGCCGCAGGCTGGGCGCTCAACGGCACGGTGTATCTGTTGCGCCCCAGCGCAAACAACCCGTACATCTTGCTGCCCATACGCACTGCGACGGCGGGAAACTACCAAATCTCGTTCAACATAGGCGGCATGACAAGGGGAACGGTGTCCCTGCACGTCAACGGCACCGGGGCTGGCACTATCACGCTGTCTCCTAACGCCAGCGACACCGCAACCCTCAGTTCCAAGATAGCAGTCACCTTGCCTGCGGGCATGTCGGTGCTACGCCTGGATTCACCAAAAGGCTCGGGTGATATTTTTATCAAAGACGTGGTGGTGGAGTAAGGGTTGAAGGTCCTGGACATATGAAAAAGAACATCCTCGTCACCGGCGGTGCCGGCTATATCGGCAGCCATACCTGCGCAGAGCTCCTCGACGCGGACTATGCCGTCACCGTGTTCGACAACTACTGCAACAGCAAGCCCGAAGCCCTGAACCGCGTGGAGCGCATTACCGGCAAAACACTCAACCGTGTCCAGGGTGATGTGCGGGACCGTGCCGCATTGGAGGCTGCACTGCGCGACAGTGGTGCAACGGCGGTCATCCACTTTGCCGGTTTGAAGGCGGTGGGCGAGTCGGGAGAGAAACCACTGGACTACTACGACAACAACGTCGTGGGCACGCTGCGCCTGTTGGAGGCCATGCGTGCCTGTGACGTCCGATCGTTGGTGTTCAGCTCGTCGGCCACCGTCTATGGCACGCCTCAGTTTCTGCCCTATACCGAAGACCACCCGTTTGCACCGACCAATCCGTATGGCCGCACCAAGCTGATGGCGGAAGACATCTTGCGCGATGCCTTTGCCAGCGACGCCGGCTGGCAGTTCTCCATACTGCGTTACTTCAATCCCGTAGGGGCTCACGAGAGCGGCATTATCGGTGAAGATCCGCAGGGCGTGCCCAATAATCTGATGCCTTTTGTGGCCCAGGTTGCCGTGGGCCGGCGGGAGTTCCTCAACGTCTTTGGCAATGACTACGACACGCCGGACGGCACCGGTGTGCGCGACTACATCCACGTCACCGATCTGGCCGACGGCCATGTGCGGGCGCTGCAGTGGATGGCGCGTGCCGACCAAGGCGTATGTCGGGCGTTCAACCTCGGGGCTGGTGTGGGGTACAGCGTGCTGGAAATGGTGCGCGCCTTTGAAGCCGCCAGCGGCAAGCCCGTGCCATTCCAGGTGCAGGCGCGCCGCGCCGGTGATCTCGCGGGCTTCCATGCCAATGCGGACGCCGCCAGGCAGGTGCTGGGCTGGCAGGCCACACGCAACCTGCAAACCATGTGCGTTGATACCTGGCGCTGGCAAAACAATAATCCCAGGGGCTACGAAGGCTAGGTTGAAGGGCGGCGGCGGCGGATTGTGGGGGTTGTACGTACAGAGTGTCACAACTTCCGGCCGAGACCGTCATTCACCGGCGTTAAACTCGCTGCCCACGGGAGCGCACCAGGTAGCTCCCTTCTATTGCAGGGAGTAAAGTTTGACAAAAGGCATGATTCTCGCCGCCGGGCAAGGCACCCGCGTGCGCCCACTCACCAAAGATTTACCCAAACCCATGGTGCCCCTGTTGGGCAAACCGGTGATGGAGTATCTGATCGAGCATATGGCGCGCCACGGCGTGCGCGAGATCATGGTCAACGTGGCTTACCACCACCGCAAGATCGAGCACTATTTCGGTGACGGCAGCCGCTGGGGCGTCGAGATCGGCTACTCCTATGAAGGTGTGCTGGATCACGGCGACATCCTGCCGCGTCCCCGCGGTTCGGCCGGTGGCATGCGCCACATCCAGGATTTCTCGGGCTTCTTTGACGAAACCACCCTGGTGCTGTGTGGTGATGCGCTGATTGATCTGGACATTGGTGCCGCCGTGCGTGAGCACAAGGAAAAGGGCGCCGTGGCCAGCGTTGTGGCACTGGATGTGCCGCCGGATCAGGTGCAGTACTACGGCATCGTGGTACCCGACAAAGAAGGACGCGTGCAGTCCTTCCAGGAAAAGCCCAAACCCGCAGAGGCCAAATCCACACTGGCCAGCACTGGCATTTACCTGATGGAGCCCAGCGTCGTGGACCTGATTCCGCCGGGGCAAAATTTCGACATCGGCTCGCAGCTCTTTCCCATGTTGGTGGAGCAAGAGTTGCCGTTCTTTGTGCAGAACCGTTTTTTCAACTGGATTGACATTGGCCGGGTCAGCGACTACTGGTCGGTGCTGCAACGCGTGCTGCAGGGGCAGGTAGCGCACATGAACGTGCCCGGACGCCAGGTGCGTCCCGGCGTTTGGGTGGGTTTGAACACCCGCATCGACTGGGACCAGGTCGAGATTGAAGGGCCGGTCTATATCGGCTCCAGTGTCAAGATTGAACCCGGTGCCCGCATCATTGGCCCCACGTGGATCGGCCATGGCAGCCACATCCGTGCCGGGGCCACGGTGACGCGCTGCGTGCTATTTGACTACACCCGCATCGGCCAAGACATGGTCTTCTCTGAGATGATTGTGTCGCCGGACTACTGCGTCGACAACAAGGGCGGAGCGGTGTACCGCGGCGACGACAATTGCAAGCTGCGCTGGAGTGATGCGCGGGCCTAAGTCCTCATGTTCTGCTATATTTTATATAGCATAATAGATAAGTTTTACGAGGGCTAGCGTCCAGTTAACTCTTTAACGGTCTAAAAAAGGCACCATAAACCCTGTTTTGGGTATTATGGCGCCCCTTGGAGACCCCCGTTGACCTATAGCGGCTGCGCCACCTGTCCCAGGGCTCCGCGCTTGCCGCCGGTAATCCGGGCGTAGGCTTTGCGCAGCATGCGGTACAGCGCACGTAGCAGCAACAGTGTTGCAATCGCTTCGACAAATGTCAGCACAAAGGCCAGGAAGCCGTTCTGGCGCTGTGCACGCAAGCCAAACTTGGCAACCATGCGGTCGCGCGCAATTTCAATGCTGTCGTAGAAAGTGGGCACTACCAGCAGCGTCAGCAGCGTCGAGGTGATGGTGCCACCGATGATGGCCACAGCCAGCGGCTGGTAGAACTCGCCGCCCTCACCCAGGCCAAGCGCCACCGGCAGCATGCCGGCGATCAGCGCAAAGGTGGTCATCAGAATCGGGCGCAGGCGCACACGTCCGGCATCCATCAGCGCTTCCTCACGGTTAAAGCCCTCGGCCTCGCGCTTGCGGGCTGCGTCCAGCAGCAGAATGGCGTTCTTGGCGACCAGGCCCATCAGCATGATGATGCCGATGAAACTCATCAGGTTCAGCGTGCCGCGGGTGATCAACAGCGCCAGCACCACACCGATCAGCGACAGGGGCAGCGACAGCATCACGGCCAGCGGCGCGGTGAAGGAACCAAATTGCATCACCAGGATCAGGTACATCAAGCCTATACCGGACAGCAGCGCAATCAGCATTTCGGAAAACAGCTCCTTCTGGTCCTGTCCGGCGCCGCCCAGCGACAGGCCGTAGCCTGGCGGGTAGTCGAAAGACTTCGCCAGCTTCATCGCGTCGTCGGTCACTTCGCCATTGGAGCGGCCCTGTACATTGGCCGACACGGTGATGTTGCGTTTGCCATTGGAGTGTTCGATGCCAGACGGGCCCTTGCCCATGGTGATGGTGGCAATCTGGTCCAGCGGCACCATCAGGTTGCTGCCGGTCACGGCGATCGGCAGGCGCTCGATGTTTTCCTTGCTGACCCGGTCGTCGGGATGCAGGCGCACCGCCACGTCACGGGTCTCGCCAGTGGGGTCCACCCAGTCACCGACCTCGATGCCGGCAAAGGCCACGCGCAGGGCTTGCGCCGCGTCATTGGCCGAGATGCCCATGGAATTGGCCAGGCCGCGGTTCAGTTCAATCTTCAGCTCCTTCTTCGGGTCCTGTTGCGACAGACCGACATCGACCGCGCCCGGCACCAGGCGCAGCTTGTCCATATAGGCGCTGGTGATCTCCAGCAGTTTGCGCGAATCGGGTCCGGTAAAGTCAATCTGCACGGGCTTGCGCGCACCATTGTTCAGGTCGTCCATGACCGTGTATTCGGCGCCCACCAGGGTGCGGATTTTGCCGCGCAACTCGCTGGCAATTTCCTTGGCGCCCCGCGTGCGGGTGTTGCGTTTGCCAATGTCCACATAGATGCGCCCGCCGCTGGCGGTGATGTTGCTATTGGTTTCCTTGGTTTCGGGAATGCTGCGAGCCAGTTCAGCGGCGCGCTCCATTTTCAGCCGCGCATACTCGACCGATGACGATGCTGGTGTGCGCACTTCAATCATCAGATTGCCCGAGTCCGAGGCGGGCAGGAAACTACTGCCGCCCACTGTGACCTGCAGCACCACGGCGCCAACCAGGCTCAGCACCGCAATGGCGGTCATCCAGCGGCGGTGGTGCAGCGCCCATGCAATCACATTGCCATAACGATCCGCCTGGTGGTCAAACCAGTCATTGAAGCGTGCCAGCACGGCGCTGAGTCCCTTCTTGGGCGCTGTGTGGTGGTCCACGGGGTCACCCCAGTAGGCCGACAGCATGGGGTCCAGTGTGAACGAGATGGCCAGGCTGACCAACACCGAGCAGGTCACCGTCAGCGCAAACGGGCGGAACCATTCGCCGGACACGCCGGGCATAAAGGCCACCGGAATAAAAACGGCAATGATGGAGAAGGTCGTGGCGGCCACCGCCAGGCCAATTTCGGCCGTGCCCTCCAGCGACGCAGTGCGCCGGTCCGAACCCTTTTGCATGTGGCGCACGATGTTTTCCCGCACCACGATGGCGTCGTCAATCAGTACACCAATGGCCAGCGACAGCCCCAGAAGCGTCATGAAGTTCAGCGTGAAGCCGCACAGCCAGACCGCGATGAAGGCGGCAATCACAGACGTGGGCAGACTCAGCGCCGTGATCAAGGTGGAGCGCCAGGAATTCAGAAAGGCATAAACCACAAAAATGGTCAGCACTGCGCCCAGTATCAGCGACTCGATGACGTTGTTCAGGCTGCGCTGCGCGTCCACACCACCGTCGCGGGTGATCTCCAGTTTGGTGCCGGGATGGTCCTTTTCCAGTTCGGCATTCACGTCTTTGACCAGCTTGCGGATGGCGGTGGCGGTAGACACCGTGCTGGCGTCGCGTGAGCGCGTCACAAACATGCCCACATTGGGTTTGGCGCTGCGGATGCTGAACGAGTCGACATCTGCAAAACCGTCGTCAATGGTGGCAACCTGTGCCAGGCGTACGACCTGGCCACTAAAACGCTTGACCACGATGTTCTGAAATTCTTCGGGGGATTCGATGCGCCCGACCAGGCGTATGCTTTCCTCATCCAGCGTGCCGCGCACCTTGCCGACCGGCGCATTGGTGTTCTGGGCGCGCAATGCGGCCACCACGTCACCTACGGACACATTGAACTCGCGCAGCTTCTCGGCGCGCAACAGCACCGACAACTCGCGCTTCAACGACCCGTTGATGTTGACGGTGGCCACGCCAGCGATGCCGCGTATTTTGTCGGCCAGCACGTCTTCGGCCAGGCGTGAGATCTCGGCATGGCTTTGCTTGCTGCTGGACAGCGCCAGGTTCATGATCGGCTGCGCGGAAGGGTCGTAGCGGCGCAGCACCGGTTCACGCATTTCGGTGGGCAACTTGTAGCGCACGCTGGAGATCACATTGCGCACCTCGTCCGAGGCTTCGATCATGTTCTTCTTGAACGAGAACTGCACGTCAAAACGGGCGCTGCCTTCGGTCGAATTGGAGTACACCTCGGTCACGCCCGAGATGCCTTGCAGCGATTTTTCGATGCGGTTGACAATCTCGCGCTCCACCGTGTCAGGGGACGCGCCGGGATAGGCCATGGTCACAAACAGGCCGGGCACTTCCACGTCCGGGTTTTGGTTGACGCGTAACTTGCTCATCGCCAACAGCCCCAGGGCCATCAGTGCAATGATCAGAACGATAGTCGCGGTGGGCCGCTTGATACTGAAGTCAGACAGAAACATGTTTATGTTCCTTTGGCGTTCGACGCCGCAGAGGCCGCTGCTGTTGGGGGCTTGGTGCCGGCCAACTCGGCGCTCTGGCCTTCCTTGAAGCTGGAGCTGGGGTTGCGCAGAATGATGTCGCCTTCACCCAGGCCACTGCGCACCTCGTAGTTGCCGGTGCGCGGATCGCGTGAACCCAGGGTCAGTTCAACCCGGTTCAATACATTGCCCTTGACCCGCCAGACCGAAGCCTTGTCACCGGCCTTGACCAATACCGACTCGGGCAGCGTGACTGCTTTGACGCTGTTGGTTTCAATGGTTCCCTCCGCATACAGGCCGGACACGCGGGGCTGGGTCGCGCCGTTGAAACTGACCAGCACTTCAACCTGGCGCGTCACGTCATTGGCGCTGGGGTCCACGCGGGTAACCTTGCCGCGGAATTCCTGTCCGCCATATCCATTGATGCGAAAGCTGACCGCCTGGCCTACGCTGACCATACTGATCTTGTCGGCCGACACCCGCCCGGCAAAACGCATGCTGGTCGGGTCAATCACCTTCAGCAATTCCTTGCCGATGGACGCGGTGTCGCCGGCCGACACCTTGCGGTCGCTGACCACGCCGTCAAACGGCGCGCGCACCATGGTGCGCTCCAGTTGTTGGCGGGCCAGCACGGCGCGCGCCTTGGACGCCGACAGCTCGCTCTGCGCACCGTTGCGGCGCACCTCGGCATCGTCCAGCGCCTGCAATGACGTCATGCCGGAGGCGCGCAGGGTTTTCAGGCGCTGTAGATTGCGTTCGGCCTGGTCCAGCGACTGTGTTGCGTTGCGGGTGTTGTCTTCTGCCGAGCGCAGGTTGTCCTGTATCGACGTCTGGTCCATGCGCAACAACACGTCACCCTTGCGCACCACGTCCCCGTTTTCCTTCAGCACTTGCAGCACCACGGCGGACACTTCTGCGCGCAGGTCGGCCTTGCGTTCCGGCTGGATCGATCCCGTGACCACCGGGCCGGATGCGAGTGCATTGGCCTGGATGGTCAAAAAGTCTTCGGGCGCAATCACCAGTTTGGCGGGCGCTACAACAGCGTCTTTTTTATCACCTTTTCCAGAAAACTTGTCGCATGCCGTCAGGCTTGTGGCCAGCACAGCAGCGATGAGAAGGGGACGCAGCATAGGGGTACTCTCCGTGTGGGAAAACTGGGATGTGGGGGGCGCGTGGCACTGGATCCGTACCATTCTTCATCGCGCAAGATGACGATTATGGGGTCAACGGCAAGAGCGCCGTTGCGCAGAACGGCGCCTTAACCCCGCAGGCGGCAGGCTCAGGCTTTGCGGGTCACGGTGGTGGTGGCCAGGGCTGTTGCATTCAAGGCGGCGGACTTCTGCCCTACGATGACCACGGTGGGCAGCTCAATGGTTTTGACGGCCGGCACCGATGCGCTTTGCATGCCCACCACGACGCTGCTGAGCCAAGTCAAGGACAGGGCGGCGCCCAGTGTCAGACTGATGATTTTGGATGTTGTGCGTGGTTTCATGGTGGGCTCCTTGTTGCGTTGGGGCGAACTGTATGCGGATGGCGCTCGCGGCGCAGCCGCTTTGCGACCGGTCGCCCAATCATGTGACGATCTGTTGATTTCGGGGTCCGGGCGGCGGACCCTGCGGCCGGAATTTGGTCTAATCGTCTGCTTGCGGCAGCGCCTTGCATCCACCGTTCCCCCACAAGGGGTCGGGTTGTGTCCTGGTTTTGCGCCACCCGAAGTACCACTAAGGACGATCCCAAAATGAGACAACTGATTGCAGGCGCGTGTATCGCGCTTGGCCTGGCCACTGCCTTCGCGCAGGACACCGTCAGCCCCAACCCCAACCTGCTGGCCGACGGAATACCCGCCATTCCCAAGGCCATTGCCGATAAGGTGGCGCAATACGCCGACTTCCGTGGCCACACTTTTGTCGGCTGGCATCCGGTCGAGCGGTCCATGCTGGTGCGGCACCGCGAAGCGGGCGCCAACATCGCCCAGATCTATTGGTTGAAGGCGCCCGGCGGCAAGCTGGAGAAGCTCACCGACTTTCCGGACAATGTGTCGGCCGCCGCGTTTGCGCCGCGCCACGGCAAGTACATCGTCTATGCCCGTGACACCGGGGGCAATGAAGCCACCCAGGTGTTCCACATGGACCTGGCCACGCGCCAATCCACGCTGCTGTCGAATCCCGACGAGCGCAGCGCCTACACCTGGACCCGATCCGGTGACCGGCTGCTGATCGAATCGGTTCCATTGGACAAGACGGCGCAGGGCGGCAGCCGCGCCCAGGTCACCACGCACTTGACCCTGCTGGACCCGCTCAAGCCAGAAACCAGAATCCGTCTAGCCGAACTGTCGGGCGGTGGTTGGGGTAGTTTCCGCTTCAGCCCGGACGACACCAGCATCGTCGCGCAGCAGTACCGCACGCTGAATGACTCGGACGTGTTCCTGATCGATGCCAAGACCGGAGGCCGCGAAAAAATTCTGCCCAAGGACGGTGCCCCTGCAGCGGGCTACACCGGCTTTGAGTGGAGTCTGGACAAACAGCGCCTGTTCCTGACCACCAACCAGGGTGGCGAGTTTTCCGAACTGGCGGTGTACGACCTGCGCGACAAATCACTGACCGTGCTGTCGCGCCACATCCCGTGGGACATTGAAACCTTCACCCTATCTGCCGATGGCAAACGCCTGATGGCTGTGGCCAACAACAATGGCCGTGACGAGGTGCACCTGTTTGACGCAGCTACCGGCAAGGAATTGGCTCGCCCCGAGCTGGGCGCCGGAGCGATTGGCGGTGGCGATTGGCACGAAGTGCAACGCAGCACGCTGGCGTATTCGCTGAACTCGCCGCAAAGTCCGGGCGATGTCTACACGCTGGACGCGGCCACCGGCAAGACCGAGCGCTGGACCGTGGCCGGCACGGCGTCCGGTATCAAGCCCGAGACCTTTGTCAGCCCCGAGCTGGTCCAGATCAAGAGCTTTGATGGTCTGACGGTCAGCGGCTGGTTGTTCCTGCCCGATGCCACCAAGTTCCCCGGCAAGCGGCCCCTGCTGACCAGCTTTCACGGTGGTCCCGAGGCGCAATCCACGGTGCGCTTCATGGGGCGCTACAACTACTATTTGAACGAATTGGGCATTGCCGTGCTGCTGCCCAATGTGCGCGGCTCCAGGGGTTACGGCAAGACCTACCTCGACCTGGACAACGGTTTCAAACGCAAGGATTCGGTCAAGGATGGCGGTGCGTTTTTGTCCTGGGCTGGCCAGCATCCCCGCCTGGACGCCAAGCGCATCGCGATCACCGGCGGCAGCTATGGCGGTTATATGAGCCTGGCCACTGCCGTGGACTACAGCCCGCTGATACGTGGAGCCATCGACGTGGTCGGCATCAGCCACTTCGTGACCTTTTTGAACAACACCGAAAGTTACCGCCGCGATCTGCGCCGCGTCGAATACGGTGACGAGCGCGACCCGGCCATGCGCGCCTTCCATGAAAAGATTGCGCCGCTGAACAACGCCGCCGCCATCAAAGTGCCTTTGTTTGTCATCCAGGGCAAGAACGACCCGCGCGTGCCCTACACCGAGGCGCAGCAGATTGTGTCCGCGGTGCGCAAGAATGGCGTGCCGGTCTGGTACCTGTTGGCTGACAACGAGGGCCATGGCTTCAAACGCAAGGCCAATGCGGACTTCGAGTTCTACGCCACCGTGCGTTTTCTGGAAACCACGCTGCTGGAATAAGCGTTAAAGCCCCCGCGCTTGTCGCTTGTCGCTTGTCGCGTCGCGTAGTACGCTGCCGCTCGGTGTTGGGGCTATAGATGCTCGGCCAGCGCCATGACCAGCGACACGGACAGAATCGCCAGCGCGGTGGATACCGCCACGCTGGCGGTCACCAGTTCTTCGGCCACGTTGTAACGCTGCGAAAACATGAAGACGTTGGCACCGATCGGCAAGGACGCGGTGACCACCATCACGGTCAGCGGCAGGCCGTGCAGTCCCAGCATCAGGCCCACAGCGGCCACCAATGCCGGTAGCAGCAGATTCTTCAGCAGGGCCAGACCGAACGCGCCCTTGAGCTGCGCCCCAATCCGTGCAGTGGCCAGTGTGGCGCCCACCAGCAACAGTGACATCGGCCCCATCGCATTGCCCAGCAGTTGCAGCGGGCGGTCCAACACCACGGGCATGACCCAGTCGGTTTGCGCAAACATCAGGCCCACGATGATGGGCAGCGGCACCGGGTGCAGGATGCCGTTGCGCAGCGCGTCCAACACCGGGCGTTGCCAGTGGGCCTTGGCGGTATTGGGTGTTGCCATGCTGTGCGCTGCCTGACGGACCACGGCCAGTTCCAGCGCAATCGTTGCCAGCGTCAGCACCACCAGCGCGTGCAGCGAGACGATCGTGAAAAGCGTCACCATGCCGGCTTCACCATAGGCCAGGCCAATCAAGGGAATGCCAATGGCCACCGTATTGCTGAAGGTGGCGGCCAATGCCAACACCGAGGCCCGTTGTGTGGCCTTGCCCCACGCAAGCATGACCAGGAACATCGCGATGACGGCGGCAAAGTAGGCCACCACGGGTTTGAAGTCCAGTTGCTCGACATGCACCGTGCTCATGGTGCGGAACAATAGTGCCGGCGTGAGCACCATGAACACCAAACGTCCCAAGTCTTTTGTGGCCTCAGCCCTCATCCAACCTGCATGACACGCTATAAAACCAATAGCAATGAGAAAAACAACCGGAAGCAGTGACGTCAGGACGATGGAATCCATTTGGGGGGAGGTGGGTGGCCGGAAACCCTGATTTTCACCGACGGGCCACCCATTCGTTCGGGTGGTGGCCCAGCCCGGCAAAGAATCGGTCAGTGAGCTGTTGAATAATTGGGCATGCACACTCCCGGCCCCGCCATCGTTCTCTGCACCCTGAATGCCAAGTACATCCACGCCTCCCTGGGCCTGCGTTACCTGCTGGCCAATATGGGGCACTTGGCGGAGCAGACCGTGCTGCGCGAGTTCACCATCACCCGCAAGCGGCAAGAATTGGCGGACGAGTTGTTGGCGTTGCAGCCCCGCGTCATCGGTTTTGGCGTGTACATCTGGAACGTGACCGAGACCACCGAACTGGTGCGCCTGCTGAAAGCCGCACGGCCCGACATCCGCATCGTGTTGGGCGGGCCCGAGGTCAGCCATGAGTGGGCCGAGCAGGAGGTCGTGCGTTTGGCGGACCACACCATCACCGGTTGGGGCGATATCAGCTTTCCCAAGCTGTGCCGGGCCTTGCTGCATGGCCCCCAACCCTTGATGAAGGTGATTGTGGGCGAGCAACCTGAACTGGACGCCATTGCCCTGCCCTATGCGCTGTACACCGACGCCGACCTGGCGCACCGCCTGTTGTATGTGGAGGCCTCGCGCGGCTGCCCGTTCAAATGCGAGTTTTGCCTGAGCTCGCTGGACAAGACGGCCGTTGCGTTTGACCTGGATGCGTTTCTGGCCGAGATGGACGGTCTGTACCAACGCGGCGCGCGCAACTTCAAGTTTGTCGACCGCACCTTCAACCTGAAGATCGATACCTCTGCGCGTATCCTGCAGTTTTTTCTGGACCGCATGACAGACGACTTGTTTGTGCATTTCGAGGTCATTCCCGACCATTTGCCGGACCGGCTCAAGGTCTTGATGGCGCAGTTTCCACCCGGCGTGCTGCAACTGGAGGTCGGTATCCAGACCTTCAACCCCGAGGTGCAGCAGCGCATCTCGCGCCGCCAGGACAACACCAAGACGTTGGCCAATCTGGGCTGGCTGGTGCAGCAGTCACCGGCGCATTTGCACACCGATCTGATTTTTGGTTTGCCCGGTGAAACGCTGGGCAGCTTTGCCGCAGGTTTTGACCGGCTCTACGCGGTGCGCCCGCATGAGATACAGCTCGGTCTGCTCAAGCGCCTGCGCGGCACGCCGATTGCGCGCCACACGCTGGAGCACGGCATGGTCTACGACCCGCTGCCGCCCTACGCGGTGCGCCAGACCGGTGTGGTGGATGCGCCCACGGTGCAGCATTTTGTACGGATGGCCCGCTACTGGGATTTGGTGGCCAACTCCGGGCGCTTTGGCCAAACGCTGCAGGTGCTGTTGGATGGCTCATCGGCGTTTGCGTCCTTCTGGGCCTGGAGCGGCTGGTTATGGCAAACCACTGCCAAGACGCACGGGTTGACACCCGAGGACTTGGTGGACGCACTGTTTGACTACCTGGGCTCACAACGCGGACTGCCAGTGGAGGTTGTGCGCCAGATGCTGCTGCAGGACTATCTGCACAGTGGCGCCCATGCGCGCCCGCGCTGCCTGCACGACGTGTTGCCACGGCCACAAGCGCCGCAACACAGCATCAAGGCCCGGCAATTGGCGCAGCGCCAGGCCCGCCATGGTCGCGCTGAACACCAGCCTGCCAACGCAAATTCCTGAGCGAGCAACGGGCCACACGCAGTGGCGACTGCGGGGCCACAAATCCGCGCCGGGCCGCCCCAAGCGGATTTAGCCCCCCGGGGGGGGCAGCGAGTGACACGCAGTGCGCGAGCGTGGGGCCACACTTATCTGCATTGACCTGCGTCCACTGCACGCGGATACTTTGGCCTATGGCCACGGTCCCCACTCCTCTCGCCAGTACTACCACTTCGGCACATGCGCCTTATCTGCAAGCACCCTTGCAGGACCTGGCAGCCTGGACCCGCTACTTTCGCGATGCGCAAATTCCCGTGCTGGCCAAGACCTCGCGGGCGCTGGAGGTCTTGCGCGCCGACCAGGACAATGTGGATGCCAGCATGCTTGCCGCAACCATGGAGGGCGACCCCTTGATGACACTCAAGCTGCTGGCGTATGTTGCCGGCCAGCGCCGCCCTGGCACGTTTACCGAAACCGAGAGTGTGACCACGTCCCTGCTGATGACGGGGGTGGCGCCATTCTTCAGAGGCTTTGGCCTGCAGGCCACCGTGGAAGACCACCTGCACGACCAACCCGCTGCGCTGGAGGGCCTGCGTGCGCTGCTGCGCCGCGCCGAGCGGGCCGCCCACTTTGCGGTGGGTTTTGCCGTGCACCGGGGCGATACCGATGTCGGCCCGATACGGCTGGCGGCTTTCCTGCACGACTTTGCCGAGATGCTGATGTGGTGCCATGCCCCCACGCTGCAACTGCGGATCACCGCCGCCCAACGCGCCGACCCTGCGCTGCGCACCGTCGCCGTGCAGCGTGATGTGCTGCACATCGAACTCGACGATTTGCGCCAGGCGCTGATGAAGCTGTGGCACCTGCCGGAGCTGCTGGTGCGCATCAGCGACGACCGCCACGCGGACCAGGCCATTGTGCGCAATGTGGTGCTGGCCG
Source organism: Pseudomonadota bacterium (assembly GCA_040384785.1). Lineage (GTDB taxonomy): Bacteria > Pseudomonadota > Gammaproteobacteria > Burkholderiales > Burkholderiaceae_C > Allorhodoferax. Next base: position 55,524 of record JAZKIR010000036.1, read on the forward strand.
TGCGCCTGGCGCGCCATAGCACGTACGGCTGGGACAACCCTGCGCTACCCGACGATATGGAAGAGATTGCCCAACTGCTGCATGTGCTGCCGCGTGTGGCACAGGCCTACGTGCACAAGATTGACCCGACCGCCTAACGTGGGGCTGATGGCTCCGGCTCAGGCCCTGCCAGCGCAGTATGCGCAGCGACAAGCGTGGGGGCCTATTTCACTCCACTATCCCTAAGCGGCGTAGCGTGGGCAGGCGCTTGTTGATGAATTCGGTGGCCTGCACGGTCAGTTCGTTGATGTTGTCCTGGGCCGCCTCCATGGGCTTGCCGTCTTTCAGCAAGCGCTGACCCAAGGCCTGCAGCGCGGCCCATGCAAAGGCCGCCAGTACGGCCGGGTCCGGCGTGTCGACTACCGGCCTCTTGGCCTCCAGCATGGCCAGCAGAAAGAGCTGCTGAAAGCGGCTGAGCGTTACGCCTGCGGCACTGACCGGGCTGGCCACGCAGCTAATGTCTGCATGGTTGCGCGCCATGCCCAACAGGTGTCGGTTCAGTTTTTCGGTCTGTGGCCTGGCCTTCTCCACGGCGGCCTCGTCCTGCACCGGCACAACATCACCCTTGCCGACCAGCAGTACCATGGCCTCGACCAGTTGGGCAAAGCTGATGGGTGGTTTGGTAGCACCGGCTTGCAGTTGTTGCCACAGGTCGCCAATGCTGTGTACCTGGTGATCGGCCAGCGCGGCCACCACGGGTGCGTAAATCGCCGGGGTCAGCGACGCTTCGCCAACCGGTGCCTTGACCTTCATGACCACGTCGGCGGCCGGGGTGGCCAGTATCACGCGTTGCTGGCGCAGCGCCAGGGCCTGATCGGCCGGCACCAGCCGGCGCCCACCTTTGATCCAGTAGTCGCGCCGGAATTGCTGGTTGACCAAGAAATCACGCACGGTCTCGCGGAACATCGCATCGGGCTGTTCCAGCAACAGTGCGTGCTGCGCGGGTGTGAAGTTCAGCGCTGGCAGGTGGTCCATATAGTGCGCCGAGCAGCCATAGCCCAGTTTGGCGGGTTCCAGCCAGCGCGCCATGCTGGAAAACGACATGGGTTGCCAGTCGCGGTTGAAGTACTCGTGTGCCAGGTAGTTGCGGCTCACGCCCTGCATGCGTTTGAGCCGCACGCCGACCTGGGGGTTGGCCTGTGCGTAGTGGCAGTTGCTGTCCATCAGGCGTTCGGCAAAGGCCAGTGAGGCGTCGATGCGGCTGGCAATGCCGTTACCCGGCGCGCCCATCACCTGCACGTGTTCGGTCAGCAAATCGCGCATGGGCACCATGGCGGCCCAGCCCGGCTGGGTGTTGTAGCTGATATAAAGCACGCCGCCGACCTTCAGTTTGCGCCGCACAAAGTCCACGATCACGGCCCGGTTGGCGTCGGAGATCCAACTCCAGATGCCGTGCACGCCGATGTAGCTGAAGTCCGGCAGGTCGGGGCGCTGGCAAAAATCGGCAAAGGCCTCATCAAACAGGCGTGTGCCCTGCGCGTCCACACCGCTGGCGCCGGCCAGCTCTTGGGCAAAGGCGGCCTGCGATGGGTTGAAGTCGGTCCCGTACCAGGTGTTGCCCGAGGCTGCCGCGTGCACATTGACGCTGACGCCCTGGCCCATGCCCAGCTCGCAGGCAGGCCCGTCGGTCAGCATGGCCGGCGCCACCCAACCAGCGTTCAACAGCGCCAGACGCGTACGCAGCGGGTTGAGTTCGGTGTAGTAGCCGTAGGTGTAGCCAATGTCGGTGACATAACCTTCGTTCCAGTCGGACATGGCGTGCCTTTTTAAGAGGAGTGGAGGATGCTCAGCGCAGAGACAAGCATGGAGTGACAAATCCGCGCCGGGCCGCTCCAAGCGGATTTAGCCCCCTCGGGGGGCAGCGCAGTACGCGAAGCGACAAGCGTGGGGGCGACAGAACGCAGCGCAGGGCCGCCCCAAGCAAGTTCCGGCCCCCTCGGGGGGCAGCGAACCACGCGCAGCGGGGAGCGTGGGGGCGACATTACCTTGCCAATTGGTTCAGCTGGATGATGGGCAGTAGCACCGCCAGCACAATCAGCATGACCACCAGGCCCATGGCGACGATCAGCAAGGGCTCCAGCAGCGTGGCCAATTGCATGGCGCGGCGCTGCACCTCGGTGCCGAGTTGTTTGGCCGCGCGCTCCAGCATCAGCGGCAACTGGCCGGTTTGTTCGCCCAGGCGGGCGAACATGCTCAAGAGCCCGGGAAAGCGTTTCTTCTGTGCCATGGCCGAGGCCAGCGGCGCACCTTCACGCACCAGCACCAGCGCGTCCAGCGCATCGGTGCGCATGGCGCGGTTGGACAGCGTGTCGGCGGCCGCCTGCAGTGCTTTCAAAATGGGAACACCGGCCGCGGCCAGCATGGACAAAGTGCCGGCAAAACGCGCCGCGTTGTAACCGCGCGAAAGCTTACCCAAAATGGGTAAAGTCAGCCACATGGCGTCGAACTTTTCACGAAATGTGGCGCTAGCCCACGCAAAACGTGCACATGCAGCTATAAAAATAATAGCTAACAGCATCAACCAGCCTTGGTTGCGGACAAAATTGCCGATGCCCAGCATGATCACCGTCAGCAGCGGCAATGCGCGCTTGCTGCCGGCAAACACCTCGGCCACCTGCGGCACCACATAACCCAGCAGAAACATCACGATGGTGATGGCCACCAGCGTCACGATGGCCGGGTACAGCGCCGCGCCTATCAATTGGGACTTCAGCGCCTGGCTTTGTTCCAGGTCATCGGCCAGACGCTCCAACACCAGGCCCAGGTTGCCGCTGTGCTCACCGGCACCGACCACGGCGCAATAGGTGGGGGCAAACTCGCGCGGGTGCTGCGCCAGGGCCGTGGCAAAGGCGGTGCCGCCGTTGACCTCGGAGCGCAGGGCTGCCACCAGGTTGCGTTGGCGTTCGTCGTCGGCCTCCTCGGACAGGGCGGTCAGCGCGCGCTCCAGCGGCAGGCCGGAGGAGACCAGGCCGGCGATCTGGCGTGTCCAGATGGCCAGCGCCGTGGCGTTGAACACGCGGCTGCTCCACAGCGTGGTGCCCTGCGTGCCGGTGTTGGCATCACCGCTACCTGCCGCGCCGGGCGCGACCGGCTCTACGGCCAGCGGCACCAGCAACTGGGCCCGCAGCAAGCCGCGTGCGGCCTTGGCCGTGTCGGCTTCTATGACGCCCTTTCGGGTGCTGCCATTGGCGTCGAGGGCTTCAAAGGTATAGGCGGGCATGGGGTGATGTTAGCCGTTGCACAGATCGTTCGACTCGGGGGCTGTGCCCCAGCAGCCGCATGCAAACACCCATCCAACACATTGGTGTTAACCCGCCTATCACATTTCTACGTCATCCGGGTTTACCAGCGTGACAAATTTTGTGTGATTTTTTACCATACATGAAACGCACGATCGTGCTTTTTTGATTCAGACCGGTCAACACAAACGACCGGTACCGGGTCAGCCAGCGACAGCGCCCCCACCAAAGAGGTCGCACTGCCTTTCAGACGAATTTCTATCAACCCTTTGAGCCTGTGGCTCTACTGGAGAATATTTTGAAGAAGACCTTGATGACATGGCTGGGCGCCTGCCTGATGGCGCTATCCCTACTCCCCGCTTCCACCCTGGCGGCGGGTTATACCCAGACCAAATACCCCATCGTGCTGGTGCACGGGCTGTTTGGCTTTGACAATCTCGGACCGGTCGAATACTGGTACGGCATCCCTTCCGCGCTGCGGGCCGATGGCGCCAAGGTTTATGTGACCCAGGTGTCCGCCGCCAACAGCACCGAAGTGCGCGGTGAGCAGTTGCTGACCCAGGTCAAGCAGATACTGGCCGCCACCGGCGCCGCCAAGGTCAACTTGATTGGCCACAGCCATGGTGGCCCGACGATTCGTTACGTGGCCTCGGTCCGTCCGGACCTGATCGCCTCGGCCACCTCGATTGGTGGTGTCAACAAGGGCTCGGCCGTGGCCGACCTGTTATTGAAGGTGGCACCTCCCGGATCGCTGTCCAATGCGGTGATTGTCTCGATCAACAACGGCTTGGCAACCATCATCAACTTCCTGTCGGGTGGTGGTGGTCTGAGCCAGAATTCACTGGCCGCGGCCCAGTCGCTGAGCACCGCCGGTGCCGCGCGATTCAACCAGGCCCACCCCTGGGGCGTGCCCACTTCATCCTGCGGTGAAGGCGCCTACACGGCGCGTGGCGTGTCCTACTTCTCGTGGAGCGGTGCCAAGGCGTACACCAATGTGTTTGACCCCATTGACCCCGCGCTGGCCTTGACCTCACTGGCCTTTGCCGGCGCCAAGAACGACGGCCTGGTAGCCAGCTGCTCCAGCCATCTGGGCCGTGTCATCCGGGATGATTACGCGATGAACCACCTGGACGAAGTGAACCAGACCGTGGGCCTGACCAATCTGTTCGAGACCAATCCGGTCACCATCTTCCGCCAGCACGCGAACCGCCTGCGAGGCCTGGGCCTGTAAAACGGCCATGCCTATGCGACGCTCGGCTCGGGTCAGCCTGGGCCTGCTCAGCCTGGCCCTGGTAGGCGGCGGTTTGCTGGCCTGGTGGCCAGCGGAGGAAGCCGCCGTCCCTCCGGTTGCCGTGATCGGGCCGGTCAGCCGTAGCGCACCCTTTGTGCGCTCCATGCAGGACACCCTGCCCGACGGCAATCTCCAGAGCACACCAAGCGGTGCTGCCGCAGGGGCTTCCGGCATGCTGCCCTATGGCGAACTGAAGCGTTTGTTTGACTACTATTTGAGCGCCGTCGGTGAGCAAAGCGTAGAAACCATCACGCTGCAAATCCGCAACGAGCTGGACCGCAAGCTGCCACTGGCACAGGCCAAAAAGGCGCAGCGCCTGCTGGGCCTGTATATCGAATTCAAACGCGAACTGGTGCGTGTGGAAAGCCAGCCGCAACTCGCCGGTAACAGTCTGACCGCCGTGCGCGGACGCCTGTTGGCCATGCAGGACCTGCGCTCGCGCTATTTCAGCGTTGAAGAAACACAAGGCATGTTTGGCTTTGAAGACGCCTACGACATGGATGCCGTTGCGCGCCTGGAGGTCAGCCAGAACCCCGCGCTGAACGCGCAGCAAAAGAAGCAGCAACTGGCGGCACTGGATGCGGCCATGCCGGAGAACCTGCGCAAGGAGCGTGACGCCACCAGCGTGGTGGTGCGCGTGGAGCAACAGGCCAACGACATGCGCGCCAAGGGCGCCAGCGAGGACGACATCTACCGCATGCGGGCCAAGGAGTTTGACCCCCAGGCCGCCTCGCGCCTGGCCGAGGTGGATCGTGATGAGCTGGCTTGGAAAGGCCGCATAACCCGCTACCAGGAGGAGCGCAGCAAGCTGCTAAAGACCCAGTCCAATGCCAGCGAGTCCGAGCGCGAGTCCAGCCTGGCGCAGTTGAAGCAAAGTTTGTTCAGCGAAGAAGAACGTCCGCGGTTGGTGGCGTACGAGTAAGCCAACGTTACTTTTCAGTGCGCCGCCAATCGTTTGCCATGTGGCAGGCTGGCCAACCTATCAAACAGGTTGCGGCAGTAACCCGTGATGCGCAGGCATTTGTTGATTTCGTCCACCGGCAAGGGGCCGGACACCACCACGATGTCGTTGGCCCGGTCGTAGTCACCGGCCGCGCGCAGGCGCCGGCGTGTGTTGCTGGCCCAGGAGTGGATGCGGGTCGGATGGCCATGCTCATGTAACTTGCCGGTGCGCACATCAAACGCAATGGCGACCGTGTCCGTCATCAAGCGCAGGCGGTGTTCGCCGGTGGCGACGCTTTGCGGCGTACTCAAGTCGTACAGGTGGTAGTTGCCTTGTTTGAGTTCGTATTGGAGCGCCATGGGTACTTATTCCTTGATACAACAATTGTGGGTCGCCAGCAATGGAGCTAAAGTAAAAGTAGGTGTTGAATCACAGGCTAGTCCCGGGTCACCCGCACCAGCTCTTCGCGCGATGTGATGCCCATGTTCACCAGCCGTTCGCCATCCTCACGCATCAGTGTCATGCCACCGGCCAGCGCCGCGGTGCGGATATCGGCCTCCGAGGCCTGGTGGTGGATTTGCGCGCGGATGGCGTCGTCGGTGACCAGCAACTCGAATACACCGGTGCGTCCCAGATAGCCGGTATGGCCGCAGGCCGGGCAGCCCGCACCCTGGCATTGCACGCATAACTTGCGCAGCAGCCGCTGGGCCAATACGCCCAGTAGCGACGAACTGAGCAGAAAGGGCTCGATGCCCATATCGGTCAGCCGCGTCACGGCGCTGGCCGCGTCATTGGTGTGCAGCGTGGCCAGCACCAGATGACCGGTCAGCGAGGCCTGGATGGCGATCTGTGCGGTCTCGAAGTCGCGGATTTCACCGATCATGATGACGTCCGGGTCCTGGCGCAGGATGGCGCGCAGGGCCTTGGCAAAGTCCAGGTCGATCTTGGCGTTGACCTGGGTCTGGCCGACACCGGCCAACTCGTACTCGATGGGGTCTTCCACCGTCATGATGTTCTGGCGGCGGGTGTCGAGCTTTTGCAGCGCGGCGTACAGCGTCGTGGTCTTGCCCGAGCCGGTGGGGCCGGTGACCAGAATGATGCCGTGGGGCTGGGCCACCAGGTGTTCAAAACGTGCCAGCACATCACCCTGCATGCCCACCGATTCCAGGCTCAGCTTGCCGCCGCTCTTGTCCAAGAGGCGCAACACGGCGCGTTCACCATGTGCGCTGGGCAGCGTGCTGACGCGCACGTCGACACCGCGGGTGCCGATGCGCAGGCTGATGCGGCCGTCCTGCGGCATACGCTTCTCGGCAATGTCCAGGTCGGCCATGATCTTCAGGCGCGAGATCAACGCCGCGTGTAACGCGCGGTTGGGTTGCACCACGTCACGCAACGAACCATCGACGCGGAAACGCACGCTGGAGTGGCGCTCATACGGTTCAATGTGGATGTCGCTGGCGCCGTCGCGTGCGGCCTGTGTCAGCAGCGCGTTCAGCATACGAATGATGGGTGCGTCGTCAGACGTTTCCAGCAAATCTTCAATCGCCGGCAGGGCCTGCATCATGCGGGACAGGTCCACATCGGCCTCGACTTCGCTGATGACCGTGGCGGCACTGGACTCGCTTTGCGCATAGGCGGCGCTGATGCGCTGGCGCAGCAGTTCAGCGGCTTCGGTTTCGACCTGGGCTACGCCAAACTTGCGCATCACCTCACCGACAGCGCTCTGCGCGGCTTCGCTGGCCAGGTCGTGCAGCCACAGCGTCAAACGGCCGTCTTGTTCTTCCAGCAATAGCTGGTGGCTGCGCGCGAAGGCGTAGGGCAAGGGGTATAACACGGCGGCGCCCATGGTTATGGCTTGGCCTCGGGCGTTGCGGCGGGCCGAGGTACGGGTGCCGTCGGTAGCATGGGAATCTCGTTGACCGGCACGGAGCTGCTCGCAGGCGGCTGGGTACGCTGCTGCAGGGTGCGCATCAAATCGTAGCGGTCTAGTGACAAGGCGTCGCTGGTAGCGGCGTCCCGCACTACCACGGGCCGCAGGAACACCATTAGATTGGTCTTTCGGCGGCTGCGGGTTTCGGACTTGAACAGATTGCCAAACACGGGCAGGTCGCCAAGGCCGGGCACCTTTTCCTGGTTGCCGGAGTATTCATCCGACAAAAGGCCGCCCAGTACCACGATGGAGCCATCATCGACCAGCACGTTGGATTCGATGGTGCGCTTGTTAGTGGTGGGACCGTTGGCCGATTGTTTGGTATCGGCCTGGATGGTCGACACCTCTTGGTAGATGGTCATTTTGACGGTGCCGTTTTCGCTGATCTGGGGCTTGACCTTCAGCGTAATGCCCACGTCCTTGCGCTCAATGGTCTGGAACGGGTTGACCGAACCCGAATTGCCACCCGCGCCAGTATTGGTGAACTGGCCGGTCACAAATGGCACATTCTGTGCGATAACGATCTTGGCTTCTTCGTTGTCTAGTGTCAGCAAATTGGGTGTAGACAGGACGTTGCCATCGCCATTTTCCTGCAGGTAACGTGCGAGAAAGCCCAACACGTAGACGCCGTTGACCTTGTTGGCCACCGCCAGGTTGCCGCCGGTAGCTAGGGTCGCGCCACCGGTCAGCGCATTGGTGGCCAGGCTGACGATGTTGGTGCCGCCTATCTTGAAGTTGGTGCCCAGGATGCCGACGCTGGAGTCTCCGGCCTGGCCCAGCGGGCCCTGCCACTGGATGCCGAATTCGGCAGCCTTGTTGGCGTTGACCTCGACGATCAGGCTCTCTACATAAACCTGGGCGCGGCGGGTGTCCAGCTTGTCGATGACGGCGCGCAACTGGCGGTATTGCGGTTCGGGCGCGGTGATGATCAGCGAGTTGGTGGCTGCGTCGGCCTGGATTTGTCCGCCCGTGGTGGACTGGCTGGTGGCCGTGCTGCCGCTGCTGCCTGCTGCCGCGCCCGTTGCACCGGTGGGGGCTGCGGGTGTGCTGCCAGTCGCAGCTGTGGCGCTGCGTGCTTCGCCCGACATGGCAGCACGCAAGGTGGCGGCCAGCTTGGTGGCTTCGGCATTCTTCAGGTAGACCACGTAGATGTTGCCGGTGGCGCTTTGTGTGCCGGGCTGGTCCAGCTTGTCGATCAGCGATTTGGCCAGGGCCATGCGGGCCGGGTTGGCCGCACGTAGTATCAGCGTGTTGGAGCGTGGCTCGGCAATCAGCGTGGTCTTGAAGCTGCCGTCAGCCGCGCCGCCTGGCACCGCCGCAACGCCGCCGCCGGATTCCAGCAGGCGCAGTACCAGCGGCGCCAGATCGACGGCAATCGCGTGCTTGAGGTTGATGACTTCCACGTCGGTGGCATTGGACACATCCATGGCCGCAATGATCTGGGCGATGCGGCGCAGGTTGTCGCCGTAATCGGTGATCACCAGCGAGTTGTTGCCGGGGTTGACGTTGATGGTGTTGTTGGGGCTGATCAGCGGGCGCAGGATCGGCAGCAGGTTGTTGGCGTTTTCAAAATGGAGTTTGAAGATCTGCGTCGCAATCTGGTTGCCGCCCACCAGCGTGTTGTCAAACACGGCGCCGCCCTGCAGCTTGGCATCGGCCTCGGGCACGATCTTGTCCAGGCCCGCAGCGTCCACCACAGTAAAGCCCTGCAACCGCAGCATGGCCAAGAACTGGGCGTAGGCCACGGCCGGTGTGACGGGTTTGTCGGTGGTTAGCGTGATGGTGCCCTTGACGCGCGGGTCCACCACAACATTGCGCCCGGTCAACGTGGCCATGGTACGGGCCACCGCGTCGATCTCGGCATTGGTGAAGTTCAGCGTGATCGGGTCGCCGCGCTTGACGCTGTTGTTCTGCGCTGCCACAGGGCCGTTTTGGGCCAAGGCACTTACGGAAAATAGGCCACTAGCCCACGTCAATACTGCACATATCACTATCAAATTAGTAGCAGTGTGGCGGTGTTTGTTAATAGCTGTGTTCATGTACTGCGGTCTCACTTTAGCCCACGGTGATGATGGAGCGTGCGCCATCGCGCCGCCCAAGAATGTTCAAAAGATTGGTCAGCGCTTCGACGCGTTCAGGCGCCGCACTGGCCACGCCGCTGAAGCGCAGGCGCTGCCCCACCCACTGGCCTTGGCCGGTGAGTTGTAGGCTGCCTTCCAGCGTGCTGACGTCCAGGGTGGGTGTGGGGCCGCCCTGTAACGTGATCCGGTAGCTGCCCATGGGGGACAGCGTGGACAGGCGCGAGGAAATACGCAGTGCGTCCAGCTGTACACGCCCCGACAGGCTGGCGCCGGCCGCGGTCAGCTCCAACTGGAAGTCTTGCGTCGATACGTTCAGCTCGCCCTGTGCCTGCACGGTGTTCCAGGGCGTGCCAAGCCCGGTGAGCAGGCTGGCGGGGAGCTGGAACTGGCCGTCTGCCAGCACCAGGCGCACACCCTTGATGCCTATGGCCAGCGCCTGCAGTTGCAGAGGCTGCGGGATGCAGCAGTCGCTGCGGACCTGGATGGCCAGGCCGGTCCATAACGGACGTATGCGCCAGCTGAGTAGACCTGGCAGGGCCACGGCGGTCGCGCTGCCCACCCCGCCCGACAGCAGCAACTGCGCGGAGCCCTGCCAGATGCTGCCCTGGGCGTTGGCGAGTTGGAATTGCTGGCCGCTGGCCTGGCCCAGTGCAGCTGCCAGCCAGCGTGCCGGTGCAAATACCGCCGTAGCGGCCATGCCACCCAGCAGTGCGCCGGCGATGGCCCAGCGCCAGGGCGGCGACTGGTGCAACAAACCGGGTGCGCGCGAGATGGCCATCAGCGTTGCGGCAGACCCATGACCAGCGTGCCGGACCAGGTGAAGGCGCCCGCTGGCGTTGCGGCCCGCGTCAGGCGCGCCTCCAGCGGGGTGGAGCGTGCGTTCAGGCGTGCTTGTGCCAACCATTGGGCGAGGGCATCCGCGCTGGCGCCCTGCAGTGTGATGTTGGCGCGGTCGGCTACCACGTTGAGTTGGGCTGCGACGCCCAGTGTTTGTGTCGTGGCCAGTTTCAGTGCGCGCAGCGCATCGTCATAACCCAGTGGGGCCTGCTTTTGCAGCGCGTTGGCCTGCGCCTGCAGCGTCAGCATGTGCTGCAGCTGGGCGTCCAGCGCTTTGGCCTGGGCTGGGGCGCTGCGCAGGGTTTGCAGAGATGGCGCCAGCAGCACCAGCCACAGCAGGGCCAGCGTGACCAAAACCAGCACGGACGCCAGCAGGGTTTTCTCGCGCGTGGCCAGACGGTTCCAGCGGTTGCGCAGTGGCCCCAGGGCGCCGGACGACGCGCGTGTGCCGGACAGGTTCATGGTCGGCGCTCCTGTTTGATGACCAGGCTGTCACCGTCCAGCGCCGCTGCATAGCCCAGGGTTTGCAGCCGCGTGGCGACGCTGGGTAGTGCCGGAGCGGCCTCACCCGGTAGTTTGAGCCGCAATTCGCCTGCTATAAATTCAATAGCGGTAGGTGTAGGTAATTCGAGGGCTAGCGTCTGAAACGTTCCAAGCATGGTCTCCAGATCGGCGCTGGACGCCGCACCGCTTTGGCGTTGCAGGTCGGCCAGAGAGCGGGACATCTGCAGTGGTGCGTCGACGACGACGCGGACATCCGGAAAGGTGGTGGTCAGAATGCTGCGCAGCGCCACCCGTTTGGCGGCCAGCGCGGATTGTTCTTTCCAGGCCCAGACCTGCAGCCCCACGATGTTGACCAGCACCACGGCAACCGCAGCCCAGCGCGCAGGCTTCCACTGCGGAGACCGCAACAATTGGTTGCTCAGCGCGGCGAGTTGCTTGCGCGTGCGGGTGCCGCGGGTGCGCAGCAGGTCAAACTGGGCCAGATCCCAGGCCGATTGCGCGGCCACCAGCGCGCGCTGCGGCGCGGTCTGCAGGCCGACCCGGCCCTTGAAGTGCTGCTCGGCCAACTCGGCAACCGCGGGTTCTGCAACCAGGGGCGCCTCGGCATCGCTGGCAGCCGCGTGGGTCATCAGCATGACGCTGTTGTGGCTGAGTGGCAGTACCGTCACGCCCTGCGGGCTGCGGCACAGCAGTTGCGCGTCATCGGCTGTGGTGCCGACGGCATGCACGGTGGTGCTGTCGGGTGCGTCCGCTGCGGTCGGTTCCAGCTCGGGCACGATACGTGACACCGGGCGTCCGGCCAGTTCCAGTGCGGCCAGCCAAGCCTGGAGCCAGGCCCGGTCGCAGGCGGCAACCCAGGTGGGTGCACCGTCGCGTGCAGCGGGTGCGATTGCAAAGTGGAGCTGGGCCGGTTCATCCAGCAGGCGTTCCTCCAGCAGCCCCTCCAGCACGGAGCGCAGGCGTGGTGCGCTGCTTTCCTGGAAGATGCTGCGATCCAGCAAACCCTTGGGGAACTCAAGCCGGTGCCAGGACAGTTTGCCGGCCGGAACCATCACCACCGTTTCCGCACCGGGCGTATCTGGCAAGAGGCTGAGCGGGGTGTCCACATGTCGGCTGACCGTTTGACCGTCTTCGGTCCATACCGTGCTGCACAACGTGGCCGGCGTGGGCAGGGATGGGGGGAGCGTGACGATCAGTGAGGACATGCGGGTTTTTAATGCCTTGTCATTGTAGGGCGCCGGTCGGCGCAGTTGGCGTCCCACGGTCGCGCCACAGGGTCTTCACTAGGATGCCTTCGCGCTGTACGGTGGAGCGCTCTTCGACCACCGTCTGCTCTAGGCGCAAGCGCCCCTGCACTTCAAAAAATTGCGAGCTGACGCTGTGCAGGATTTCGTTCAGATCACCCGCGGCATCCGGCACCACTTTGGCCGCATCGCTGAGGGCGCGGAAATGCGCAAACTGGCGGGTCGTGACCAGGCGCTCGGCTTGGGCCATGTCCAGCAACGGGATGATGGCATTGAGGACCGGGGCACTGGCGGTGTTGAGGTTCACCGGGGTGCGTACTGGCAGCAACGTGATGTAGGGCCGCAGCAGGGTCAGGCTGCGCGGAGACAGACCCAGCCAGACCAGTTGCCCCACGCGCTGGGGCATCAGCGGTGCCATGCGGGACGAGCCGTTGCTGGGGCTGTTGTCCAGCGCAAAACGCAGGTTCTCCGTCAGCGTGGCCAGCTCGTTGCGGGGCAGACCGAGTTGTTCAAACAACTTGGCAAACGCGCGCAGGCTGGGTTCAGACACCTTGCCGCTTTCGATCAGGTTGAGCACATTCATGCGCCCTTGCAGATCGTAGATGTAGCCGGACAAAAAGACCTGCGAGGCTGCCGCCTCGGTTGCAGTATCGACCGCGACACCTTTTTCGGCCGCCAGAAAGGTCGACAGCCGCGCCTCTTCCAAAGGTATGGCCCAGGGCTCACCGAGATGGTCGGCGCCACCGGTGCGGGCGTCTTCGCGCAGGATCAGTCGGGCCCAGTCCAGCGCACCGGTGAGCACCCATAACGACTGCGTACGGGCCCGTTCCGCGGCTTCGACTTCGATGCTGCGCCACTGCTGCCACAGCGCCGCCGCGGCCAGACTGGCGACCAGCGCCACCGTCAGCATGGCGGCCAGCAGGGCCGCGCCGGATTGTTGGACCCTCACGGCTTGGCACCTCCCAAGGTGACGCGCACCCAGTCGCGGGTCAGCGTCCCGCCAATGCCATCGCTGGGCGGCAGTGTCAGGACCAGGCGCACCCCGTCGGGCAAGTTCAGGTCCGCGCTGAGGGGCTTGTCGCCGCCGGTTGACGGTGTGGGCGGCGGCGGAGGCGGGGCACCGTCGCTGGACAGCGGGTTGGTCCAGGCGTCGGCGCGGAAATAGAACACCTTCCACTCGTCGAGCGCACTGATGCGCACCTCGTATTTCTTGTCGTCTTCGCCCGGGTTTTGTGCCCACTGGGCAGCCTTGGCCCAGGTGGCCTGCAGTTCGCCGCGGGTGTAGACCGGCGCGGACTGCCAGCGCAGCCATTGGCCCGTGCCGTCGATGCTGCGCCGAGCCCAGGCCACGACCAGCAGTCCCTCACCCGGTGCAACGGTGCTGCGCCGGGTGACGCGCAGCGCCCGTCCGTCCCAATCCAGCGCTGGGGTATTGGGCAACTGCACCAGGGCATCCAGATCCGCCGTCCATTGCGACAGCCCGGCCTGCAGGGTCAACACCATGTCGGCGCGTTGCTGCAGTTGCGACTGGGCGCGGGTCATGCCGTCCAGTCCGCGCCAGCTCAGGCCCGCCATCAGTGCCAGGATGCCAATGGCGACCAGCAGCTCGATCAAAGTGAAGCCGCTTGCATGTTTTGGTGAGTGGCGCGTTGCGCGCAGCGAGAAGCGTGGGGGTATAGTTTTTGCCGCCGGGCCGTCCCAAGGCAAAAAGCGCCCCCTTGGGGGGTAGCGCAGTACGCGAAGCGACAAGCGTGGGGGCCTAGTTTTTGCCGCCGGGCCGTCCCAAGGCAAAAAGCGCCCCCCTGGGGGGCAGCGCAGTACGCGCAGCGACAAGCGTGGGGGCCACATATTTCAGTACCGCCCCACCACGGTGGACAAGGCCAGCAAATGCACATTGCGTTCCGCAACATGTGCTTCCACGCGCAGGAAATTAGGGTTGGGCGTGGGCCGCACTGATAGCGTGACAGCCAGAGTGTGTCCCGCTTGCTCACACGCGGTGGTGTTGTCGCCTACGGCCGGCATTTGCTTGGACAGGCGTACCGCCACGAGTGCGTTCTCCGCGCACAGGTGCGCCAACAGCAGATCCGACTGGCGCTCGGCATTGCGGGTCAGGGACGCGGTGGAGCGTACGCCGGCTGCCAGCGCCACGGCGACGATGCCCAGTGCCACCAGTACTTCCACCAGCGTGAAACCATGGGCCAGGGTCTTGAGGCGCGTAGGCAGTCTCATGGTGTGCCAAGGACCGCGTCGGCATCGGCCAGCACTTTGAACGGCCGCACGCCATCGGTGGCGACTATCAGGCTCCGGGTCGGCTGTGACAGAGATGCCAGCCGTATCCGCTGGGGTCCGATGATGGGTTCGGGGCCCAGCACCACCGGTCTTGTGCTGGTTGCCGCTACATCCGTACCAAGCCAGTTGGACGGCATGGTGGCGCTGGGCAGGCCATCGAAGGCGAAGCCGGAGGCCGTGGTTTTCCACAGCACCGGGTTGGCGCTCATGCGCGATTGCGCGCGCGCAGTCTCCAGCAGTGCGGCCAGGCGCTGCGCTTCGCGTTCCAGTTGGGTTTGTGAGGAATCCCGCATGGCCAGGCTGACACCCGCCGTCGCCATGGCCATGATGGCCACCACGACCATCAGCTCCAGCAGCGTAAAACCAAACGAAGCGAGCGATCGTGGGGGCCAAGTTTCGCCGCCGGGCCGCCCCAAGGCGAAACGCGCCCCCTCGGGGGGCAGGGAGCCACACGCGGTGGGTGACCGTGGGGGCCTTGTTTCGCCGCCGGGCCGCCCCAAGGCGAAACGTACCCCCTCGGGGGGCAGGGAGCCACACGAAGTGGGCGACCGTGGGGACTTACTCCCAGCTACCGATGTCCGCATTTTTGCCCTCACCACCGGGTTGGCCGTCGGCACCGAAGGAGAGCACATCAACCTCACCCTTGACGCCCGGATTGAGGTATTGGTAGGAACGTCCCCAGGGGTCGTTGGGCAGCTTTTCCAGGTAATGTTTCCAGTTGGACGGAATGGGTCCCTCCGTGGGTTTGGTCAGCAGGGCCTGCAGGCCCTGGGCCGAGGTCGGGTAGCGCTGGTTGTCCAGTCTGTACAGCTTGAGCGCCTGCATCAGGTTGTTGACGTCGGTGCGCGCTGCGGTCGAACGTGCGTCGTCGGCGCGGTCCAGCACATTGGGCACGATCAGCGCGGCGAGTACGCCAATGATCACCAGCACCACCATCAGTTCGATGAGGGTGAAGCCTGCGGACATGGCGCAGTGAATGGAGCGCCGTGCGGATGGGGGGTGGTTTGATTGCGGGTTCATGTTCGTGTCAATCATAATCGTGCCATGCAAACAAACGCTTTACACGTGTGGGTGAATCGGGCCACCACTTTTGCACTGGCTGCGCTGGCGGCTCTCAGTGGCGCCTATTGGATACTGAAGAGTACAGACAGTAACAGTGTATCGAGTGTGCCTGCCACCAGTTTCGCTGCGCTGGATCCGCAGGCCCTTGCGCGGGCCTTGGGTGGTGGCAATACGGGCGCACAGCTCGGGGCATCGCCCGTTGTGGAGCGGGCCTATGCATTGGTTGGTGTGCTTGCCGATAGCCGGAGTGGAGGGGCGGCGCTGATCGCGGTCGACGGCAAGCCGGCCAAGCCCTACCGCGTGGGCGCCACGGTGGATGGCAACCTGGTACTGCAGTCGGTGGTGGGTCGGCGTGCCGTGCTGGGGGCGGGAATCGATGGCCCGGCGCAGTTGACGCTGGAGCTGCCGCCGCTTAGCAAATAGTGAAATAGTGGCGCGCGCGCATATGGCTGTGGTGCCAGCCCGGCACCAGTTTCTGGACGCGTTGCGCGGCGCGGCGGTGGTCTGGATGACCGCATTCCATTTCGCATTTGATCTCAACCACTTCGGCTTTATCCATGAGGACTTTTACCGTGCACCGCTGTGGACGGTTCAGCGCACCTGCATTCTGAGCCTGTTCCTGTTTTGTGCCGGCTTCGGCCAGGCGATTGCCGTGCACGCAGGGCAAAGCTGGAGCCGATTCTGGCGGCGCTGGTTGCAGATAGCGGCCTGTGCGGTGGCCGTGAGCCTGGGCTCCGCCCTGATGTTTCCCGATAGCTGGATTTACTTTGGGGTGCTGCACGGCATGGCTGTCATGCTGTTGGTGTGCCGTGCGACGGTTTCGTGGGGACGTTGGTTGTGGTTGGCGGGTTTGGTTTCTGTCCTGTTGGGCTGGTTTGCTTCGGACGCGCAGGCCTTGCTGCCCATGTCCGAGGCTTGGGATCTGAAGGTCCTGAACTGGATCGGGCTGGTCAGCCACAAGCCCATCACCGAGGACTACGTGCCGGTGTTGCCCTGGCTGGGCGTCATGTGGTGGGGAATGGCGGCAGGACAGCACGCGCTGAATCGCAGGTGGATGTCCCGCATGCATCGCGGTGGCAATGCCCTGCCGTTGCTCCCATTGGCCTGGGTAGGGCGCTGGAGTTTGAGCTGGTACATGCTGCACCAGCCTTTGTTGATCGGTTTGCTGACCTTGGTGGGGTTTTTACGCTAACCGTTCTTCAGGGCCGTTGCTGAACCGCATTGCAAGCCTAGTAGCTACGCCCCTTGGTGACCGTTTCCCGGGTGATTTTCCAAGCGCCCTTGACGTTTTCAAAGGCCAGTGTCTTGTTGACAGTGTCCTTGTAATTCACAGACCCGTATTCCTGGGTGAATGCGACTTCCGCTGTCTTGGCGTCGCAGCGCAGCGGGGTCACCTTGCCGGTGGTGATCTGGATATCCCCTTGCTGGCTGATGCGGTTGGTGCGCATGGCCTCCCATTGTTTGCGGTCCATGGCCTTGCTGGGCACAAAACTGCTGGAGTAGGCGCCCAGGTAGCGGGTCACATCCTTGCGGTTCCATGCCTCCAGCCAGGTTTGGACCGCCTTGGGTAGTTGGGCGCAATCCGCAGTCGGATTGGCAGGTTCTGTTGCAACCGGCACCGTGGGCGTGGCTACGGGCACCGGCCTGACCGGATCGGCTGGCAAGGACGCCGGCCGCGAGTTGAAGGTGCGGTCTAGCGTAGAACTTGCCGGAATCTGGTTGTCGCATTGCATCAGCGCGTCTTCGTCTTCCGCGTTGCCCGAGGCATCGGGAATCTCTGCCGACAAGGTTTGCAATTGCAGTGTACTGAGCAGCGAACCCGATGCGGCCAACACCCGTACGGCGGACAATTGAAGGTCGTACTCCGCATTAGCCAGTGCGCGGCGGGCTTGGTACAGTTCATTTTCTGTGTCCAGCAGGTCCAGTAGCGAGCGCTGTCCAATATCGAACTGCTGCTGGTAGGCTTGGCGGGCCTTGGATGTGGAGAGTTCGTGTTGGCCAAGCAGCTTGATCTGTGCCGCCAGGCGCAGGGAGTCATTGAACGCAATTTCACCGGTTTGCCAGACGTCCCTGCAGGTCTTGTCGCGCAAATCGTAGGCGCTACCCAGCTTGGCGACGGACTGGTTGACGCGGGCTTTGTCCGATCCACCGCGGTAAAGGTTGTAGCTTAAAACCACTTCCAGCGCGGAGTCCCGGTAATCGCCGGTGACGCCATTTTGATTGGTTTCCATGCTTTGCCGGGCCCGTAGTTCCACAGTGGGAGAGTAGGCCGCACGGCGCACGCTGCTGTCCGATCGGTAGGCGCGCACGGTGGCTACTGCCGACAGAAAATCGGGGTTGGTGCGTACCGATTCCGCCAGAAAACCGACGCCAGGCTTCAGGAATTTGCCCATGGGTTCCGCTGCGGCAAGGGTTTGCGCAGGAAGTGAGCCAACCAGCCGTTGGTAGCGGGCGGAGACGTCGTGCAGGTTGCTGGATTCGGTGAGCCAATTGGATTCGGCCAGCGCCATGCGCCCTGCCGCTTGTTCCAGATCCACCTTGCGGCCCACCCCGGCGGTGACCTTTTGGCTCAAGCGGTCATGCACTTCCTGGTGGGTCGTAAAGTTGTCTGCAGCAAGCTGGACCAATTCTCGAAAACGCAGCACGTCGGTGTAGGCGCGCGCCACTTCCAGCGCGGTTTGGTTACTTGCTGACAGCAAATCAAAATACGCAGTCTGCTGGGCGTAGCTCAGCCGCCGGGTTTCATGCAGGGTTGCGAATCCGTCAAACAAAGTCTGCCGCAACTGCAGCGATGCCCGGTTGCCGTGGTGGCCCAAAGTGGACGCCAGTGACGGTGTTTTGGTTTCATAAGAGCCGCCCGCTACCTCGAGATCGACGCGGGGTAGCCAAGCGCCTTCCGCGATCCTGCGCTCGGCTTTGGCGGCTTCCAGGTTATGAAAGCGCAGCTTGACTTCAGGATTTTGCAGTATGGCCCGCTCAACTGCATCCTTCAGCGTGCTGGGTGACTGCTGGGCGTTCGCCAATGGGCTGAGACTGGCGGTAGCAAGCAGGACTGCGTAGCTGATGGCGGTGAGCTTGATCATGTTTAAGGGGTCTCCTATTTTTTTCGACTGAACCGTGGCCTGCCGGACAACGGACTGTGCTAGTGTTCGCCGAGTGTGGATAGTGCCGGATTCTGCTGGGGAAATCCGAATAAACCCACATGGATGGTTGTAATTAGTCTGAAAATGAGGCCTCGTGTGAAAAATTACACAAACTGTTACAACTTTATCCTAAAAGCATAGCACGCAACCCCGATGGACTCTGGTTGCCCTCCCTCCGTGTTGACGCACAGCCATCGATTGCTCAATCTCCTGGCAAAAACCGCGGGGCTGGTGGTTTTTGTCGGTGTTGTGTGGTGGACCCAGGTCGCGCATGGCGGCGCCGATTTCGATCGTTTGCTGGCGTCCATCACCCAGCGGTGGGGTGCCGGCGCCACGCCAAAATTCGCCGCCTGGCAAAACCTGTTGCAGGGTGTTCGCAGCGCTTCGGATAACGATCGACTGAAGCGCATCAATGATTTTTTTAATCGGCAAATCACCTTTGGTGAGGACGCGGCGATCTGGAACCAGCAAGACTATTGGGCGACTCCGTTGGAGACCTTGGGTCGCGGTGCAGGTGATTGCGAGGACTTCGCCATCGCCAAATACTATTCGTTGAAAGAAGTGGGCGTGGCACCTGACAAACTGCGTCTCATCTACGTGCGGGCCAAGATCGGATCATCGGATGCGGTGGCCTCACAGGCCCACATGGTGCTGGCTTACTATGCGCAACCCGATGCGGAGCCCCTGGTTCTTGACAACCTGATTAGTGAAATCCGACCGGCATCGCGCAGGCCGGACCTGGTTCCGGTCTTTAGCTTCAACAGCGAAGGCGTCTTTACAGGTGTGTCCGCCAAAGAGGCAACGCCTGCTGCGGGTACCGGACGACTCTCGCGATGGGAAGACTTGTTGAAGCGTGCGCGGGCGGAAGGGTTCGATTGATCCCGATGCCAAAGAAAGGAAGCTGAAAAATGTCAATGTTTCGCCAATTGTGGCTTGCCATCATCGCCAGTACGCTGATGGCGCTCGCCGGGAGCCTGCTGGTCTCGATGCTGAGCGCTCGCGCGTATCTGGAATCCCAACTCTCGATCAAGAACACCGACAACGCCACGGCACTGGCGCTGTCCTTGAGCCAGAGCAATCCGGACGAGGTGACGATAGAACTGGTGGTTGCATCGTTGTTTGATGGGGGGCATTACGAGCTGGTCCGGGTGACCAATCCCCAGGGAAAAACCATGTCGGAACGTGTCGGGTCGGATACCGACCTGGGGGCGCCTTCGTGGTTTGCGCAGTTGCTGCCCATCCGCGCGCTGGCAGGCCAAGCTCAAATCTCCAGTGGCTGGAAGCAATTTGGCACCGTGACCCTGGTTAGCCAGAGTCGTTTTGCGTATGCCGCCCTGTGGAAGAGCACAAAAGAAATGGTCGTGGCCCTGAGCTTGGCGGGTCTGGCTGGCGGGTATATGGCCACCTTGGTGTTGCGCCGCTTGCGTCGGCCGTTGAACGCGGTCATCGATCAGGCACAGGCCATTACGGAGCGGCGTTTTGTCACCATGGAAGAGCCGGCAGTGCCCGAATTGAAAAAACTGGCACAAGCCATGAACGTCACGGTTGCGCGGCTCAAGACCATGTTTGACGATGAGGCCAAGCGCCTCGAAGGCGTTCGGCGCGAAGCCAATTGCGACACCTTGACCGGCTTGGCCAACCGCAGCAATTTCATGGCCCGTTTGCGGGACACGGTCCAGGCCGAACATTCGGCTGGCGGAGCCGTATTCATTGCACGGGTCGCCAACTTGGCAACGGTCAACCAATCCCTGGGCCGCAAGGACACGGATGAGTTGTTGCGCGCTTTTGGCCGCGGCCTGCTGTCTGTAGCGGAGCGCTATCCAGAGGCATTGGCGGCGCGGCTCAATGGTGCCGATTTTGCGATGCTGGTTCCAGCACTGACGGCACCTCAGCAGGTGGCGGAAGAACTGTTTGGCGCGCTGACCAATGAAGCCGCGGCGTATTTGCCCGATCGCCCCAGCACCTGGTTGGGCTGCGGGCATTTTCCCCCCGGGGTCGAAATGGAGACTATTCTTGCGCAAGTGGATTTGGCCTTGGCTGCAGTTGAGGCGGACGGCAAGAGCGGGCTGAAAGTGGTGAATCTCCATGTAAGCGACGACGCGCCCAAGAGCACCGAAGAATGGTCCAAGCTGATACATCGAGCGCTGAATCAGAAATGGGTGCGGTTGGTGTCATTTCCCGTGATGT
Source organism: Pseudomonadota bacterium (assembly GCA_040384785.1). Classification (GTDB taxonomy): domain Bacteria; phylum Pseudomonadota; class Gammaproteobacteria; order Burkholderiales; family Burkholderiaceae_C; genus Allorhodoferax. Next base: position 76,313 of record JAZKIR010000036.1, read on the forward strand.
CGCTGGACGGGAAACTGGTGCACAGAGAGTGCCCCTTGCGGCTGATGTTTGACGAACGCGGTGAATGGCAGCCAGCCGGTAAATTTTTACCCGTGGCAGAGCGACTGAAGCTGACTCCTCAATTGGATCTGGCCGCGGTTGCCTTGGGATTGGATGAGTTGGAAGCCAAGCCCCTGCTCACCGGTCTGGCCATCAACTTGTCTGCGAGTTCCATCCATTTGCCGGAGTTCCGGGCGGACCTGCAACGTTTGTTGAAACGCCGTCCAGGCACTCGGCGTTTGTGGCTGGAGGTCGCCGAGTCTGGCGCACTGTCACATTTCGATGCTTTCAAGGCCTTGTGTGCGGACCTGCGTGGAGTCGGTTGCAAACTGGGGCTTGAACATTTTGGTCGGCAGTTTAGTGAGATTGGCCGCCTGCACGACTTGGGTTTGGACTACATCAAGGTCGATGGCAGTTTTGTGCGCGGGCTGGACGGCAATGCGGGCAATCAGGCATTCCTGAAAGGCCTGTCCACCATTGCCCACAGTATCGGACTGAAGGTGATTGCCGAAGGCGTCACCAACGCGGCCGATTTGCGGGCATTGGGTCCGGTGGGCTTTGACGGCGCGACGGGGCCAGCGGTCAACGAGCCCGGTACATAAGTGATCGGCAGGCATGAGGTGTCCGGCCACCCCATGCAAGCCAGTACTTGTGGCTACGGAGTTGGTGTCGTTCCTGCCTTCAATAGATCTGCGGCAATGGTTATGTTGACCGAAGCTGAAGAGGTCCCTCCATGGCCATCGCTGATGGTGTAGCTGAACGATGCATCACCGACGTAGTCCTTCGTGGGTGTGAACACTACGTTGTTGCCGACCAAAGCGACGGTGCCATGGGTGGCGTCCAACACCGAGCTGATAGATAAGGGATCTCCATCGGGATCGGTGTCGTTGCTTAGCAGTGTCGTTGAAGCAATGGTGAGCGGCGTGTTGGCGGTGCCGGTGGCAGAGTCCGCCGCAGCCACAGGAGCGTGATTCACTCCGTTGACAGTCAGATCGATCGTTGTTGTCGAAGTCCCGCCATGGCCGTCGCTGATGGTGTAGTTGAATGATGCTGCACCGGTGTACCCTGCCGTTGGTGTGAAGACCACGTCTGTTCCGACCATGGCGACATTGCCGTGTGTTCCGCCTTGGACTGAGAAAAGAGTCAATGGGTCGCCATCGGAATCGCTGTCGTTGATCAGCAGCGTCGTTGCGGCAATCGTGACCGGTGTGTCAACGGTTGCTGTAGCGCTGTCATGAACAGCCGTTGGAGCGTGGTTGACGTTGATGGTCAGTGTCGATGTGTCAGTGCTGGAGCCATCCGACATCGTGTAGGTTGCGACTGGTACTGGGCCAGCATACTTTGCATCCGGTGCAAATGTGTAGCTTCCATCTGCATTGATCTGCAAGGTGCCGACGCCAGTCATGGTGGCCGTTTGGCCAGCATTGAACACGGTTGCATCGCCAGCGACCACAAATGTGGTGACGTGGACTGTGCCATCGACACTGGAAGTTCCGGTCAGAACGCTACCTTTGATTGAGCTGACCCCTGTATCGACAATAACAGACTCGTTCTTGTCGGAGAAACCATCTGCCACCGGAGTGACGGTAATGGACAGTGTCGACGTATCGCTGTTGGCACCATCGTTCATTGTGTAAGTAGCCAAGGGCACTGCGCCGTTGTAGTTGGCGGTAGGCGTGAAGGTGTAGCTGCCGTCCGCCTTGATTTGCAGGGTGCCAACGCCCGCTATGGTGGCCACCTGGCCAGCAGTGAAAACCGTATTGTCACCGGCCACTTGGAAGGTGGTCACCGCAACGGTTCCGTTGGCGCTGGTGGTGCCGGTCAACACATTACCGCTGCGAACGGAGTCTTCAGCCATGCTGACTACTTCGCTGGAATCGGTGAACGGCGTACCCGTGGTAGTGGTCGTCGCACTGGCTGATTGCGTGGCCATCAGCGCAAATACTGCGGGAGATGTGCCATTGATAGTGATGTCGATGGTTGCAGTGTCGTATCCACCTTGGCCATCTCGAATTTTGTAAGTAAAGATGTCGTGGCCATTCTGACCTGTGACCAATGCAGTGGTGTTTGCATTGGCATTGTCCAGCGTATAGGTATAGCTTCCGTTGGCCGCAATTTGCAGACTGCCGTAACGCCCGATCACGGTGACAGGCGATGCCAAGGCGGTTGTTCCCGCAGGCGTTGTACCAACTCCTGCTACCAAACCGGTGACTTGAAGTGTCGCACCGGCGTTGGGGTCCGTATCGGTTACGTTGCCAGATCCGCCCGTGATGGCCTGACCTGTGAGTGTTGTTGTAGCGGCGGCCTCGACGACAGCCGTTGTTGGAGCATCGCTTTTCGCATCGGGTGCCGTGTTGACGCCTGTGTCAGCAAGATCCGTTACCAACACGCCTTTGTTCATGATTTCCAAAGTCAGGGTCCCTGACTTGGTAGCCGCGCTGCCATTGGATGACTCCGTTGCGGTTGCTACCACGCCGAGAGAGAAGGTGCCGACCTGCGAGGCAGGCAGCAAGATGTGCGCGCTTGCCAGATCGGCCTGACTAATGGTCACTGACCCCGCGGTCGGTGTAATTCCAGTCGGATTGGAGGCTGTTGTGATGACTGCTCCAGCGGGTATGCCGGAGAAGGTAAGGGTCAATGTCTCTGATCCATCCGTGTCATTCAGGCTGGCAGTGACATATTGAGACAAGGCAATGTCGGTTTGCGTACCACCAATGGCATTACCCTGGATGGCACCCTGTCCAAACCGCAGGTTAATGTCGTCAATCATTGCGCCACGGCCGGCGTTCAAGAAGTCGGTGGCATTGGTGATGATGCGTATCGTGTCAGAGCCTGAACCAATAAAGCTGAAGTGCAGGTTCTGCCAATCCAGCGCGGTCTGGGAACTGGTCGATGAATGGGTGCCAATGGATGTTCCGTTGACCAAAACATTGATCTCCGTATACGTAGTGCCGAACCCGAGTCGACCAGCGTAATCCAATGACAATTCGTACACCTTGCCGACCTGGGTCACGGCGGTACGCTCAACGCCTAGAGTCTGTGGGTTGGTAGTAGTACTCGCGTTGTTGAGCTCTAGGAAGGTCGTACCGTTACCGGTTGCTGCTGAAAAAGTGGTCAAATTACCAGCTTGGTTGGTCATCTGGTCGCCTACTGTCCAAGTCTCAAATCGGTCCATACCTCCAGTGCCATACGTATCCGCCGTAGTGGGTACTCCACCGGTCGTGCCGGTTGGGTAAAGCAGATTCCAGCCTTCAAAGGTCGGTCCAGCAATTGGTTGAGAAGTTGTGTCGCTATTGGCGGCGGTTTCCCATCCGGTGTTGAATACTTGGCCACTGGCATTGGTGACGGCTAAGTTTGGTGTGTCGGCAACTGCAACGATTGTCAGGTTGACCGCTGCAGTGGAAGTCCCACCGTTGCCATCACTAATGGTGTAGGTAAAAGAGGCGGCCCCGCTGTAATTGGTTGCCGGGGTAAACGTTATGTTGCCACCCGACAAGGACACAGTTCCATGGGTAGCGCCCTGCACCGATATGACGCTCAGCGTACCGCCATCTATGTCAGGATCGTTTGCCAACAGCGTTGCGGCAGTGATGACGATCGGTGTGTCCTCGTTGGTTGTTGCAGAGTTATTTCCGGCTACAGGTGGATCATTGACGGGCGTGACGGTGATGGCCAGCGTGGAGGTGTCGGTGCTGGAGCCATCGGTCATG
>JAZKIR010000037.1:0-3606 GCA_040384785.1 Pseudomonadota bacterium
TTGACCGGGGTGTCGGCCGTCTGGTAGACCAGGCTGGCGTTGTGCACCTCCACCGCGGCGGGCGGCGCGGCTGCACCGCCCGTTTGGGGGCTGGACGGGGACCTGGGCAGGGTAGAGGCGGTAGGGTGATCAGGTTTCATGGATAAAAGCTAACCATTTGGTCAATTTATTGTAGGCCTGCTTGCAAGTTTCATACCGCAATTTAGCCCACTATCCGCATTTACCCTGCCCCGGACTTACCCGGGGTATGCACCGCCGCCTGCCCCCAGGGCCGAAGGGTGGCATTTTCTACCCAATTTGGGTTGTTTCACCAAGTCCCCAAGTGGAAAATGGCCTATAGCCCTCGTAATTACTAGCATGTTAGCTATGAATTTAATAGCAATATGGTATCTCAGGGAGCGCCATTCATGCCCTCGTGGCACCAAAAGCGATTAAATCGCTTCGGTGCGCTCAAGCAACCAATCCAGTGCCGCACCGCTGACCAGCGGGCTCAGGCGGGTGCGCACGGTGGCGTGGTAGCTGTTGAGCCAGGTAATCTCATCGGCCTGCAGCAGGGTTTTGTCGATGCAGCGGGTGTCGATCGGGCACAGTGTCAGCGTCTCGAATTCCAGGAAGTCACCAAACTGCTCGCCCGTGTTGGCGGGCACATTAAGCACCAGGTTCTCGATACGCACGCCCCACTGGCCGCCGCGGTACAGGCCGGGCTCGACCGACGTGATCATGCCGGGCTGCATGGCCATATTGGTGTCGGGAATGGCCTTGGAAATGCTTTGCGGGCCTTCGTGCACGTTCAGGAAATAACCCACGCCGTGGCCGGTGCCGTGGCCGTAGTCCATGCCGTGCGCCCACAACGGTGCGCGGGCCAGCGCGTCCAGCATGGGCGATAACGTGCCCAGCGGAAAACGGGCACGCGACAGGCCTATCGTGCCCTTGAGTACCAGCGTGTAGTCGCGCTTTTGCGCGGCGCTGGGCGTGCCGATGGGCCAGACGCGGGTGATGTCGGTGGTGCCGCCGGGGTACTGGCCACCGGAGTCGATCAGCAGCAGGCCATTGCCTTCAATCACCGCATGGCTTTCGGGTGTGGCGCGGTAGTGGGGCATGGCGCCATTGGCATTGAAGCCGGCGATGGTGTTGAAGGACAGGCCAACAAAACCGGGGCGCTTGGCGCGCTCTGCGGTCAGGCGTTCGTCAATGGTGAGTTCGGTGATGCGTTCCTTGCCTAGCGCGGTTTCAAACCACGCGTAGAAGGCGCACATGGCGGCCCCGTCCTGCTCCATGGCGGCGCGCACATGGGCGGCTTCGGACGCGTTCTTGCGGCTCTTCAACAGCGTACTGGGGTTGATGGCCTCGATGACCTTGACCGCTGCGGACGCGCTTTCGCGCAGGCCCAAGGTCACGCGGCGCGGGTCCAGCAACAGCACGGCGCCGGCCGGCAGCGTGGCCAAGGCCGGGCCAGCCAGCGCGTAGTCTTGCACCGAAACGCCGTCTTCCCTCAGACGCGCGGCCAGCGCGGCGGGCACCTTGCCGGTGGCGACAAATAGCGTGGCGGCCTTGGCATCGATCAGCGCATGGGCCAGAAACACCGGGTTGTAAGACACATCAGAACCGCGCAGATTGAACAACCAGGCGATGTCGTCCACGGTGGAGATGAAATGGTGGCTGGCACCGGCGTGGGCCATGGCGGCGCGCACCTGCGCCAGCTTGGCGCTGCGGGGTGCGCTGACAAAGGCGGCGTCGTGTTCGTAGATGGGGGCCAGTGGCAGGGATGCGCGGTCCGGCCAGATGTGGCTGAACAGGTCCACATCGGTACGCACCGTGGCGCCGACTTTGGCCAGTACATCGCGCAACTGTTGCGCGGCGGCCAGGCCCAGCACAGCGCCATCGACGCCGACCACCTGGCCGGTGCCGGTGTTTTGCGCCAGCCATTGCACGTGGTGCGTGGAGGCACCGGTGTCGATCTTGACCAGCTCGATGCCGGTGTTGGCGAGCTCTGCTTCGGCCTGGGTCCAGTAGCGGCTGTCGGCAAACAGAGCCGCGCGGTTGCGCGTGACGACCAGAGTGCCCATGGAGCCGGTAAAGCCCGACAACCATTCACGGCCTTGCCAGCGCGCTGGCAGGTATTCAGACAAGTGCGGGTCGCTGGACGGCACCAGGCAGGCCGCCAGGCCCAGCTCTTTGAGGGTGCTTTGGGCGCTGGTGATGCGTTGGGCAAAAACAGAAGGCGTAGCAGTCATCGCGGTTCCTTGTGGGAAGGGTGTTTGCGCCGGGGTGGGGCGCGAATCCGCGATTGTAAGGATGTGGCCCCCACGCTCCGCCGCTGCGCGGGTCGCTGCCCCCCGAGGGGGCTAAATCCGCTTGGGGCGGCCCGGCGCGGATTTGCGTGGCCCGCTCACGCTGAGGGCGGTGGTTCAGCGTGCGCCCGCAGCAGGCCTGGGGTGGCCGTTCTGCTCCGTGTCCCCCGCCCGCTATGCGGGCTCCTCCTTTACCTGCGCAGAACGGCCACCCCATGCCTGCCGCTCCAAGCTTTGCTTGCGATGACTAACGCGCCGAGATCAGCTGGGAGGGTTGATACGAACATTTTTTTCTTTCACCTGATCAGCACAAATTAAGCCACGCGGTATCAGTCGGGTAGTGGGTTTTGCGTAGGTAAAGGAGGAGGCCATGCTTGCATGGCCGGGGGACACGGAGCAAAATCCGCTACCCGACTGATACAACCAAACCAAGGTCACCCACAGATTGACACTTGGGAGAGGTCCGGTGGCGGAACATGGCACCCATGTTCCGCCACCGTCCGGCGACTTTTACAGCCGGGTCACACCCGGCAAATAACCTACCAACTCACCGTTCACATACAAGGCGCCTTCGGGTGCCCCGGCTTCGGCGTAGAACTCAAACACCATCTCGCCACTGGTGCGCTCACGGGCTCGTTCGGCAGCGCTCAGGCTGCGCGACAACCGGGCCAGGCTGCGACTCAAGGCGCGCAACAAACCAACAAAACGACGACGGACAGAAGGACCGCTGGGTGCGTAATACGGCAAGGTCCTGGACTGCAAACTTCCTAACAACATGGTGGAATCTCCTGGCTTGGCGGCCGCGTCAGCAGAGGCGGGCGCCGGATTGTTTCAACAACTGGGGGGTCTGGTGGAATAGCCGGGTGCACAGCGTCGGGAGGGCTTGGCACCGTGTTGGCTTTGGCCCTGGGCGCCGATGGCGGTAAACAGGGGTGGGCACATATTGGTGGGTAACAGCGTGAAATGGGACATGGGGTTCTCCTTCAGGTAGCGGGGTCAAGAACAAAAAAACAAGGCGCAAAAAAGCCCGGAATACTTTCGCACCCGGGCTGCTGTGGAGAGAACGCGTCGACCTGGTTAGGTGCGCTCAGTTCACAGACGCCCCAGGCAGGGCGCGACGGTTATTCCCACTCGACAGTGCACGGTCCAAATGCTTGGCCGACAGCTGCGCCAAGCGCGTGCTGAGACAAGCAATTTCAAAGGAAAACAGGACCATGGAAAACGGGTGAGGGGTTGATCGGACTTGCGGTAGCGGGTGACAGAGGGTGCCACGGCTGCTGCAAACTTGCTCAAATGATAAACGAAACATTATCTT
>JAZKIR010000038.1:0-10780 GCA_040384785.1 Pseudomonadota bacterium
CTGGTCGGCGATTCGCTGGGCATGGTCTGCCAGGGCCTGCACACCACGGTGGGCGTGTCGCTGGAACATATGCGTTACCACACCGAGATGGTGTCGCGTGGTTTGCGCCGCGCCCAGGGCACGGCCTGGTTGATTGGTGACCTGCCCTTTGGCTCCTACCAGGAATCCAAGGAACAGGCGATTCGCAGCGCCTCCGTCATGATGCAGGCCGGAGCCCACATGGTGAAGTTGGAAGGCGGCGGCTGGACCACCGAAACCGTGCGTTTTCTGGTGGAGCGCGGCATTCCCGTCTGCGCCCACTTGGGGCTTACGCCCCAGACCGTGCATTCGCTGGGCGGCTACCGGGTGCAGGGCAAAACCCAGGCCAGTGCCGAATTACTCAAACGCCAGGCGCATGAGCTGCAGGACGCCGGCGCCAGCATGCTGGTGCTGGAAATGGTGCCAGCCCCGCTGTCCAAGGAACTCACCGATGAACTGGTGCACTGCGCCACCATCGGCATAGGCGCGGGCAAGGGTACGGCGGGCCAGGTGCTGGTCATGCATGACATGCTGGGCCTGAACCTGGGCAAGAACCCCAAGTTTGTGCACAACTTCATGGACGACGCCAGCAGCATACGCGGCGCCTTCGAGGCCTACATCGCCGCCGTCAAGAACGGCAGCTTCCCCGACGACAAGCTGCACGCCTGGTGAAGGCATGGCTCCCCCCCGAAGATGGCTTCCCCCCGAAGCGCCTGCGGCGCCTCCCCCTCAAGGGGGCGATACCTACGGCCCGGCAGAGCCGGCTCCGTGGTACCCCTGAATTGAACTACCCTTCGCTCCACCACCATGAAAATCGTCCACACCCTTGTTGACCTGCGCGACCACCTGAGCGCGTTTCGCCACCCGGCCGTCGTGCCCACCATGGGTAATCTTCACGCCGGCCACTTGGCACTGGTGCGCCAGGCCAAGCCGCTGGGCGACATCACGGTGTCCACTATTTTTGTGAACCGCCTGCAGTTTGCGCCGCATGAAGATTTCGACACCTACCCGCGCACGCTCGACGCCGATTGCCAGCAGCTCGAAGCCGCCGGCTGCGATTTGGTATTTGCGCCCAAAGAGGCTGAGATGTACCCCCAACCGCAGACCTTCAAGGTGCACCCACCGGGCGAACTGGCCGATATTCTGGAAGGCCACTTTCGCCCCGGTTTTTTCATTGGCGTCTGCACCGTGGTGCTGAAGCTACTGTCCTGCACACAAGCCCGCACCGCGCTGTTTGGCAAGAAGGACTACCAGCAGCTGATGGTGATCCGCAACATGGTCAAGCAGTTCGCGATGCCGGTGAATATTGTCGGCGGTGAAACCCAGCGCAGCGAAGACGGCCTGGCTTTGTCTTCGCGCAACGGCTACCTGAGCCCGGCCGAACGCACACAGGCCGTGCAGTTGTCCGCGACGCTGAAGACTGTCGCCGAAGCCCTGCGCGCCAACACGGCGCTCGATGCAACCGGCATCAACCGCCTGGAGTCACAGGCCATGCAAACCCTGAGCAATGCCGGCTGGCGGCCAGATTATGTGGCCGTGCGCCGCCAAGCCGATCTGCAGGCCGCACAAGCGGGCGATGCGATGGTGGTGCTGGCCGCGGCGCGCCTGGGCGCTACGCGCTTGATTGACAACCTGGAAGTTTGAAACCCGCCTCAACGGTCAGTCACTTTTAAGATAACACTCCATAGCCACCGTATTTTCCGCATAGTCTGCTATCTATTGAATAGCAATTGCAAGTACGGTGAGCCGCGCACCACGCCGTCAACGCAGGCGACCCATGTCGGTCATAAATTGGTCGTGGCTGGGTCGGTCATCAATGTAGCGGGCCAGCGCCTGGCGCAGGCTGGCCAAGTCGCAGGACAGGGGAACCTCTTTTTTGATGAGTACCCGTGCCACAGGGCCAACCACTTTGCACAATATTTTTTCGACCTGCGCCGCCATGTCCGGGTTCAGCCAGCACAGGTCCACTGGCAGGGTGTAAGTGCAGTTGTGCAGCGTGCGTGCACGGGTTGCATCGGGGTTGTTCGCAACTGCGGCATACATGTCGTGCTGCCGTCCATGCTTATCGGTCTGTGTGCCCATTGGGGTGAACGCACTGGCAGCGCCATCGGTTAAATGGGCCACTACGTCATAAAAAGCGTTGGATACCAACAAGGCGTTTTCATTGGCAAAACCCATCACACGTTGCGCGACGTTGATGGCGTCACCCACCACGTTGGCATGACCGTTCATGCCATGGAGAATGCGCACCGGTCCCAGATGCAAGCCCATGCGCACTTTCATGGGGCTACATTGCGCCAAGGACCGCTGGATGTCCAGCGCAAGCGCCAGAACATCCACGGGATCACCGAAGAAGCAAATTCCGGCGCCGTCTCCGGTGTCCAGCGCAATGCGCTGGTTGGCTGGAATAGCGGCCAGCTTGCCCACGATCAATGCATTGAATTGCGATTTGATTGTGTACTGCTGGCCCACCGACTCTTTGGAGTACGCCACGATATCGAGGAAGAGCACCGAGCAGACACAATTCCCCAATGGGAAACCAGACGCCTTGCCGTTGCTTGCCAAGGCCTGTGACAGCAACGTCGGTTCCGCTCTACTGACCACCCGGGTGCGAACGGGGTCCATGTCAACGGCCATGGTCGCCTGCGACATCAAATCACTGCCCGCTGCGCACAAGGCGAACATGGTTCGTATACGCGGTGCGGCCGACAGCGATGCTGCCGTTGTAGAAATTGACGAGCCAGGCGTCGGCCGGGTCATGCGGGTAGACGGTGTCTGCCCAGTAAATGTCGACTTGTGTGCCGGGGAAGTACTGCGTGTCTATGCTGGGGTAACCGTTACCCGTACGCACGATGTTGAGCAGCTCGCGCCGGGTGGGTAAACGCCAACCGCTGTTGTGACCGCAGCGGCTGACTGCATTGGTGGCGTTGGGCAATGTGGTGCGGGCATAGGTTGTCCAATCGCCAGCCCCGCTTTCAAGCGACCAGATGAGCTTGGTCACGTTGTCGCGGGTGCAGGCCCAGTCTGTGCTGGTGGAACCTGTGGAGGCGCCGCGGGTGTTGGCCACCAGCGCGCCGGTACAGGTGCCACTGCCTTGGGCATCGCCATTCCAGCAGACTTTGGTGAAGTCAGAACCGCCCGCGATGCAGGCGGGCATGCTGTCCTCGTTGGTGCACTGGATGTGAACCATGCCGTTGGGTAGACCGGTGGAGCCTGCGGCCTGGACGGCGCTGGTGCACAACAAGGCTGCGCTCCATAACAAGCTTGGTAACACGAAGATCAGAGGCTTGGGCGTGAACAGTTTAAACATGGCAGGACTCCAAAAAAATGAAAAGACGGATTGCGGTTGCACTGCAAACTCACGCAAATGCATAACACGCATCCGCTTGAGGAACAAGAGAGATGGAGCAAGGTAAGTCACCCCGTCTCGTCCGCAAATTTAAGCCGGAACCTCGTCCATGCCCATAGTCCTTTTGGACTGCCAGTCCAAATGGACTAGCTGGGCCACAAGTGCTTGCACCACCGAAACCGAACAGAGCCGCCATGGCCCTATACCTCCATTTCCGCGAGCATGGTGTTGGTGGCGCGCAGGCGCTCGGCAAAGATCAGGGCAACGTTGCTGAGCAAAGCCAAGGCGATTTCGCTGTGCTCGCGCTGCAGACGCCGGAAGGCCTCGTCGCTGAGGTGATAACAGTGGGTGCGCTGCTGCGCGACGATGCTCGCCGAACGCGGTTTGGGATCGAACAAGGCCATCTCGCCAAAAACCGAGCCCGCGGTCAGTGACTGAACCTTGAACTTGCGCTCGGTCCCCGGCAGATTGATAACAACATCGACGCAACCCGCGGCGACGAAATAGGCGCCATTGGCCGGACTATCCTGGGCAAAAACGGCGGTATTCGGTTGGTAGCTCTGCAACGTGAGAAACCCCCGCAACTGGCGCAACATGCCACGATCGAGCGCCTGCAGAATGGGCGGCCGGATGGCCGCGTGCGCCGACGATGCCTCGCCAGTGGGCAAGGTCGCGGCCAGATGGGGCTCGCACAAGGCCACCGCCGTGTCGGTATCGGCCAGAAAATGCGGCTCGCCGATGCTGCGAACCGTGCCCAGGTAGGTGAGCTTGCGCCAGATCGTGCGCTCCACGGCATGGCCGCGTTGGTCAGTGCCAGCAAAGCCACTCACACGCAGGCGTCTTTCGCGGTTGATGTAGGCGATCGCCAGCATGCCGCCACAGCCGCGCAGCGTCGCATGGACGCGTTCAAGGGCGCGCGCGCCTGTTGCATCGATATCCTTGACCCGCTTCAGGTCGAGCACGACATGCCGCACGCCTTCACCGACCAGTTCATCGATGCGCGTTTCCAATGCTGCGGCGGACCCGAAGAACAGGGCACCCTCCATTTCCACGATGGCGATCGCGCGGCCGTGGCGCTCGATGAAGACGCGCCTCTGCATGTCGCCATGGATACGCGGGATGAGAGCGCTGGCGCGGTAGCAGCGGCGTATCGGTGAGTGCGCCATTTGCATGACGAAGGAAACCAAGGCCACCAGCACACCGACCCCCACCGCCGTCACCAGATCGGCAATCAAGGTCGTTGCCACCACAACGGTGACGGTGAACAGGTCGCCGCGGGCCAACGCTGACCCGCGCCCAGCGGCAAACAAGGCGCGCAGTCGCGCCAGCGTCCACTTATCCACCAGCTCTACGCCTAAGGCGATCAAGAGCCCAGCCATGACCGCCTGCGGCAGCAAGCCCACGGCTGGCGGCACAGCCATGGTGACCAGTAGCGTGATCAGCACGATCAGCAGCGGCCCGGCGGCGCTGACCATGCCACCCTTGAGCGCGGCCTGGGTGCGTGCCAGGCTGCCGGAGCTGGGCGCCAGCGACAAAGAGGCGGCGAGCATGTTGCCCCAGCCTTCCGCCATGAGCTGACGACCGCCATTGGAGCGGCGTTGGGTCAGCCCGTCGGTAGCCGATGTTGCCAATAACGTATCGAGCGTGGACAGGATGGCCATGGATACCATGGCGGGGAGCAACAAGTGCAGTACGCCATGGCGCTGCGGACCCGTGAGCAGATCCAGTGCCGCCCCCGCAATGGGGCTGGGACCAAAGTGGTCCGGCAGCGCTGGCAGCGTGCCGCCCAAGGACTGGCCCCAGCCCATGGCAGCGAGCAGATGGTAGACCGCCGTGGAGACGAACACGGCAGCCAGAGTCATGGGGCCGCGCTTGATCCACTTGGGCAGGTACAGCACCAGCGCGGCTGTCGCCACCGTGAGCAGCAACGTGGCCGGGCGCACCGCATCCAGGTGCGAAAACAGTGCCAGCACCGACTCCTGCGGCGCAACACCGGTTGCCGCCCAGACCTGGCTGAGGATGATGAGCAAGGCCGAACCGTTGACAAAACCGGCGACCACAGGCAACGGCACGTAGTTGGCCAGGCGGCCCAGGCGCAGAGCACCAAACAGCACTTGCAGCAGCCCCGCGCCAAGGCCAGCCAGGCAGGCCAGGGTCAACGCCGCCAGTGCCGGCTCGGGCGTGGCAGCCAGTGCCGGCATCTGTTTGAGTTGCACAACCAGCGCCGCAAAAATCAGCACGGTCGCGGCGCGCGGCCCGGCCACCAACAGCGGGCAACCGCCGAACAGCACGGCGACGAGGCCGACGACCACCGAGCCGTAAAGCGCGGCCAGAACACCGACGCCGCTATGGACGCCGCCCATGGCGGCACCGATGATCAAACCATAGGCCAGGGTCTGCGGAATGGAGGCCAAAGCGCCCGCCAAAGCACCGTTGAGGTCGGCACGCAGATCAGCCAACAGCGGAAGTGCAAACAGATTGGGGAACCAGCGGCGCAGCAGCTTGCGCGCCCCTGGGGTTTCGGGGAAAAGCGGGCTCCTCGGTGTAAAAACTGTAGACACGGCAAGACTCCCAAAATGGAAAGACGGATTGCAGTTACGCCGCCCCATCTCGTTCCCAAATTTAGACGGGAACCTTGTCCATGCCCATAGTCCATTTGGACTGCCAGTCCAAATGGACTAGGTGGGCCCAAAACGCTTGCGCCACCGGCACCGAGCAGGTCTAATCCGCGCCATGCCTCTACTTGAAATCCTTCTCATTGACGACCACGCCATGTTCCGCAGCGGCATGGGCATGGTGCTGCGCTCCGGTATGCCAAACGTCGAGGTGTTTGAAGCCGGCTCGCTGGAAGAGGCGATGCTTAGCGCCGTCGCGGCTCCCGCTGTGGTGCTGCTGGATGTTCAGCTCCAGGGTTTGAACGGTCTGGAGTGTATTGCGGTACTGCAACGCAAATGGCCGCAGGTTCCCATCATCATGTTGTCCTCGGACAGCACACCCAGCACCGTGCGATTGGCGCTGCAGCGCGGTGCAGCGGCGTTTGTGTCGAAAGCGGACACGGCGGACACCATGGTTGCGGTGATAACAAGGGTGCTGGGCCAGCAGCCCAGTGGGCATTCGTCGGTGGCCAGCATGGACAAGACCCCGGAACGGCCGCGCCTGACGCCACGCCAGTGCGAAGTGCTGGACCTTCTGTGCCAGGGCTTGCCCAACAAGACCATTGGCAGGCGCCTGGGTCTGACGGAAAACACGGTACGCGGGCATGTGCAGGCGTTGCTGGGCCTGTTGCAAGTATCCAGCCGGACCGAGGCCAGCTTTGCCGCGCGCCGCAGCGGCTTGATCGACTGACGACGCCATGCGCAAGCTGCTGCGCCTGGACGAGGACCGTGTTCTGGTGGAACAACTGCGCTTGCTGCTGGGCAATGTACGCAGTACGGTCCTACCCTCGTTGTTGATTACCGGGGCGCTGCTGTGGACTCTGTCCAACGACAGCAACGCTTTGGGCATGAAGCTGTGGGCTGCAGCAATCATTGCGCTCAAGCTCTACGCGGCCCACCACGCGCACCACTACCTTTGCACAGGCATTTCAACCGCGCAGGCACCGCGCCTGGTTTGGATTTTGTTGGGTTTGAACGCGGTGTATGGCGCGGCCTGGGGCGCGCTGGCCTGGGTTACGCTGGATACGATTACGCTTGTTGAGAGCATCTTTGTCCTGGCAGTGCTTGCGGGTATCGTGGGCAGTTCAATGGCAGCCTTGTCGCCCGTGCTGCCGGTCTTCGTCGTGTTTGTTGTCTTCGAAACCACCGCCCTTGCATCCAAGGCCTGGTTGATGGATGACCCTACCTATCGCACACTCACACTGGCTTCTCTGCTGTTTGTCGCCGCGCTGATCATTCAGGCGCGCAGCAGCGCCATTGCGGCGCGCTCGGCGATTAATCTGCGCTTTGAAAATATCGAATTGGCGGTGCGGCTGCGAGAAGAAACGGACAAGGCGCAAGCGGCCCACCAGGAGGCGGTCCAGGCCAATCTGGTCAAGTCCAAATTCCTGGCCGCGGCCAGCCACGACCTGCGCCAACCCATCCACGCGCTGGGGCTGTTTCTGGAAGTGCTGGCACGCAGTGAGCTCACCGCGGTCCAGCGCGATGTGCTGGGCAACGCGCGCGCGGTGTCCGAAGCGTCCGCTGAAATGCTCAATACCCTGCTGGATTTTTCGCGCATCGAAGCCGGCGTCGTGGAGGCGCAAATTCGGCCTTTCCATCTGCAGCCTTTGTTGAACAAGATTGAACATGAGCTGGCGCCGCAAGCCAATGCCAAAGGCCTGTTTTACCGGACACGCGAAACCTATGCCGCAGTGCAGTCGGACCCGGCGCTGGTGGAGCTGATCCTGCGCAACCTGGTGACGAATGCCATCCGTTACACCGCACGCGGGGGCCTGCTGGTGGCGTGCCGTACACAAGGCAACACGACCCAGCTTGAAGTGTGGGACACCGGCATCGGCATCGATGCGGCCCAGCACCAGAACATATTCCGCGAGTTTCACCAGCTGGGTAATACCGAGCGGGACCGCACCAAGGGGTTGGGCCTGGGCCTGTCGATTGTGGATGGGCTGGCGCGCACGCTGGGGCACACATTGGCGGTGTCCTCCAGACCCGGGTACGGCAGTGTGTTCCGGCTGGGCTTGCCCAAGGCGCAGATGGCGGTGGTCCACGAAGAACTGGACGCCATGCCGGTGTCCATGCGAAAGCTGAACATGCGGGTGCTGGTGGTGGATGACGACGAGGCTGTGCGCGCGGGCATGTTGCAACTGCTACTGAGTTGGGGTTGCCAGTGCGAGGCGGTCGAGTCGATAACCGACGCACTGCACAGCGCACGCGCCCATCGACCGGATATGGTCATCAGCGACTACCGTTTGCGTGAGCAGCGCACCGGTGCAGAGGCCATTGCCGCATTACGCGCCGAGTTGGGTGACGCCTTGCCTGCCCTTCTGATCACCGGCGACACCGCGCCCGAGCGTTTGCGTGATGCCCGCGCCAGTGGCATACCCCTTTTGCACAAACCCGTGGCGCCCACCCAGCTGTACCGCAGGTTGGTGGATGTGTTGCGTGAGCACCGCGCACCGGTGCCGGTGCAAGTGTGAGCAGCCTCTTGTTTGCCGCATCACAAGAGGTGGTGCACTTGCCGATACCCGAAGTATGCTATTGTTTATATAGCGGAATATACTCATTTGACGGGGGCTATAGGCACATTTTGCTTATGACAACCCGTCAGCTGACTGCTGACACCTGCACCGCACCGTTGTTCAGGAAGCAAGCCCTGTCGAACAGCGTGAGCTCCAGGGGGTTCGGCAACCGAACGTCGGCGAGACCCGGCAACGGGCTTGCCACCGGATCGTACGATCGGTCAATCTGGGAGATAAACACCACGATCAATCCGCGATCGCGGGCAAATGCCTTGAGGGACTGGACCTGCTCTGCAAGCTCTGGGTTCTCTCGCTTCTGGTCCAACAGCTGAAGGTAGTCGATGACTACGACCGTTCCACTTCCCGCAGAGGCGAGCTGATCAATGATGTAGGTTGAGCATATGCCGTCGGAGTTGTCGAAGGTGAATCTATCGGCGATGGCAGATGGGTCTTTACCCAGCGTGCGCAGGCCGCGCATCAAGTCACCCATATTCCACTCCAAGGTGAAAAACCACCCGCATCGACCCGATTCAACGGCATGCACAGCAAACTCCAGGCCCAGCACCGTCTTACCTTGGCCCGGCCGCGATCCCAGCAACACCAGGGTTCCCGGAGCCAATTGGGAAAGCAATGCACGCGCTGGACTGTCAGCGGAAAGGCGGGCAGCAAGCAGGCTCCAACTCGCAAACCCTTCCTCTTGGGCGACCCGGTTCAGGGCTGCGTGCAGCGGTATCTTTTTTTCTCGCGACAGGTCTTTGGCCAGCCGTTTCAAGGCATACGCGGGTACAGACAGTTTCATGGTTAAACCTCTCTCGTTGCGAGCAGACGTCGCAGCCCCTCCTTATGCGCCTTGCCCGAACAATGGGTTCATGAATGGTGTCAGCCCGGTATGTGGAGTACTTTCCCGACGGAGGGGGGAGGCATGGGCGATTGCCTGACCGATATTATTGACCAATAAAGGCCCTTGTTATCGGGTGTGGGTCTACTGCCGTGGCTGAAGTTGCTGGCCATTGAAGAAGAGTTTCAAAGACGGGCTGACAGCCAACACGCCCAGCAACCACCCTTCAAGCTGTTGGGTCACGGCGCCACTTTCTTGCAGCTGTGGGTTGATCTGCGCGGATACGGTGATACCGGTCTCCTCTGAAGCCACCTCAGTCCGATTGCTTTTGCAGAGTTGTCCATCTCGGAACAGAAGCTGAAGCGTCACATCCGGCTTCCTGACCGTCAGCGTGAGCTCGCTGCACATGGCATTGACGAGTGACATGCCAATCCCCTGGAGTTGAATGGGAGCGCTCCGACCCGACTCGAACGGATAGTCGAAATGGCTATAGACGAACTTCAGGTAGGACGTGCCGTCAACGGCTTTGTCAATGGGATGGCCTCGGCCGTTGTCGGCAATACTGAACTTGTTCCCTTCCGCAGTGACTCGGATGGTGGTGGCGTGACCAGACTGGAATTCCAACAGTGAGTACAGCATCAGCGCACGCACGGCGGTTGATGTGAGGTCCAGTACAGGGGCGGGGGTTGCGACCGTCACGGGTTTCTCCCTGAAAATTGACTAGATCTGAGGCCGCAGACTACAAAAACCGGTCCAAAATCTTCCGACTCCGCGCATCCAGCGCCAGATGGTCCTTGATCAAAAACTGGATGCCATGTGAGTCTGCCACCAGCAAGCTACCCGCCGTGCCAATGCGGCGAATGTCTTCATCACCCTTCAGCACAAACTCGGTATCACCGCGGTCGGTTTCCACTTTCCAAGTGCAGGGGGTCGAGAAGCTGGTCACCGACACAATGGTGTTGATCACGGGCATGAACTCGCGCATCGCCAGTTCGGTGCGGATCAGCGTTTGTGCGGGCTCGGCCAGCGCACCCAGGGCTTCAATCCACGCGACCTCGTGACCATCGGTATCCACCATCGAGATGCCGACTTCGGGCGACTGGATCGGGAACGCCCGTACCGGCACCACATCTTCATAACGCGTGTTTTGCGCCGTGGTAAGGATCAGCTTGCCAAAGGCATCGCGCTGCAAGGTCCAGCCGCTGGTATTCAAAGTGCTGGGCTCGTTCATTTTTCTGATGCATCCATGTCAACATCCATATTGCGGGCCTGCGCCTGGTACAGGTTGAAGTAGGCGCCCTCGGCCGCCATCAACACATCGTGCGAGCCCTCTTCCACCACCCTGCCGCGGTCCAGCACCACCAGGCGGTCGGCCCGGTGCAGCGTGGACAGGCGGTGC
>JAZKIR010000039.1:0-12662 GCA_040384785.1 Pseudomonadota bacterium
CTGCGCGGATTTTTATTGCCCCCATGCTCCGCCGCTGCGCGGGTCGCTGCCCCCCAAGGGGGCTAATTTCCCTTGGGGCGGCCCGGCGGGAAATTGCCGCCTCCCTTCGGGTTGCGCTTGTTGTCATCGCGCGCGCCAGCGGTATGGGCTTGTTCTAGGCAGTCCTGGAACGCCCGGGTTGCCCGCGCAGGCTGTGGTGATCTCCGCGTAATCGCAAAAAACTGGCAGTCGTAACGAAATACCGCCGGGTCGATGGCGCGCATCTGGCCGCCGCGCACAAAACTCTCGGCATAGTGATCTGGCAAAAATCCCAAGAATTTGCCCGACAGAATCAGCGTCGCAATGGCCTCCTGATCAAAACCAGTCGCCTTGCGCGACAGGCGCACCTGTTGGCTGATTTCCATGTTCGGTGAGTGGTAGCCCAAACCTGCAAACTGGTGGGCGCGCAAAACATCCCAGTCCCGTGGTTTGGCCGTCGTATCAAACAGCGGATGCGCGCTGCCGCAATACAGCAGCATGACCTCGTCAAACAGGGCGGCGTATTCCAATGTGTCCGAACTGCGATGTCCGGGAATGATGCCGATCTGGTACTGCCCGTCCAGCACGCCGCGCTCAATGGCGGTCAGCGTGGCCACGTGAATGTTCAGCGCCACGTCGGGCGCCTGCTCGGTGAACAACGCAATGGCCTGGGCGATATGGGCTAGCGGATTGCTGGCCGTCTTGTCGAACATCGCCACATGCAATTGCCCGCCCATGCGTTCATGGATTTCGTCCACACCGCTGCGAAAGGCGTCCGTCGCAGCCAGCAACGCGGTGGTCTGGGCATAAATCTTCTGGCCCTCGGGCGTCAGCGCAAAACCGGCCCGTCCCCGTCGGCACAGCGTCAGGCCGAGTCGGGTTTCCAGATCCTTGATGTGGCGACTCACCGTCGAGGTGCCGATATTGAGCTCCAGCTCGGCCGCAGCCATGCCGCCGCAATCCACCACGGCGCGAAACACCCGCAGCAGGCGCAAGTCCATGTCGCTGATCTGGCCCAGCACGGCGCGGCTTTTGGCCTTCACCACGCGGCCAACTTCCAGTGAAACGTGCCGTGCATGGGTAGCGCGGGTGCAAGGGCGGTGTTTACTTTCATTAATTGAAAACTAAATAGTGATATTTGTTACTTTATAAGAGTAACAGAGCAGACCACAATGGGCCAGATGCCAGCACATCCCCGCGGATAAAGCCGTCCCTGTCCACTGGTGAGCGGCCTGTGTGAGAGCTTGGCTCCACAGTGTCCGCAACGTGCAAACTCCGCTTTAACCGACCTAAAGGAAATGCCATGAAGCTCAACGACACCACGCCGTCCACCGCCGTCACCAGCACCAGCGCTTTTCCCGGCGACGCGGCGTGGATGGAGGCGCACTGGATGCCGTATACGGCCAACCGCAACTTCAAAGCCAACCCGCGCATGATGGTCAGCGCCCAGGGCGCCTATTACACCGACAGTAACGGTCGCAAGATCCTGGACGGCCTGTCCGGGCTGTGGTGCTGTGGCCTGGGCCATGGCCGGGCCGAAATCACCGAAGCGGTCAGCCGCCAGATTGGCACACTGGACTATTCCCCTGCCTTCCAGTTTGGCCATCCCTTGTCCTTCGAGCTGGCGAACAAGATCCAGGAACTCACCCCTGAGGGGCTGGACTATGTGTTCTTCACCGGCTCCGGTTCCGAGTCTGCCGACACCTCGCTGAAGATGGCCCGTGCTTATTGGCGCGCCAAGGGCATGGGCACCAAGACCCGCCTGATCGGCCGCGAAAAGGGCTACCACGGTGTCAACTTCGGCGGCATTTCGGTCGGCGGCATTGTGGGCAACCGCAAGGTATTTGGCCAGGGTATTGAGGCCGACCACCTGCCCCACACCCAGCCTGCCGTGGGATCGTTCTACAAGGGCATGCCACCGACCGGCGTCGAGCTGGCCGACGAGTTGCTGAAGCTGATCGCACTGCACGACGCGTCCAATATCGCGGCAGTCATCGTCGAGCCCATGTCGGGGTCGGCCGGGGTCGTGATCCCGCCAGTGGGTTATCTGCAGCGCCTGCGCGAGATCTGCACCGCCAACAACATCCTGCTGATATTTGACGAAGTCATTACCGGTTTTGGCCGCATGGGCGCCTACACCGGTGCGGCGGCTTTTGGCGTGACGCCCGACATCATGAACGTGGCCAAACAAATCACCAACGGCGCACAGCCGCTGGGCGCGGTCGTTGCCAAGAAAGACATCTACGACACCTTCATGGCCCAGGGCGGCCCGGACTACATGCTGGAGTTCCCACACGGCTATACCTACTCGGCCCACCCCGTGGCCTGCGCGGCTGGCATTGCGGCGCTGGATGTGCTGGTCAAGGAAAACATGGTCGAGCGTGTCGCCGCGCTGGCCCCGTATTTTGAGCAGGCCGTGCACAGCCTGAAGGGTGCCAAACACGTGGCAGACATCCGCAATTACGGGCTGGCCGCCGGCATCACGATTGCGGCGCTGCCGGGCGAACCCGCCAAGCGGCCGTACGAGATTGCGATGCGATGCCTGGACAAGGGTTTTTATGTGCGTTACGGTGGCGACACCATCCAATTGGCACCACCCTTCATCATCGAGAAGGCCGAGATCGATAGCCTGGTGAACGCACTGGGCGAGGCCCTGAACGCCACCGTCTGATCTTCTTTGCTCCTGTATTGATAGCTAATAGGGTAATCAATTCGAGGGCTAGCGCCACATTTTTCATATAGACACTCTGGAAACACCATGTCCCAACTCCCCACCATAGGCCATCTGATAGACGGCAAGCTGACCGACGGCAATACCGACGCGCGTTCACAAAGCGTCTACAACCCCGCCACCGGCCGCGCCGAAAAACGTTTGCTGCTGGCCGACAAGACCACCGTGGAGCAGGCCATCGCATCCGCACAAGCGGCATTCCCCGCCTGGCGCAACACACCACCGTTGAAGCGCGCCCGTGTCATGGGCAACCTGAAGGTCTTGCTGGAAAAACATGCCGAAGAAATCTGCGCGCTGATCACCGCCGAGCACGGCAAGGTGCTAAGCGATGCCGCCGGTGAGCTGCAACGCGGCATCGAGAACGTGGAATACGCCAGCTACGCGCCCGAGTTGCTGAAGGGTGAACACAGCAAAAACGTCGGCCCGGCCATCGATTCCTGGAGCGAGTTCCAGCCGCTGGGCGTGGCCGCCGGCATCACACCCTTCAACTTCCCTGCCATGGTGCCGCTGTGGATGTGGCCCATGGCCGTGGCCTGCGGCAACACCTTTGTGCTCAAACCCTCCGAGCGCGACCCCAGCAGCACGCTGCGCATCGCGCAACTGGCGCTGGAAGCCGGCCTGCCACCGGGTGTGCTGAACGTCGTTAATGGCGACAAGGAAGCAGTGGACACCTTGTTGACCGATCCGCGTATCAAGGCCGTCAGTTTTGTCGGCTCCACACCGATCGCCGAATACATCTACGCCGAAGGCTGCAAACACGGCAAACGTGTGCAGGCTTTGGGCGGCGCCAAGAACCACGCCGTTGTGATGCCCGATGCCGATATCGCCAACGCGGTCAATGCGCTGATGGGCGCGGCGTATGGATCGTGCGGCGAGCGCTGCATGGCCATCCCGCTGGTCGTGGCGATTGGTGACACCACGGCCGATGCGGTTGTGGCGGCTTTGAAGGTCGAGATTGCGAAGATGAAGGTCGGCCCCGGCACGGATGCCTCCAGCGACATGGGTCCCTTGGTCACCAAGCCGCACTTCGAGAAGGTCAGGGGTTATGTGGACCAGGGCGTAAAGGAAGGCGCTGTGCTGGTCGTCGATGGCCGTGGTGTCAGCGTAAGCGGCCATGAGGACGGTTACTTCTTAGGCCCCTGCCTGTTTGACCACGTCAAGCCCGGCATGGTGGTCTACCAGGAAGAAATTTTCGGCCCGGTGCTGGGCGTGGTGCGCGTCAACACCTTGCAAGAGGCCATGGACCTGATCGACGCCCACGAATACGGCAACGGCACCTGCATCTTCACCCGCGACGGCGAGGCCGCGCGCTACTTCACCGACAACATCCTGGTCGGCATGGTGGGCGTGAATGTGCCGCTGCCGGTGCCCGTGGCGTATCACTCGTTTGGGGGCTGGAAGCGCAGCCTGTTTGGCGACCTGCACGCGTATGGCCCGGACGCTGTGCGGTTCTATACCAAGCGCAAGACGATTACCCAGCGCTGGCCATCGGCGGGGGTACGCGAGGGAACGGTGTTTGCGTTTCCGAGTAGCAAGTAAAACTGGCGGCAGGCACGGCTGCCAAACTCAGCCGTCCTTGCCATCCAGCCGCGTGCGCAGCAGCCAGGGTGTGAAGATCCACAGATAGATCCCAAATGCCGCCGTCCAGCAGGCGGCCGCGGCCACCAGCGACGCGGTGTAGAGGGTGGGCAGGGCAAGGGGCAGAAACACGCGCAACACGGCCGCCAGCACCACCAGCCCATAGGCCAGCACCTCGGCGCGTGATGCCAACAAGGGCCGGCCGGTATGGCCGCGCGCGGTGCGGGTCAACATGCCGATGATCAGGCCGCCGGTGGCGCCCACCGCCAGTGCGTGTATGCCGGCGGAGGTGCCGACCAGTCCGACCTGGGCCAGGGCCAGCAAGCCCAGCCCCAGCGGAATCCAGGCATAGGCCAGATGCAGCACCCACAAAATCGGGCGGCCCAAGGCCAGGCGGGAGCGCCAGCCCAGCATGCGTTTCACGTGAAGACCGCAGGCTACTGCCAGCACGACCAGTCCCGGCACACTGGCGGGGGCGAACACCCACAGCAGCAGCCCGAGAGCGGTGCAGGCCAGCGCCGCGCGCTCCAGCCATGGCTGGGCAACCAGCTTCAGGCCTGGATTAACCGCCATCGTAAAAGCCGGAATCACACGCCCGGCAATCACACATTCGATCATCACCACCAGCGCCAAACCGGCGTACAAGGGCGTGAGGGCCATGATGGGCAGCACGTCCGTCACCGCCAGATGGAAGGCCAGGTTGGCGCTGGCCAGCAGTACCAGCAGTAGCCCCAGGGGCAGGTTGCGGTAGTTGCGGGAACGCACGACGAGGCGGATCATGATGATCGCGACGATGGGCAGCAATGCCAGGTCGAGTACCGCATACAGCGCGTAAGGCCCCACGATGGACGCCACGCGTGCCGCCAGCCACAACAGCACCAGCGCGCCCAGTGCAGCCCCGCGCGGCGTCGCCAGCCCGGTCCAGGCCTTGCCGGCCGTGAGCAGAAACCCCACGATGATGGCGATGGCAAAACCAAACAACATCTCGTGTGCATGCCACAACAAGGGCGGCACATTGGTCGCCAACCGCAGCTGACCCAGAAACATCGCAACCCACAGCGGCACGATCAACACGGCCAGCAGGCTGCCGGCGATGTAAAAAGGCCTAAATCCCAGGCGCAACACGGGCCAGCCCCGGGGCAGCTGCGCGGCCGCCTTGGCTTCGCTGAAGATGGGCAGGGTATCGGATTTCATGGGCGGGAGCGACAAGCGCGTCAGGTAAAAATGAATAAAGGCATTTTACGTGCATCTTAAAGATGAGAGCCTCTAAAATGCAGCCAACGAACATCTTGAAGGCCCCCCATGCGACTGACGGACTACACCGACTACACCCTGCGGGTGCTGATGTTCTGCGCCCTCAATCCCGAGCGCTCGATCACCATTGCCGAACTGGCCGACAGCCACGCGGTCTCCAAAAACCATTTGATGAAGATCGTCAACGACCTGGCGCGCCAGGGGCTGCTGCAAACCACGCGTGGGCGCGGCGGCGGCCTGCGCCTGCTCAAACCGGCAGCGGACATCAATATCGGCGACGTGGTGCGTAAATCGGAAACTGATTTCCGCATGGTTGAATGTTTTGATCCCAGCCACAACGCCTGCACGCTGACCGCGAATTGCCAACTCAAAAACGTGTTCCGGACCGCGCTGCAAAGTTATCTGGCTGTGCTGGACAAGGTGACGTTGGCGGACATCACCCAGTCCAGGGCAACCGGCGCGCTGCCCGACAAGGCCGGTGGTGTCAGCCGGGTGCCGGTGAGCGATATCAAGCGGGCACCGCGCAAGCCCTAACCCCGATGCGGCGGTCTAGGCCAGCCGGGGGTATAGGCCACGATTCCCGACGGGCCGGCCAGCAGTGGTCCCGCAGCGGCAAAGGCTGCGCTCTGCATGGGGAAACTCCCTCCGGGAGTTGCAAAAAAACGTTCTGGCACTTCCGCGCGGCTCGCAGGCGATCGACCCAGCTAGGCCCAGATCCCGACCGAAACGGCTGCGTCGCCGTGCACAAACACTACACATTTCATAGCATGTTATGCAGGTTCCACGGGGGCTAGCACCTCAAAAGGCTTAAGCCACCAGCTGGCGCAATCATGCCACTTGCCGCTGCCGCGCATCCCATGTTTCGCACCAGGCGGCAAAGGTGTGGGCGGCAATTGGCTTGCTCATGAAGTAGCCCTGGGCCTCGTCACATTGCAAAGCCTTGAGCTTGTCCCAGATTAGCGCGTTTTCCACACCCTCGGCCACCACGGTCAGGCCCAGGTTGTGCGCCAGGTCCACCGTGGAGCGCACGATCTTGGCGTCGTCCTCGTCGGTTTCCATGTTCATGACGAAGGACTTGTCGATTTTCAGTTCGTCCACCGGCAGGCTCTTCAAATACGCCAGTGACGAGTAACCGGTTCCGAAATCGTCGATCGACAGCTTGAAGCCGCGCTGCGACAGCAGGTTCAGTGTGGCCTGCGCGCGCTGCGGGTCGTCCATGATGGCGCTCTCGGTGATTTCCAGGCAGAAGGCGCTTGCAGGTATCTGGTATTGGGTCAGCACCTTATCCAGGCGGGCCGGAAACTCCAGGTCCAGCAGGTCACGGGTGGACAGATTGATGGCCAGCTTGAAGCCGCCACCGATGCCACCCAGGGTCTGGCTAATGCGGGCCGATTCTTCAAACATCCACATCGTCAACTGGCGCACAAAACCCGTCTGTTCGGCAAAGGGGATGAACTCCAGCGGCGGCACCAGGCCACGCTGCGGGTGCTGCCAGCGCACCAGAGCCTCGGCGGCCACAACGCGGCCGGTGGCCAAGCTGAGCTTGGGTTGCAGGAACAGGCGCAGTTCGCCCTGGGCCACTGCGTTGCGCAATTCCGACAGCATGGACAGGGTCTCGCTGCTCGACGAATCCAGCGAGACGTCATAGACCTGCATCAGCGTGGTGCGCGATTTGGCCGCATACATGGCGACCTCGGCGCGCGACAACAAGGTGTCCACATCCTGAGCGTGCTCTGGAAAACAGGCAATGCCCATGCTGGCGCTCATGTCCACCGTTTGTTCTTCAAACGCCAGTGGCTGCTCAAAGGACTTGGCAATGCGTTTGGCAACGACGCTGGCTGCCTCTGCATCGCTACCCGTCAGCATCACGGCGAATTCGTCACCGCCCAGACGCGCCACCATGTCGTCGGTACGCAGGTCCTGCTGCGCCAGCCGCTTGGACACGGCGATCAGCAACTGGTCGCCAAAGGAATAACCCAGCACGTCGTTCACGTGTTTGAAACGGTCAATGTCCAGCATCACGATGGCCATGCTTTTGACCGCATCGGCCCGGCCTGCGCCGCCGGTCTGGATCTGCTCTTGCACCGCCTCGCGAAAGCGTGCCCTATTTGGCAAACCCGTCAGCCGGTCCCAGTAGGCCAGTGTGCGGATCTCGGCCTGCTGCGCGCCGATGCTGATGCGCATCGCGTCAAAGGCCTTGGCCAGGTCGCCGATTTCGTCATGCCGGTCGGTGTGCTGCATGGGCACGTCGTACTGGCCCCGCCCCAGGGTCTCGGTGGCGCTGACCAGCGAGCGAAGCGGCGTGGTGACACGCCGGGCGGCAAACACGCTGCCAATGGCAAACAGCACCACGCCCAGGCCGGTGATCCAGGCCAGCGCCACCTGGGCCTGGCGAAACGGCGCCACCACCTCGTTGACCGAGCGGAACAATAACGTGTGCACGCTGCCAAAGGAGCCGGCGTCGAGCTTGACGCTGCGCGCAATCAGGCGGTCGTCGTCCAGCGGCAGCTCGGTCACATCCGTGGTGGCGGTTGTCAGTACCCGCAAGACATCAGCCGACAGCGTGCTGGACACCACCTGGCGGCCTTCACCCGGGGCTTCACTGACCAGCGCCAGATGCATCTCCGAAATGGCGCGCATATCGTCCAGCAGTTTCTGGTTGATGGGAAAACCCATCAGCACCCAGCCCACGACGACGGGCGCCTTGATGGGCACCAGCACAAACTGGTAGGGTGTGCGGCCCACCAGTGCCACCTGGCTGGCCTGGGCATCACGCACACCGGGGCTGGTCAGGCGGCTCAACACCCCCTGCAATTGCACACCCTCTTGGCCCTCACCCACGGCGCGCAGGCCCATATTCGTGTCCATCAACGCGGTGACGGTGGCGCCTATGCGGGCGCCGTGGTTCTCCAGTACGGAGCGTATCGTGGCGTCGTCTTTGGTGTTGACGGCCTCTCGGAAGCCATAGTCGGCCGCCAGCAGGGTCGCGCCTTGTTGCAGCTTTTGCGCGTTTTGGTCCAGCAAGCGGCGCCAGACACGCTCTCCCACCTGCAACTCCTGCTCAAGCTGGCGTTTGGCGCTTTGTTCGATGCTGATGCGCACCACGTTGAACACGGCGGCTTGCACGATCAACAGCAACAACAAGGACAGGGCGACGATGCGTGAGGACAGGCCCCAGTAGTCCGGCCGCCACTCCAGTTTTCTTTTCATGGCGTCACGCCGCTCAGGCGGTAGCTCAGGGCGACATCGGTGCTGCCTACCGTCAGTGCCTGTTCGGCCGCCGGTGCACCCACGGCCAGCCCGGGATGCCAGACCCGCATGCGATAGCTGCCGGCCGGCACGTCGCGCAGTGTGGCCGCGCCCGCGGTATCGGCGGACGCAAAAAAGGGCGTCTCCACCACCACCACCCAGGCGCTCATGTTGTCGTGGATATTGCAGCCCAGCACCGCAATGCCGGACTTGTCAAACAGCACGGGGCTGACCGAGGTGCCGGTATACAGCTTGAGCTCAAAGGTCTTGTTGGGGGAAAAAGAATACACATGGTGGCGCACTGTGTCGCGGTTCGGGAAGCTCACCGCCGTGCCCACCGGCACGACCAGCACACGCGGCACAAACTGCTTGCCGGCCTGCGCGATTTCCGCGCCGGCCAGGGGCCTGGCCAACTGACGGGCCTCTTTCGACTCCAGAAAGACAACACCACCGGGTAACAACGGCTTGCCGGCGCCGTCCTGCAGTTGCACCGACACCACCGCCGCCTGTGCAAACGGCATGGCCAGCATGCCAACCAACAGAGGAAGCCCGAAAGTCAATTGCAGCATACCGGGTACTTTTTTGCAAAAGGCCAGTGTATAGCGCTTGTCACAAGCCAGACGGCAGACTGGACCGTAGCCCGTCCGGCGGGCAAGGGAAGGCAGGGTTTATTATTTGACGACGCGCGTCGGCCACCGTATTTCTTTTGATTGCACCAGGACCTTCCATGTCGCACCACAACTCCCAGCGCTTCAAACGCCCCGCCCCGCAAGTACGGCGGGCCGCTCTGCCCAAGCCTCCGTGGGCCCTGGCCCTGGCCGTGGTGCTGGGTTCGGCCTCCTGTGCATGGGCACAAAACACGGCAGCAGTCCCCGTGAACCCGCAAGCGACGTCGGCGCTGTACCAGGCGCTGGGCGAAAAACAAGGCATCACGCTGCTGATGGACGATCTGGTGGACCGCCTGCGTGCCAACAAGGCCATAGGCCCGATGTTCGTCAACATCAAACCGGCCTACCTGAAGGAGCAGCTGACCGACCAGCTGTGCCGCGTCAGCGGTGGGCCATGCGTATACGAGGGTGAGGAGATGAAGAAGTCGCACGCCGACCTGAAGATCGGCACCGGCGAGTTCAACCTGCTGGTGGAGTTGTTGCAGGACTGCATGAACGCGCGGCAGATCCCCTTTGCCGTGCAAAACCAGTTGCTGGCCCTTCTTTCGACCATGCACCGCGACATCATCACTGCCAGCCCCGTGGCCAACCGCCAGGGCAAGCTGCTGTTGACCGGCGGCGTCAGCAGTGTGGACGGCGCGGCCGGCGGCGGGCTGACACCGTGGGCCACGGTAGGCAGCTACGCCAGCGACCAGGCCACGGGTTTTACCGCCCACGCCACCCGTGTGACCACCAAGGACTACGGCCTGAACACCTATGGCCTGGCGTTGGGCTTCCGCAACCAATGGGAAGTGTCTTTGGCCCGCCAGTCCTTCGACACCGGCGTCACCGGCCCTGGACTGGGCATACCCGGCCTGCAGTTGACGCAGGACATACTGGGCGCCAAATGGCGCGTCACGGGCGACGCCATCCTGGACAGCGACACCTGGCAGCCCCAGGTCGCGGTAGGGGTGGAATTCAAGTCCCTGCAGTCCAGCGGGCTCGATGCCACGCTGTCGGTGCTGGGCGCCAAGAAAAACGGCACCGACCTCTACGTCAGCGCCACCAAGCTGTTCCTGGCCCAAGGCTTGTTGGTCAACGGCACGCTGCGCGCCACCAACTCCAACCAGAACGGCTTGCTGGGCTTTGGTGGCACGCTGGGCGGCGCGCGTGACCAGTACCAGTTGATGCCCGAGCTGTCGCTGGCCTGGCTAGCCAACCGCAACCTGGCAGTCGGCATGGAATACCGGCGCATGCCCAACAACCTGCAGGACCCGGGCGCCGCCGCGGGCCTGGGTGACGGCCTGCGCGCCCAGGACTGGAAGGACGTATTCATCGCCTGGGCGCCAAACAAAACCGCGTCCTTCACGCTGGCCTACGTCGATCTGGGTGTCATCGTGCCCGCCACCACCGGCAACCGCACCCAGACCGGTGCTTATCTGTCGGTGCAGTTGGCGTTTTGACTGAAAAATCGCTCTCGCCGCACGGGGCGAATGGGCGATAAGGTTTCACCGCCGGGCCGCCCCAAGGTGAAACGCGCCCCCTCGGGGGGGCAGCAACCCACGCATCGTGGAGCGTGGGGGTAACAAATCCGCGCCGGGCCGCCCCAAGCGGATTTAGCCCCCTCGGGGGGCAGCGACCCGCGAAGCGGTGGAGCGTGGGGGCGATAATCTAGCCACATGGCACTTATCACCTTACTTGACGCCCAGCTGGCATTCGGGCACGTCCCGCTTCTCGATCACGCTGACTTTTCCCTTGAAACGCAAGAGCGCGTGGGCCTGATCGGCCGCAACGGCGCCGGCAAATCCTCCATGCTCAAAATCCTGGGCGGCATGGAGCGCCCCGACGATGGCACGCTGCAGGTGCAAACCGGCACGCGTATCTCCTATGTGGCACAAGAGCCCATTTTGGACGGTGATGCTACCGTTTTCATATCTGTTCGCGCAGGCTTGGAGCGGGTCATCGGCCTGATCGAAGAATACTGCCAGGGCCACGGCGACCTCGACGCGATGCAAAGCGAGATCGAAACGCTGGACGGCTGGAACTGGGAGCAACGGGTCAACGAAACCCTGCAGCGCCTGCACCTGAACCCGGACGCCATCATCAATACGCTGTCGGGTGGTACCAAAAAGCGCGTGGCACTGGCCCAGGCCTTGGTCGCCCAGCCCGATGTGCTGCTGCTCGACGAGCCGACCAACCACCTGGACCTGGACTCCATCGAATGGCTGGAAGGCCTGCTGGTGGACTTCAAGGGCTCCATCATCACCATCACCCACGACCGTTCCTTTTTGGACAACGTGGCGACCCGTATCGTTGAGCTGGACCGCGGCAAGCTGATGAGTTACCCCGGCAACTTTGCCGCCTACCTCACGCAAAAGGAAGAACAGCTGGCGCAGGAGGCGGTTATCAACGCCAAGGCCGACAAGCTGTTGGCGCAGGAAGAAGTCTGGATCCGCAAGGGCGTTGAAGCCCGCCGCACCCGCGCCACGGCGCGTATCGTCCGGCTGGACGAACTGCGTGCCAAACACCAGGCCCGCCGCGACGTGGTGGGCAGCGTCAACATGGACGTCAACACCGGCGACAAGAGTGGCAAGCTGGTGGCCGAGCTGACCCATGTGTCCAAAACATTCGGTGACCGCAAGATCGTCGACGACTTCACCGCAACGATTCTGCGCGGCGACAAGATTGGCCTGTTGGGCCCCAATGGCGCGGGCAAGACCACACTGCTCAAGCTGATCCTGGGCGACCACAAGGCCGACCCGGCACCCGCCAACTCCCCCAAACCCGAACCCGGCCACAGCCCCTGGGGCACGGTGCGCCAGGGCGCCAACATCACCGTGGCCTACTTCGACCAGATGCGCAATGCGCTGGACCTGGACGCCACGCTGGAAGATTTCATCAGCCCAGGCTCCGAGTGGATCGAGATTGGCAACCAGAAGAAACACCGCAAGAGCTACTTGGGCGACTTCCTGTTCTCGCCGGCACGCGCCACGTCGCCGGTGCGGTCACTCTCCGGAGGCGAGCGCAACCGCCTGCTGCTGGCCCGTCTGTTCGCCCGCCCTGCCAATGTGCTGGTGCTGGATGAGCCAACCAATGACCTGGACATCGACACACTGGAACTGCTGGAAGACCTGCTGCAAAACTACGACGGCACGGTGTTCCTGGTCAGCCATGACCGGACCTTT
>JAZKIR010000040.1:0-48362 GCA_040384785.1 Pseudomonadota bacterium
AAGTCTGAAAGTTTGACAAAACGGTGGCGTCCATATACGCCCCAAGGTGAAACGCGGCCCCCTCGGGGGGCAGCGAGCCACATGCAATGGGCGAGCGTGGGGGCAACAGCTTCACCGCCGGGCCGCCCCAAGGTGAAACACGCCCCCTCGGGGCTGATGGCTGCGGCTCCCGGCCTCCCTTCGCAGGGCGGGACAGCCAGAAGGGGCGTTGACTCTGGCAACGCCGCGCCCTGCAAGGGCAGCGACCCGCGCAGCGGTGAAGCGTGGGGCGGTATCCCTAGAAGCGCCAGCCCGCCGCGATCAAGAATTCGTTGTAGGTGAAACTTTGCGATGCCTTGTCACCACGCGCACTGGTCAGCACGTCGGGCATGTTGACATAGCCGAACTTGTACGCACCACGGAAGAAGAAGTCCTTCCAGAAGTCTTTCTCCAAGCCTGCGCCCACACCCACGCTGTAACCAGAGACGTGGAACTGGTCATTGCGTTTTTGGTTGACCATATGCAGCGTGACATTGGTCTTGGGAATCAGGATACCCACGCCGACCAGCGCAAACACGCGAGCGGTGCGGCTATCGCCGAACCAGTCCACGGGACGCTGCTTTTCAATCTCCAGGCTGAGGATGTTCAGTCCATCGGTGTGTTCGTAGTTCAACCAGTTGTCGCCAATAACCTGGTTACCCGACTGCGGTGCGCCCAGGATTTGGCCACTGATGGCCACCGATTGGCCCTGCGCAACCACATACTTCATGTGGTCCAGGTTCAAAGCGATCGCGGTGCTGGCGTCCCATTGGTAGGCCACACGCAGATTGGTCTGGGGAATCGTGACTTCGCTGGGGCGCAGGTAAATCGCAAACACATTGGCCCAGGTCGCGTCGGTCTGCAGATCGTCGGCTGCAACGTTCTTCAGCGTGAAGTCGTGGTCCGAGCCCCTGAAATGGATGTCGGAGTTGGAGTAATTGGAGCGATTCCAGCCCCAATAAACAGACCATTTGCGGGTGTTGGCCGCTTCTTTTTCGGCGGCAGCGATGGCGTTAGGTGCTGTTTTCTGTGCGGCGGCAGAGGAGCTTGTTGTTTGAGCCCAACCCATGGGTACAAAAAAAAGGCTGGCCGCAGAGAGTGCGCCAGCCCGCATGGCAAATGCAGGAATGTTCATCATAGGAGGGCAATTTTACCCTTCCCACTTCTACACCCCGAAAATCACAAGGTCAAGATCGTGCAGCCTGTGGTCTGGCGTGCCTCCAGCGCGCGGTGCGCTTGCTGCAAATCCTCCAGCGCAAACCGTTGGGCGATGTGGATTTGCACCTTGCCACTGACGACCGCGTCAAACAAATCATCGGCCATGGCCTGCGTGCTTTCGCGCGTAGCGATGTGTGTGAACAGCGTCTGGCGCGTCAGGTACAACGAGCCCTTGGGGCCCAATATGCCGGGCGCCATGGGTGGCACCGGGCCGGAGGCATTGCCAAAGCTGGCCATCAGGCCGAAGGTCGCCAGACAGTCCAGGGATTTGTCCCAGGTGTCCTTGCCCACCGAATCGTAGACCACCTTCACGCCCTTGCCGCCGGTGATCTCCTTGACCCGCGCCGCAAAATCTTCTGCTGCGTAATTAATAGCATACTGTGCACCATTGGCGAGGGCTAGAGCACATTTTTCCTTAGAGCCTGCGGTTCCAATCAGGCGCAACCCGAGCGCGCGCGCCCATTGGCAGGCGATCAGCCCCACGCCACCGGCCGCTGCGTGGAACAGCACAAAATCACCGGGGTTCAGGCCACCTTGGGGCAGCGTCTTTTTCAGCAGGTACTGTGCGGTCAGGCCCTTGAGCATCATGGCCGCCCCGGTGTCAAAGGAGATCGCGTCGGGCAGTTTGCACACACACTTGGCCGGCATGACGCGCAGGTCGCAGTAGCTGCCCGGTGGCTGGCTGGCATAGGCCGCACGGTCACCCACCTGCAGATGCGTCACGCCTTCACCGACCGCCTCCACCACACCCGCGGCTTCCATGCCCAGTTGCAACGGAAGGGCATTGGGGTACAGGCCGCTGCGCTGGTACACATCGATGAAATTCAGGCCCACGGCCTTGTGGCGGATGCGGATCTCGCCCGGGCCGGGCTCGCCCACGCTGACCTGCACCAGCTTGAGTTGCTCGGGGCCACCGTGTTGATCGATGCAAATGGCTCTGGACGGGTTTTGGCTCACGGGGTCTCCTGCTGTAAAAGAATACGCGCCCAATGCAGGCGGTGGACGCCATGGTGCCATGAAACGCGCCCCTTTGGGGTTGATGGCTGCGGAGCGTGGGGGCCGACAATTTCCCGCCGGGCCGTCCCAAGGGAAATTAGCCCCCTCGGGGGGCAGGGAGCCACACGAAGTGGGCGAGCGTGGGGGCCATACCGCAAGGTTTGTGCAAGCAATGTATACGGACAGGCCTTGTACAGTCCAACCATGCCCCACCGCCTGACCCTCAGTGCCGTCGCACTGCTGATGCTCCCACCTATGTTGTGGGCCGGTAATGCAGTCGTCGGTCGCGTCATCAGCCCGCTGATTTCTCCGATGACGCTGAACTTGCTGCGCTGGACCTTGGCCTTTTTGCTGCTGCTGCCACTGGCGGGCAGCGTGCTGCGCCGGGACAGCCCACTGTGGAAACAATGGCGCCGTTTTACCTTCCTGGCTCTGCTCAGCACCAGCGGCTACAACGCGCTGCTGTACCTCGCGCTGAATACTTCAACTCCTATCAACGTCACGCTGGTGGGAGCTAGCACGCCGGTGTGGATGCTGTTGATCGGGCGCTTTTTCTTCGGCACACCGGTGTCGGGGCGGCAACTGGTGGGAGCGGTGTTGTCCATTGGTGGCGTGGTGTTGGTGCTGTGCCGCGGCCAGTGGGAATTGTTGCTGGGCCTGCACCTGGTCGCGGGTGATTTGTATGTGTTGCTGGCCAGCATAGGTTGGGCTTATTACAGCTGGATGCTGGCGCACCCGACGCCCGAGTCGGCTTCACTGCGCGCGGATTGGGCTGCCTTTTTGTTGGGCCAGATCGTGTTTGGGCTGGGTTGGTCACTGCTGTTTGCCGGTGCGGAGTGGACTGTCACCGACGCACGGCTGCAATGGAGTTGGCCGTTGGCTGGCGCCTTGTTATTCATTGCGTTGGGGCCTGCGGTACTGGCCTACCGTGCCTGGGGCGCCGGCGTGGCGCGCGCAGGCCCTGCGGCGGCTGGCTTCTTCATCAACCTGACGCCGCTGTTCACGGCGCTGTTGTCGTCCGCATTTCTGGGTGAAGCGCCCCAGCTATTCCATGCGCTGGCCTTTGTGCTGATTGTGTCGGGCATTGTGCTTTCATCGCACAAGTAACTAAAGCCCCACGCTTGCCACTGCGTGCGCTGTGCCGTCCCCCACACTAGTTCTGCGGTAGCGCTTCAAATTGCGCTTCGATGTGCGCCACGGGCGCCGGCCTGGCCAATAGGTAGCCCTGGTACAACTCGCAGCCATAGTGGGCCAGCAGTTCTTTTTGGGCCTGCGTTTCCACGCCTTCTGCAATAACCCCCAGACCCAGGCTGCGTGCCATGCCGACGATGGTTTGCACGATCATGCCATCGCTGCGGCGCACGCCCAGGTTGCGCACAAAAGACTGGTCGATCTTGAGTTGGTCCAGCGGCAGGCGCGTCAAATACGCCAGCGACGAATACCCGGTGCCAAAGTCGTCCAACGAAAATTGAATACCGGTCGCCTTGAGTTGCTCCATCTTTGCAATGCAGTCGTCCACCTTGTCCAGCATCAGGGACTCGGTCAATTCAAGCTTCAGCAAGCGCGGCTGAATGCCGGCCTCCTCCACAGCATCCGTCACCACTTGCACAAAATCGCTCTGCCGAAACTGGCGGGCGCTCACATTCACCGACAGTTGCAGCGCACCCAGACCTGCCAGTCCGTGCCAGGCCGCCAATTGCTGGCAGGCCGTGCGCAAGACCCAGGCGCCCATGGGCACGATCAGCTCACTCTCTTCCGCGACCACAATAAACGCCCCCGGCGCCAGCAACCCTCGCGTGGGGTGGTTCCAGCGCAACAGGGCTTCTGCGCCCACCATGCGGCCATCCAGCGCGAACTGCGGCTGGTAATGCAGCGCAAACTCGCCATGGGACAGGGCCATCCGCAAATCAGCCTCCAGTTGCGCGCGGTCACTGATGACGGCCTGCATTTGCGGATCGAAGAAACAAAGGCCGTTGCCCCGCTGGGCCTTGACCTGGTACATGGCAATGTCGGCCTGCTTGAGCAACTCGCCCGCGCTGTTTCCATCGGCACCAAACAGCGTGGCACCCAGGCTGCAGGTGCTGCGGTAGGGGTTGTCGCCCAGCAGATAGGGCTGGTCCAGTGTCAACAGCATCTCTTCTCCTATGTGTTGTGCCACCTGGGCGGCTTGGTGCTTGTCGGCGGACAGGTCCTTGAGCATCACGACAAATTCGTCCCCACCGAGGCGTGCCACCGTGTCGGCATCGCGCACGCAGGCCTTCAGACGCTGGGCAACCTGCTGCAGCAACAGGTCACCCACTTCATGGCCCATGGTGTCATTGACCAGCTTGAAGTGGTCCAGGTCCAGAAACAGCAAGGCACCCAATTGCCCGGAACGCCCAGCGGCCGCCGTGGCCTGCGTCAGCCGGTCCAGCAAGAGCCGGCGATTGGGCAGTCCGGTCAGGGCGTCGTAAAAGGCCAGGGTTTCGATCTCGGCGCTGGCGCGGCGCATGGCGGTGACGTCGTGGTAGGTGATGACCATGCCGCCCTCGGGCGTGGCGCGCTCCGTGATCTCGATGTGCTGTCCGTTGGGCAGCACCTGCTCGTGCGGGATGGCACTGGTCAATTGCGCATACAAGCGCTGCTCAACCCACTCCAGGTGTTCGGCTTCGGTAGCACCTGGCAGATGGTGCCGCGACGAAGTTTCCAGCACCTGCCGGAAGGGCTGCAGGGCCGACATAGTGCCCGCCATCCATGGGAATATCTCTTCAAACCGCCGGTTCCATTGCACCAGGCGCTGCTGCGCATCCAGCAGCACAAAGCCACTCACCATGGATTCCAGAGCCTGGTCCAGCGTGACCTTGGACTGCGCAATCGCCAGCCGGGCCGCAGCTATGCGCTGCAGGTAATCGATGACAAAGGCCGCCGTCACCGACAACAACAATCCAAACGCCAGCGCCGCGAAAATCAGCACGTTACGGTCGAAGCGCCACTTGGCCAATGCGGCGTTCAACGGAATGCTGGCGGAGATCCACAGGTCCCGGTACAGAATGGGACGGCTCACGACCAATGCCGGCACTTCGCTGAGCCGCGCGGAATTCAACGGCCCACCCTGGCCAGAAGCCGGTGTACCCAATACGGGTTTTAGCAGCCGTTCCTGGCGGGCATCCTGGGTCGGCACCGCGAGCAACAGTTGCCCGTTGCTGCGCTCCAGGGTCACCTCCAGTCCTGCGATGTCGGTTCCCTGCATCAGAACTGTTGTCAGCATGGCCGTGGGCACTTCGGCCACCGCCAGCAGGTTGTGTCCGTCCGCCATACGGATATAACGTCCGAAATACAGCACCCGCTCCAGACTGGCCGCACTGTCCATCGGCGCGCTGACAACCATGGTGGACATGGCCTGTGCCATTGCTTCAGCGATGAAGGCCTTGGGCAGATTGCGGTGCAAACTGGAACCCACGGGTTCGGAGGAGGCAAAGACTTGGCCCTTCTCATCCACCAGCGCGACGAAACGCACCATCAGGTTCTGGCTGGCAGCGTTGCGCAGCAGGTGGCCGGCCGCTGCGGTGTCGACCCATTGCGCCATCGTGTTCGACAAGCCCAAAAATTCGTCGGTTCCGGCCAACAACACATCCACCGCCAACAGGGAACGGTTCAACGCCGCTTCGGCTCCGGCAATAAACCGGGTTGCCTGCGCTTCGCTGTCCGCCAGCGCACGCTGGTGCGCGGTCCATACCTGCTGCGTGACGCCTGCGGCAATCACCAGCAGAAAGCCCGCCAGCAAACTCCATACCGCGCGTTTGATACGGGCTGGGGTGGCGGGTCTCATGGAGCGGCGGGGATGGCGATGTTGCGCGCAGGCCCTATCGTCTGGTTCCATATCTCGCTGCACCGCGCACCACAGCGTTTGACCCACCGAGACAAGACAGCCGCGGTAAAAATATCCTGGCGCTTGCGCTCGTCCTGTGCGGTAACCGGCACCAGCACCATCGTGCCTTTCTGTCCCGCTTTGCAGGCCGATGTGCCGCTGTTGCAAGCAAAACCTTCGGCAGTCTCACGCGCGGCCTCGGTCCAGATGGACGCTTCCAGGCGGGGCAGTTCCCGGCGCAGCAGTGCCCGGAAATCCGGCGGCAGCGCATCCCATGCGGCCCGGTTGGCGCCAAAAATGGCCAGCCCCCAGTTCATCGGCATGGTGTACAAATGGCTGGTCATGGTTTGCAGCCCCAGCGTATTGCCCGACATGGATCCGGTGATGGCGCACTCGACATTGCCATTGTTCAGGCTGGCGACCACGTCCGCAAATGCAGTCGTGACCGGCACCGCACCCAGCGCACCGACAAAATCGGCCTGTCCAACGGACGACACGCGGACCCGGCGTCCCGCCAAGTCGCCCAGTGCGCTGAGCGGTTTTTTGCAGAATACGACCTGTGCCGGATAGGTATAGATTGCAAGGACCTCTACGCCGTGCTGCTCCCGCAAGGTCTTTTCCAGATAAGGGCGGAAAGCGGCGACACTGGCCTTCAGACTGGCAATATCCGGGTTCAAGCCAGCCAGATCAGGCGCGGTGTACTGGAGATACTGGGCACTCAGGGAGCTCATCAATGTGGTGCCAAAGGGAACCACGCCAAGCTGCAACAAACGCAGCATTTCCGCGCCCGGAACGCCTGCGCGGTCGAAGGCAACGATGTCCGCGCTGAACTTGCCGCCACTGAGCCGCAACAACTCCTGGGTCCAGAAGGGTTCTTCCCAGCGCGTGAACTGGCTGACTCCTGCCAAACCGCCTACCACCCGCAATTTGTACGGCATTGACACGGGGGCTTGCGCCAACACGGCCCCAGTCCACAGGCAAAGCGCACTGCAACACAGAACCACATATCGGAACAAGCGTTGAAACTGGCACGGTGTTTGCATAGTCGGCCGCATACTGTATTTGGTATACCAAAACCAGGAAACGGAGGTTTGCGATGCAGCCATTATTGACCAGTTCGCCTATGTCAGCAGCGCTAAATACAATATCGGCATTGATCCATGTGTCGATTGAATTTGACGGGCATCCCCATCGCCCGGATACTAGCCGGTAGCGGCGTTGGACGGCGCGAACCGTGGCACCCTAACAGAATTACTCAGAAGACAACCATGCTCAAAAACCCTCGTTTGTGTGCCCCAGGCCGCCCGGCTACCCTCGCCATGGGCATATTGCTGGCCGGTTTGTCCTCCGTCGCATCGGCCGGCCCCACGCTGGACCATATCCGAGCGACTGGAAAAATCGTGCTCGGCCATCGTGAATCGTCCGTACCCTTTTCTTACCTGGACGCCGACAAGCGCCCCGTTGGTTACGCCGTGGACCTGTGCCTGCGGCTGGCCGACGCGGTGAAGAAAAAGCTCGACATGAAAACCTTGACCGTCGAATACATGCTGTTGACGCCGAGCAACCGCATCGCCATGGTCGAGCAGGGCAAGGCCGATCTGGAATGCGGCTCCACCACCAACAACGCGGAACGGCGTGAAAAAGTAGCGTTTACCGTACCCCACTACATCACTGGCGCACGGTATATGGTGCGGGCCGATAACAAGGCCACCGACCTCGTCGGATTGGAAAACCAGCGCGTGGTGTCAACCAAAGGCACCACACCGCTGAAGGCCATCGAACGTGCCAACAAGGAACGTGTGCTGCGCCTGACCTTGCAGGAAGCGCCGGACCACGCACGCGCCGTCGAAATGGTTGAGAAATCCGAGTCCGATGCCTTCATCATGGACGACGTCTTGCTCTACGGCCTGATAGCCAGCCGCGCCCAGCCCGAAAAACTCAAGGTCATTGGCAAATTCTTGACGGTGGAACCACTGGCCATCATGCTGCCCAAGGGTGACCCCGAGTTCAAGACCATACTGGACAACGAGATGAAGCGCCTCATCGTGTCCAAGGAAGCCCACACCATTTACGACCGCTGGTTCACGAAGCCGATTCCACCGAAAAACACGTCGCTGAATCTGCCCATGAACTACCTGTTGCGCGACTTCTGGAAATACCCCACAGACCAAGTACCTGGGGTGTAGCCAACGGCGGCTTGCACCAACACCACGGTGTTGTGAAAAGTACCTTGACTTTACGTCATAGCCTGCCAGTAGCTATGGCGCTCGATAACAGCCTCTGTACCCCCCATGTGTGAAACGGGATGACAAACAAGAGATAGAGCTTTCCAAACAGGTTGTGCGTCGTGCACACGGTCGAAATGACCGCGCTGGCGCTTGCGCCGTTGACAACAATCTTCAATACCGAGAGCCTGAAGTCCAAATGCTTGTCATTGTGTCCCGCGACAAGTTCGGTTGGGGTGAGAAAGAAGATGGGCCAAGGGCCAATTTTTTCTCCCACGCTGTAGCTGCTCTTCCTCACTGGATGCAGGATTTCGAAAGCGCTTGGCGCGTCAAGCCCGCAAAACAAAGCCACTCTGTTTCGGACTATCAGAGCGAACTTCATCCACAGGGGATGATGCCCGAAAATGCCAAAGAAGATGTCGACAACATTGGCTTGCACACCACGCAAAGGCACGCGGTAGGAGTCATGAAAAAAAGCCGTTTCAATCCAGCGGCGATCAAGCCCGCTGAGAGCGGGAATATCGCATTTGAGGACGGGCATGGGCATATGAACGTATCGGCGCACGCTGCTACCCAAGCCGGGCGTTGCCTGCGGCGATAAGCAATAGCGACAACACAAGTAACGACCACAGCGGCGACATCGGGAATGCCGCGATGCCCACCACAGATGCGGCGAGCGCATAGAGGCCCATGATTTTCAGCACAGCAGCATCACCCGCCACTACTGCACGGATAGCAATGTGCCCCATCAGCATGAGGAAGGGGCCGCACATCAGAAACCAGAATGCCGCGCGCCTCGCGTCGTGCTCCCGGAACTGATCAATAAAACCGTCAGACACCGCATCGGCCAGCGGTAGCTTGAATTTGACAATGCCGAAGACGATATGGACCAAACCCAATACGAACGTGGTCCATGCAACACCCTTTGCCATCACTGAATACTCCTTAGCTGTGGTTGTGACACCTCACGCCAGCTGCGCAAGTGGTCCCACTGTATGGAATGGAGGAAAAAAGCGCCTTAACAAATGATCAGTCAGTCTTGCGCGTCTTTGAGCTGGCGGCGAATCCGGGACAGTGAGACGTCCGTGATTCCCAGATAGCTGGCAAGATGAACCAGCGGAACCCTGGCCGCCAAGCTCGGCTCCTGCTGGCAGAACTTTTGGTATCTGGCTCGCCCATCCAGCGTCTGCAAGTCCAGCTCACGCTGCGACTTGCGGCCCAGCAACGTGCCCAGCAGTTCGGCACGCAAAGGCTCCCACAGCCCCCGGTTTTCAAGACCCGGCCGTAGATCGGACATAGAAGCCTGCCACACGGTGGAATCTTCCAGTGCCGAAATGTTGAACCCTGCAGCCTGCTGCTCCATGTCGGCGGTAATCGGGAAGACCATGCCTCCCTCGGCCCAGAAGCCCGTGCTGAAGTCCTTTCCATCCAGCCCAATGGTGTGTAATCTGATCAAGCCCCGTTCAATGAAGAATGCCTTGTCCCACACCGCTCCCTGGTGCAGAAGGGTCTCGCCTTTTTTGTAGGAACGGGCCTGGAATTGCGGAACGACGGACAGCAGTAGATGTGTATCCTTCGTCTGCCTTATCCTGTCGATGAGCGCGCGTACCATCCAAGCCCCGGTGTTGATTCAGATTCGGTGGTCACCCGTACTAATAAGTCCCCGGATACGCACCGCCATCGGCCAGCACGTTTTGCCCATTGATATAAGCCGCCTGCGCGCTGCATAAAAAAGCGCAGATGGCGCCAAATTCCTGCGGTGTGCCAAAGCGGCGGGCCGGGATATTGTTGCGCCGTGCGTCGGCCAGGGCTTCAACAGATTGCCCGGTTTTTTGCGCATTGGTGGCCAGCATGGTCTTGATACGGTCGGTGTCGAACACTCCGGGCAGCAGGTTATTGATGGTCACACCCTTGGCAGCCAGGCTGCTGCGCGCCACGCCCGCCACAAAACCGGTCAGCCCGCTGCGCGCGCCGTTGGACAGGCCCAGCACATCAATCGGCGCCTTCACCGAACTGGACGTGATGTTGACGATGCGGCCAAAGCCGCGCTGCGCCATGCCGTCAACGGTGGCCTTGATCAGTTCTATGGGCGTCAGCATATTGGCGTCCACGGCCTTGATCCAGGCCTCGCGGTCCCAGTCACGGAAGTCGCCGGGCGGCGGTCCCCCTGCGTTGGTGATGACGATATCAAAGTCGGACCGCATGGCGAAGACTGCCGCCCGCCCCGCCTCCGTGGTGATGTCTTGTGCGCAAAACAGCACGCTAGCCCTCGTGGATGCTGCGTAGTCCGCTATTAATTTTGCAGCAGACGCCGCGAGCTGCTCGGCGCCCCGGGCCACGATCAACACATTGACGCCCTCTTGCACCAGCGCCTGCGCACAGCCCAGGCCCAAGCCCTTGCTTGCGCCACACACCAAAGCCCATTTCCCTGCAATGCCCAAATCCATGTTGATACTCCAAAGTGCGCCCTGGTGGGCTGGGGCAATGATTTGCCAAACAAAACCGATATCGTTGATGATACGCAGGCCATGGCACGCAAACCCCCACCGCTCCACCCCACACTGAAACCCTTCGCCGCCCAGGTTGCGACGGCGGAGTTGGCGCTCGGCAACATCCGCAACGGCGACCATGTG
This sequence comes from Pseudomonadota bacterium, assembly GCA_040384785.1. Lineage (GTDB taxonomy): Bacteria > Pseudomonadota > Gammaproteobacteria > Burkholderiales > Burkholderiaceae_C > Allorhodoferax. The sequence goes on from JAZKIR010000040.1 coordinate 10,938, forward strand.
TTTGTCGGCACCGGCTGCGCCGCGCCACGTGGGCTGGTGCAGGCGCTGGAGCAAATGCGCAGTCCGCCAGCGGACCTTGAGCTGCTGCACTTCTTCACCATCAACGCCTTTGACCACGACGAAGCCGGGCGCAGCACTACGCGCTTTCGGCACCGCGTGTTTTTTGTCGGCCAGGACATGCGCGCCGCCATCACGCAGGGCCTAGTGGACTATGTGCCCATGTCCGTGGCCCGCGTACCGGAGATGATGGCACTGGGGCGCATCCCGGTGGATGTCGCGCTGATCCAGGTCTCGCTGCCCGATGCCTTTGGTTATGTCAGTTTGGGCATATCAGTGGACATCATCCCCGCCGCACTGGCCCGTGCCCGGCTCATCATTGCCGAGGTCAACTCCTTCATGCCACGCTCCATGGGCGACTCGGCCTTACACATCAGCCGCATCCACCACCTGGTGCCGGTGGCGACGCCGGTCACGCAGTTCGAGCGTATACCGGTGCAGACCGAAGACGTGCAGCGCATTGCGCGTTATATCGCCGGCATCATCGACGACGGCTCCACACTGCAGATCGGCATCGGCGAAGTGGCCCACGAGGCGCTGCAGTACCTGACCGACCGCAAGGACCTGGGTGTGCACTCAGACCTGATCTCCGATGCCATCCTGCCGCTATTGAAAAGCGGCAACCTGACCGGTGCGCGCAAGACCAACAAACCCTTCAAGATCGTGGCCAGCATGGCCATAGGCTCACGCGCGTTGTACGACCTGATAGATGGCAATCCGCTGTTCTCGATGGAGCCCATGGATGCGGTGTGCAACCCGGCCGTCATTGCGGCGCAGCACAAGATGGTGGCCATCGCGCAGGCCTTCTCGATTGACCTGACCGGCCAGGTCTGCATAGACCAGTTTGGCGGCGCGTTTTACAGCGGCATCGGCAGCCAGGGCGAATTTTTGCTGGGGGCCTCACGTTCGCCCGGCGGAAAGCCGATTGTGTGCATGACCTCGACCACGGCGGACGGCAAACACTCGCGCATCCGCCCCTCGTTGCTGTCAGGCGAAGCTGCCACCATTGCCCGCACCGATGTGCACTACGTGGTCACCGAATACGGCATAGCCTACCTGTTTGGCAAATCCATCCGCGAGCGCGCCACAGCGCTGATCGAGTTGGCCCATCCACATTTCCGGCCTGAACTGTTTGCACAGGCCCAGGCGCTGGGTTATCTGAGTGCCGACCAGACCCTGCAGAATCTGCGCGCCTACCCTGTGGAGGAGGAATTGACGATCACGCTGAAGGACGGCCGCACCGTGATGCTGCGCCCCGCCACGTCCAGCGATGCCCAAGGTATACGCGACCTGTTCCACCACCTCAGCGAGGCCGATGTCTACACCCGTTTTTTCCGCCATGTGCGCGGCCTGTCCAACGCCGAGGTGCAGCGCCTGTGCAATGTGAACTACGAGAACGAGGTGGCCTTTGTGGCCACGGCCGGATCGCGCGAGGAGTCGCTGATCGTGGGGCAGTCCTGCTATTTCATCAACCCTACCGCCAACCTGGCCGACACCGCGTTTATGGTGCACCCGGACTGGCAGGGCTGCGGCCTGGGTACGGCGCTACAAAGCTCCATGGTGCGGCATGCCAAGAAGCGCGGCCTACGCGGATTTGTCGCCGACATCTTGCCAGGCAACGCCCGCATGCTCCGCCTGGCGCGCAATGGGCCGCCGACCGTGCAGGCCGAACGGACCGACGACTCGGTGCATGTGACGCAGTTGTTTTAGCCGCCAGGCACCGTCGCTGCGAGCCTCTCATGCACGATAGTGCGGACCTCGGCACACTGATGTTCATCCCGAAACCAGTTTGACTTGATTTGTTCAATGGGGACCAGTCCTTCCTTGGTATGCACCAAGGTACCCGCCACAAAGCACAAGCCATTGCTGGGAAAACCGCTGACGTCAAAAATTTTCCGTTCCGACTTCTCCTCGGTCAGCTTGGGCTTCTCGGCTTTGAGTTCATTCAGAATTTCCGGGTCGCAGCAGGTGTTATGTACCCACACCCCAAGCGCAGGACCGACGGGTTCCCCCGCTTCGTCATATTCACGCAAATCTCCCACAAAGTAGGTGTGGTAATCCTCCACCTCAATGTTGTAGACGGTGTGCAGCATGGTGTCGTAGGGATAAGGACTATCGAGCTCCGTATCAAACTGACGGAAATCAACCGCCGGATAACCCAGACTGAAATCGATCAGTTGTCCCCAGCCGCAATCCAACGTCTCATCAGACCCGAATATCCCATGCTGAGGATTCTGCCTAGCCAACACCTCACTGACCTGGTCATTCACACGGGCATAACTGCCATTGTTCAGCACAACACAATCGCCACGCCCAAGCCGCTTGGCTTGATACCAGCCATCCATCACCGTCCGCACCGGATGCTCGGGTGTCATGACCAGAATCCGGGATGCCCGCTGAACTTGTTTGGCGCGTTCCGGACGAACCGTTTCGAATTCGCGTATAGCAATCAGAGGCACCGCCACCACAGGCTGATCATGGCGCACAAAGGTTTTGGTGACCTGCTTGTAAGCAAGATCTCCACCTTCTTCCGACTTACTCAACACCCAGTCGCCGACTTTGATTTGTTCAATGGGGACCAGTCCTTCCTTGGTATGCACCAGCGTGCCCGCCACAAAGCACACGGCATTGCTGGCGCGCGCCTCTTCCACCGCTTCTTTGATGACTTGTTTGTACAAGGCATCGCCGCTCATTTTTTGTTTGGTCAGAATGTCCTCGATCATCCAGTTCAGATCGCGCAAAGGACGGATCAGGTTCAGTTGGAGGGCGCCAGATTGAATCGAGCGGGGACGAGAGGTCGACTGTGCGGGAGAGTACATGGTCTTGGTATCGGAGATCTGGACAAGACGTTGCGTTTCACGACAGCATGGCGCTCGGTCGCGGGTCCGTGTTGGAGGGAGCCATTGCGTGCGATCCCAGAACCTTCGTCTGCTGGTCCCGATAGAGCTTGTAGACACCACCCATTGCCAGTAGCGCAGCCATCAAAATGAGCCCTGAAAAGGAGGTCCAGCGTAACGGGACGTTTGAGCTCACCTCCTTGTAAGCAGCAGCAAGTTCTTGTGGAGCCGACTTGGTAGGTATCGCCGTACTACAGCTATGGCAAAACGCAGCGCCAAACGTATCCACTGGAAAAAAATTGCCAACGACAAATAGCACATGGCTTTGAAAGACCGACACTTCAACCTCGCCCACGTTGTGGCACAACGGGCATTTCATGTAAGGAACAAGACGCGATGTGATCAAGTTCGTCGAGATTACTGCAGTAGTCAATGAGCTTGGTACTGAAAGTGAAATAAATAAGCGCTCGATTGTTTTGGCGAAGGATGTCTTCGTCCAATGCCTATTTATTCCGAAGTAATGCATCCATTGCATAAGAGACAATGGGCGCGCAACTGTGTCCGCACATGGCCCAGTAGAGACTGATATCAGACGTAGGCGTTTGGCGCCAGACTAGTCAACGAGTCGACCTTCATTGCCGACAACCTTTCCGTCAGAAATAGCGACGTTGCACATCCAGCGTTCCATGAATGCACCATGGAAACCAGCGCCAATTTGGTCTGGTTTGGAAAAGCGCAACCATGCATCCGTATCAGCACTGGCAAATGCTATTTCAGCTGTTCTTGCATTAGTGCCGACAGGGACTGTCGTGCAAAGTGCTTCAGCCTTTGTTCTTCCGCTATGCGTGGCAAAAGCTGCACAGGCCAAAAACGCAGCAACAAGCACAACAAATAGTGTTGCGATTTGTACTAGAGCGCGTTTCAGATAGCGAAGATTCATGTTGGTGCTAACGAATTTTCCAATGATCAAAAAAGACTCAAGCAATAGTCTTCGGGACCACACATTTGAACGGCAGCTTCCGCCCCGAAGCGGGTTTACTGGCGCCTGCCACAGGTTTTCTGGGCGAGCACGATTGTCTTCCAGAAAGCAGGCGTTGGCCAACGTCCGCAGATGGCCCACAGCCGAAGTCTAGCCTCCAGGCACGTCTGCTGACCTCAACCAATTTGGCGTGGGCTTGCTTGCGGATTAATAAACCCGTAGCACCTCAAATTGCTGTCGGATTGGAGCGACCTGTATCCACACCTCATCACCCTCACATTTACCCAGCATGGCCCTGCCCAAAGGGGCTTCGCTGCTGATGACCTGAACGAGCTGAGCGCCGCTGACCAACTTCATGCTGCCCCCATCCGGCCCGAGAAAGAGCTGTTGCTGCTTGTCGTCGGAATCGACCAGGCAGACCAGCGCGCCGAGCTGTATACCTTTGCTGGCGTCGTAGGGGCGCGGGCGGAATTGGCGCCAATTGGCCATCGCCTGGCGGATGCCTTCGGCGCGCCGAGCCTGGCCGGTGGCCAGGTAGGCGGCTTCGAGTCCCAATGTGTCGTATTTGTTTTCGGCAATGTTTTCTTCGTGAGTTGCCGTTTCATGGGCCGCACGCACTGCCTGTTCGGCTTGCAGCAGGTCTTCGGCGAGCCGCTCCAGCACCTGCTGCTGCAGCAAGAATTTATCCATGATGAAAGGTAGGTATCTCGAAAAGCGGGGGGCAGGTCTTGATTATGAAGTGCTTTACCAGCCTTAGACGCTCCTGTTGGCTTCAGGTTATCCAACTCAAGCGCAAATTGCGGTCATTTACCTGCTACCGCAGTTGGCCCGAACCAACAATCGCGTACACACGCCCAGCGGAGCCCTTGACGAACCACCACATTCCAACCGTTCGCAAAGGAGCCTGGGGCACCTGTTTAAGACTTTCGTTGACCCGGTTGCAGGCCTTCCTCTGTGCACCGCTCCGCACACACATCCCGCACGCACCCCCGCAGCCATCGGTGCGCCGGATCGGCGTGCAAGCGTGGGTGCCAGAGCAAGGAAACCGTGAAATCGGGCATGGGGATCGGAAGAGGAAAGCTGTGCATTCCGGCACGCAGATTCCCGGTGTGGCGCTCGGGAACACTGGCGATCAGATCCGAAGCCCGGGCCAGCGCCAAAGCGGCCGAAAAGCCGCCGACGGTTGTGGCGATCTCGCGCTGTAGCCCCAGCGTTTTCAGAGCCTCATCTATCGCACCCTTGACGGGTCCGCGCCGCGAGACAGAGATGTGCTTGCCAACCGCATACCGTTCGGCATTGATCTCGCCCTGGTAGAGCGGGTGGCCCATGCGTACCACGCCAATAAATCGGTCGCGAAACAAGGCCTGCGTGCGTACCTCCGGGCTCTCCGAGCTGCCGACCACCCCGGTTTCCAGGTCGACAGTGCCGTCGCGCAGGGGCGCACTGTCCTTGTCTGTCTTTTGCACAAAACACAGGCGCACGCCGGGTGCTTCCCGGCTTATGCGCGTGATGAGGTCGGCGCCAAAGTTTTCTACAAAGCCTTCGCGCGTGCGCATGGTGAAAGTGCGCACCAGTTGTTTGAGCTTGATTTTCTCGGCCGGGCGCAACACGCTGGTCGCGTCCTGTACCAATTGAGCCACCCGTTCGCGCAGTTCCAGCGCGCGCGGTGTGGGCACCAAGCCGCGTCCAGCCCTGACCAGCAGCGGATCGCCGGTTGTCTCGCGCAAGCGCGCAAGGGCTCGGCTCATGGCCGACGGGCTTAAGCGCAAGCGCCGGGCGGCGCTTGCAACGCTGCCTTCGGCGAGCAGCACATCCAGCGTTACCAGCAGGTTGAGATCGGGGGTAGCCATGTGCCAACCATAGCGCAATTTGGCTATTACATGGCGTCAAACACACGAATAAAGTGCAAATGCTGCGCCTTCCGCAATATTGACCAAAGAACTACGCTTCAGACAGCTCCACTTCAGGAGCCAGCCAAAGAGGAAATCATGTTGAAAACAAGCACTGCAAGCCGGGATGGAGCCACCGCCGGAAGTACAAAGCCCCTAGAGAAATCGGCTCCGATCCGTTGGGTGCTGGCAAGCCTCTCGTTGTCCATGCTGCTGTCCTCGCTGGGCACCAGCATCGCCAATGTGGGCTTGCCGACCTTGGCCCAGGTCTTCAACGCCTCCTTCCAACAGGTCCAATGGGTTGTGCTGGCCTACCTACTGGCCATTACCACGCTGATTGTCAGTGTCGGACGATTGGGTGACCTGACCGGGCGCAAACGGCTGCTGCTGGCCGGAATCTTCCTGTTCACGGCAGCCTCTGCCCTGTGCAGCATCGCCCCCACACTCTGGCTGTTGGTTGCTGCCCGGGCGGTGCAGGGCCTGGGTGCTGCCACCATGATGGCCCTGACCATGGCTTTTGTGGGTGAGACGGTTCCCAAAGCAAAAACTGGTAGCGCCATGGGCCTGCTGGGCACCATGTCCGCCATTGGCACCGCACTGGGACCATCCTTGGGCGGCGTGTTGATCGCCGGGACTGGCTGGCAGGCCATCTTCCTGGTCAACGTGCCGCTGGGCATACTGGCCCTTGTTCTCGCCTACCGGCACCTGCCCGCCGACCGGCGTAGCGTGGGGGCAACCAGCACCCAGGGTTTCGACCATGTTGGCACGCTGCTGCTGGCGCTGACGCTAGCGGCATATGCACTGGCCATGACGATGGGACGTGGCAGTTTTGGTGCGCTCAATGTCGGGCTGCTACTGGCCGCCGCCATCGGTGTCGGCCTCTTCGTGCGCACCGAGACCCGCGCCGCGTCTCCGTTGATCCGCTTAGCGATGTTCCGCGAGCCCGGCTTGAGTACCAGCCTCGCCATGAATGTGCTCGTCTCCACGGTGATGATGGCGACGCTGGTGGTCGGACCGTTTTACCTGTCCCGCGCCCTCGGGCTGGACACGGCCATGGTGGGACTGGTCTTGTCCATCGGCCCCATCATCTCCGCGTTGAGCGGTGTGGTGGCGGGCCGCATGGTCGACCGCTTTGGCGCGCCTCGCATGGTCACCACGGGACTGATCGCCATATCGGTTGGCTCCATAGGCTTGTCCGTGCTGCCAGGGATGTATGGCATTGCTGGCTACATTGCGGCCATCGCCGTGTTGACCCCCGGTTATCAACTGTTCCAGGCAGCCAACAACACTGCCGTCATGGTGGATGTCCACACCGACCAACGCGGTGTCCTCTCTGGCATGCTCAACCTGTCTCGCAACCTCGGGCTCGTCACCGGTGCATCCGCCATGGGAGCCGTGTTCGCGCTCGCCTCCATGGCGACCGACACCGCCACAGCACAGCCCGAGGCCATTGCCACTGGTATGCGATTCACGTTCGCAGTCGCGGCGGCCCTGGTGTTCATCGCACTCGCCATTGCGGCCATGGGCCATGCGCTGTCAAAGCGCGCCACGCCTTCCGCGCCATGAACAAGCCAATGAACGCGGTCTTGCACCTGTTTTGCGTCACTGGCGCAGGGTTCATCGGCCTGCTGATCTGCTTCGGTCTGACACCGGCGCAGGCCGCACCACCAAGTGACGAAACAAACCTGACGCTGAGCACCGAAGCACGCCTGCGCTACGACGCCCATCACAACGGGCAATGGACGCGCGGCAATGATTACCAGCAGGGGCTGTTACGCGGAGTTCTTGGTGCAGACTTGCGCATCAACTCCGAGGTGCGTATTTTCGGCGAGATAGCCACCGGTCAGGTCGTAGGCCGCCGCAACACCGCTGCCGCCAACTTTCAGAACGACGCCTCGCTGCAGCAGCTATACGTTGATGCACACGGGACCGTTGGCATTACCCAGTGGGGTGCCGTGCTCGGACGCCAGGAGTTCGCCGAAGGCCCCAAACAACTGATCAGCCTCAGCGATGGGCCCAACCTCCACCGCAGTTGGAACGGCCTGCGCCTCTACGCCCGGCGTGAGAAATTTCGCGTGGCTGCCTTTGACCTGCGCGCGACACGACTGGGGCCTGGATCTTTTGACGAAGAGATCAACCACAGCGAGCGCCTGCAGGGGCTTAATACCAGTCTGGCTATAGCATCCGAGGGCGCAGCCCACATCTCTTTGGACCCGTTCTGGATGCACAGTGAAAACCCGAATCTGCGCCTGGGTAGCCGTGTGGGTCTCGACGCTAGAGACACCCTTGGCGCGCGTCTGTGGGGCCAACGCGGCGAACTGCGGTTCGACTGGACGCTGGCGCACCAGAACGGCCACTACCTGGACCGGTGCGTCGATGCCTGGGGCCTGTTCACCGTGCAGAGCCTGGCACTCTCCAACGCGGCCTGGAAGCCACGCCTGACGGCGCACATCGACGTGGCCTCGGGCGGCGGTGCGTATGGAACCGGAACGCTCAACGGATTCAACCCGCTCTACGCCAGCTCCGCCTATCTGGGCGAAGGACAGTTTCTCAGCCTCAGCAATCTGTTGATGGTCGCACCGGGGATTGCTATTGCACCAACACCACAAACCCATGTCACCATCGAGTACGGCTTTGCGCGGCGGCTCAATGAGAACGATGCGGCCTATGCCGGCGGCATGCGCGCCTACGCAGGAACGCAGAATGTGCCGGGGCACGCCATCGGAGGCTTGCTGCGCGTGCTCGGCACCTGGTCGGCCAGCAAGCAGTGGACGCTGTTCGTCAACTACGAACAGCTCAGCGCCGGCGACGTGCTGCAACGCGCGGGACTGCCCTCGGGCAGTTACGGATACGTGGGTGCGACCTTGCGGTATTGAGGCAACGGTTTCACCGCCACGCCACCCAGCACTTCACCGCCGAAGCTTTGCCGTTCGCCCTGAGCCTGTCGAAGGGCTTCAAGGCTTCGACAAGGCCTGTCCTGAGCCCGTCGAAGGGCTCAGCCCGAACGGAAATACGGACCCTCAATAACCACTACAAGCTCGTCGTATCCACAAAGGTCTCGGCCCGTGGAAAACGGCCCACCATCCAATGGCGGTCCATGTCCAGTGCGGTGATGACGGCCAGTGGCAGGTCACTGACGCTCTCGGGCGCGGGGTTAGGGGTGTCGGCCAGCAGAGCGGCCAAATGGATCACTCCGGCCAGCGCGTCAAAAGGCTGCGCCGCCATCGGGTCGCTGGCACTTTGCAAACCGGTCACGATCGCCTCGGGAAAGTTCCAGTGGCGTGCCAGCACCGCGGTCACCTGACACTCGTCGAACCCCAGCAGGCGTTGCTCACGTTCCCAGCGCTCTTGGGCCTGCGCCGGACCGGCCTCAATCTCCACCAGGCTCTCCGGCATACGCTGGCCGATCAGCAACTCGCCCAGGCGCAACATCATGCCGCACAGCCAGGCCTGTTGCGGGTCCTGCCCGGCGCCGCCGGCCAGCCACTGGGCGTAACCGGCGCAGGCCATGCTGAACTTCCAGAAGTCCTTGCGGTCCAGCCCGGGCACGGTCGGGAAAGCCGTGCTGATGCTGGTCGACAGGGCCAGTGCGCGTATGCGTGACATGCCCAGCAGCGAGATCGCGTGGTCCAGCGACAGCACCTGGCGGCTCAGCCCAAACTGTGCGCTATTGGCCATGCGCAGCAGATTGGCGGTCAGCGTCGGGTCTTTGCCGATGATGGCCTCGATCTGCGCCGCGCTGGCGTCCGGGTCGTTCAGCGTACGCACCAGAGAATGGGCCACCTCGGTCATGATGGGCAGCTTGGCGGACTCAAAAAAAGTGGCGAGATTAGACATGGATACTCCAAAACTGAAACGGGGCCTGGCCGTGCATTGCGGTGCTGCCCACCCCTACAGTCGCCAGTATAGAAAGTTGGCGAACACACCGCCAGTGCATCCCTACCGGCAGCATCGTTATGGCCGCGCCCGGCTGCACACAAACACGCCGGTTATCACCAACACCGTGCCCGCCACCAGCCAAGCGGTAAACGGCTCCCCCAGCAGCAGCACACCCATGATCATGGTGGACATGGGGCCGACCATGCCCACCTGCGCGGCCAGCCCTGAGCCTATGCGTTCTATCGCCATCATCACCAGCATGACCGGCACCACGGTGCATAACGTGGCGTTCAGCACCGACAGCCATACCACCTGAGGCGCCACGGCCCACACGCTGTCCAGCGGGCGCAGCAGCACAAACTGCGCGATGCACAACACACAGGCCACCGATGTGGCCAGCCCCACCAGGCGCAAAGAGCCCAGACGCTTCACGATCTCGCCGCTGTAGTACAGGTACAGCGCGTAGCTGACCGCACTCAGAAACACCAGCACGGCACCCAGCGCCACGTCGGCACCCTGCAGCGTGACTTCGTGGCCAAAGACCAACAGCACACCACCATAACTGATAGCCATGCCCAAAGCCTGCGCACGCCCTATACGACGCCCCGCAAACACAAAACCCAGCAACAGGACCAGCGTCGGGTTGAGGTAGAGGATGAGCCGCTCCAGCGACGCGGTGATGTACTGCAGGCCGGCAAAGTCCAGAAAGCTCGCCAGGTAATAACCGGTCACACCCAGCCACACCACACCCAGCCAGTCCTTGCGCGTCAGCGGCGCCGCTGTCTTGCCCTGCTGGGGACGGCTGGCCCACCAGCTCATGGCCAGGAAGAACGGCAATGCAAACAGCATGCGCAGCATGATCAGTGTGACCGCATCGACGCCATGGCGGTAGGCTAGTTTGACGATGATGGCCTTGCCGCTGAACGCGACCGCGCCCAGGGTGGCCAGCATCAGCCCGAACGCTATGGATTTGGGAGCTACTGGTGCTGATTCGACGAGGGCTACAGCCATTATTTACAAATATACTCGGGGGGTTTAGTGCCAACCGCGCTGCTACGGCGTAGGATGTCCACTGTACAGGACGCCACACACCACCACAGGGTCTAAAATCCCCACCCCGGTGTGCCCACACTGCAGACCAAAAAATAGAAGAGGCAATGGAAGCTGAACCTGGAACAACGCTGGACTCTGAACTGCAAAGACTGAAGCGTTGGCTTTTGTTGCTGGAGGCATGGGGCCAATGCCAACGCCAGGCCGGCGACACCCCCAGCCTGGCCCAGGGCCTGTGCCACCTGCTGGTCCATAGTGCCGACTACGTGTACGCCGCGGTCAGCATCACACCACCCGACGCCGCATCCATCCAGTGCCACGCAGGCCAGGCCCCGAACGGGCTGAGTCTGCACCAGTTCGACTTCGCCCTGCAGGTCGGCCCTCTGGGCTTGGGCAAGCTGCAGGTCCACGCCCCGTTCGACGCCGCTGCGCGCCCCGAAGACCACGGTTTTGTAGCCCGCATGGCCAGCGATCTGGCCAACAGCGTGGTGGCTTCATCACATGCGCTGCAGGAGCCTGCGCACCCTCCCCGGCGCATCGAACTGCTGGCGCAGGCCATCGAACAAAGCCCGTTCGGCATTGTTGTCATGGACCTGGCCGGACAGGTGGAATACTGCAACCAGGGCTTCATGGCCATGTCGGGGTTTGAACACTCCGACATCATTGGCGTCACGCCGCATCCGTGGAACCCGACCGAAACCAACGATGCCATCTACCGCAGCCTGCTGTCGTCGCAGCACATGGGCGACCGCTGGAATGGCGACGTGCAGAGCCGCCGCAAGGACGGCAGCATCTACTGGGAGCGCCAGGTGGTGTCCACGCTGCGCGATGCCGAAGGCAAACACACCCACCTGATTGTTGTAAAAGAAGACATCAGCGACCGCAAACTGCGCCGCGCCGACTATGCGCAGACCCGCCACCTGCACGAGAAGGCCCTGGCCTCCAGCAGCAACGGCATCATGATCACCCGCAGCGATGACGACGACCACTCCATCGTGTATGTCAACCCGGCATTCGAGCGCATCACCGGCTACCGCGCCGACGAGGTCATAGGCTTGGAGGGCCGCTTTCTGGTGCGCGACGACCTGGCCCAGCCCGACCTGGAACACATACGCGCCGCGCTGCGCGAGAAACGCGAAGGCACGGCCACGCTGCGCAACTACCGCAAGGACGGATCGCTGTTCTGGAACGAGTTGCACATTGCCCCGGTGCGCGACCTGACCGGCGGCGCCACGACCCATTTCGTCAGCGTTATCAACGACATCAGCGAGCGTGTGCGTTACCAGCACGCGCTGGAGTACCAGGCCAACCACGACAGCCTGACCGGCCTGGCGAACCGCAACCTGCTGAACGACCGCATCGAGCAGGCCATTGCCTGGGCCAAGCGCAACGGCCATGTGATGGGCGTCATGCTGCTGGACCTGGACCACTTCAAGCTCATCAACGACGCATCCGGCCACAGCGCCGGCGACGCGCTGCTGAAGGAAGTGGCGCACCGCCTGACCGCCTGCGTGCGCGAGACCGATACCGTAGCCCGCCTGGGCGGTGACGAGTTCGTCATCATCCTGACCGACTTGCCGCAGCCCGACGACGTGGACCAGATCGCCGAAAAGATTCTGTCCACGCTGTCCCGCCCCACCGAGGTGGCCGGACGCGACGTGTTTGTGACCGCCAGCATCGGTGTGTCGCTGTACCCACGCGATGGCGACCACGGCGAAATCCTGCTGCGGTATGCCGACATGGCCATGTACCGGGTCAAGGAGCATGGCCGCAACAGCGTGCGCCAGTTCGTACCCGAAATGGGGTCGACGGCCATCAGCCGCCTGGACATGGAAGGCGCCATGCGCCGCGGCCTGGAGCGCGGTGAGTTTGTGCTGCACTACCAACCCAAGATCGACTTGGCCACCCAGCACGTGGTTGGCGCCGAGGCCTTGATACGCTGGCAGCATCCACAAATTGGCTTGGTGCACCCGATAGAGTTCATACGCCTGGCCGAAGAAACCGGCCTGATACTGCCACTGGGCGAGTGGGTGCTGGCCGAGGCCTGCCGCCAGCAGGTGTTGTGGCAGCAGCAGGGCCTGCGGCCGCTGAAGATCGCCATCAACATGTCGGCGCGCCAGTTCCGCCAGGACGAATTGACCGACCGCATTGCCGCCATATTCACCGGCACCGGCGCCGACCCCGCGCAGTTCATCCTGGAGCTGACCGAAAGCATGGTGATGCACGACGTGGACAGCACGCTGATGTCCTTGCGGGCGTTGAAGAAACTGGGCGTGTCGCTGTCGCTGGATGACTTTGGCACCGGCTATTCCAGCCTGTCCTACCTGCGGCGCTTTCCGATTGACGAGCTGAAGATTGACCGCTCCTTCATCAATGACATCCACACCAATGCGGATGATGCGGCCATTGCCGGCGCCATCATCGCCATGGCGCGCAGCCTGGGCCTGTCAGTCGTGGCCGAAGGGGTGGAGAACAAGGAGCAGGCTGATTTGTTGTCCACGCTGGGTTGCAACCAGGTGCAGGGCTACTACTATGCGCGGCCGTTGACGGTCACGGCGTTTGCCAACCGCCTGCGCGAACAACAACAGAGCCGCCCCGCATGAACCGTTTGAGCTGGCGCACCGTGACCAAAGGGGAGCTGGGCAAGCTGCTGGAAAAAGCTCGGCTCGACGATTCACGGGCTGTCGGCACGTCCACCGTCTACCACCTGAACGTCGATGGCCAGGAACTGATGGCGGTGTCACTGCCCGACGGCCAGGCCGTGGTGGTGGAAACCAGCGGCCCGCCCAGAATCAAGCGCCGTCGCATCGACCCCGTGGCGCGCTGATCCCGTGCAACGCTGAACACGTAGTTCCGTTCGGGCTGAGCTGGTCGAAGCCCCCGCAAGTCGTTGATTTGTAAGGGCTGCGTTTCTACAAGCTCAACGCGAACGGACTCAATCCGCAATGCCCTAACGCTTTTTCGGGTTCAGGCGCTGCACCAGCGTCACACCCAGCAGCACCAGTGCACCGGCTACCACGCCCACCAGCAGATCCATGCCTATACCCACGGCGCCGCGCAGCAAGCCAGTCATGCCCGTGTCGGCGCCCATGCTCTCCAGCACGCCCTGTATCGCATGGTGCAGCGGACCCAGGCCGTGGACCAGGATGCCGCCACCGACCAGGAACATGGCTGCCGTGCCGACCACCGCCAGCACTTTCATCAGGCGGGGTGCCGCCGCCAACAGGCCGCGTCCGAATGCCTGCTGCGCGCGCCGGCCCAGTCCATTGCCGGTCAGACGGCTCAGGTACAGGCCGGCGTCATCCATCTTCACAATGCCGGCCACAAAGCCGTAGACACCAAAGGTCATCAGCAACGCAATGCTGCTGAGAACCGCTAATTGCGTCGTCCAAGGCTGGGTCTGCACCGTACCCAGCGTGATGGCAATGATCTCGGCCGACAACACAAAGTCGGTGCGTATCGCACCCTTGATCTTGTCGCGCTCCACCTCCATCAAATCCACGTCGGGGTTGCTCAGGGCCTGCATCAGCACCTCTTCATGGGCCTTGTCCTCTGCGTGGCTGTGCAGAAACTTGTGCGCCAGCTTCTCGAAACCTTCAAAACACAAATAGGCGCCACCCACCATCAACAAGGGCGTGACCGCCCACGGAATGAAGAGGCTGATCAGCAGCGCCGCCGGCACCAGAATCAACTTGTTGACCAGCGAGCCCTTGCACACCGCCCAGACCACCGGCAGCTCACGCTCGGCGGAGACTCCCGCAACCTGCTGGGCATTCAGCGCCAGGTCATCTCCCAGCACACCCGCCGTCTTTTTGGCGGCAACTTTGGACAATATGGCGACGTCATCAAGGATGGTGGCAATGTCGTCAATCAGGGCAAGTAGGCTACTGGACATGGTGGTAGGAAGTTTGAGCGGAAAAATACGCATTGTCGCAGCAGAGAGCCCGGTGCAGAATGGTCCCATGCGTCCTTTCCCCGATGACCTGCCCGCTCCTACCGTCCTGGATGTGGAAGCCTCTGGCTTTGGACGCAACAGCTACCCGATTGAAATCGGCTTTGTACTGCCCAATGGCCATGCCTTTTGCACACTGGTGCGTCCGGAGGCCCATTGGACACACTGGGACGCGCAGGCCGAGGCCACCCACCACATCCCGCGTGCGCTGATTCTGCAGCGTGGCGTGGCCGTACCCGAGGTCGCCCGCACCATCAACGCCCAATTGGCGGGCCAGACCGTGTACTCAGACGGCTGGGTCAACGACTACAGTTGGATCGGCGCGCTGTTTGATGCCGCCGACATGAGCCCGGCCTTCAAACTCGAAAACCTGCGCGCCCTGCTGGACGACAGCGAGGCCGACCAATGGCACGCCGTCAAGGCCCAGGTCAGCAGTGAACGCGGCGTGCAGCGCCACCGCGCCAGCGCCGATGCACGCCTGCTGCAGCTCACGTTGCTGCGGCTGCGCAACGGCCACTAACGCGTCAACACCCCGCCCCATACTCAGCGAAGAAAACCCATGTCCTTCACCGTCAACATCGACCTTGGTTATGAGTTCGAGGTCAAGGCTTCCGCCAAGGAAGTGTTTGAAGTTCTGTCCGATGTGCCAACCTCGGCCGGTTTTTACCCCGGTGTCGAGAGGCTGACCGACCTGGGCGGTGGCGCCTACCGCTGGGAGATGGAAAAGATCGGTATGGGTCAGGTCAACCTGCAAACCGTGTATGCGTCCCAATACATCAGCAACAAGAGCAAAAAGACCGTCGTCTGGACACCGGTACCAGGCGAAGGCAATACGCTGGTGTCAGGCGATTGGAAGATCACCGACAAGAAAAAGTCCACCCACGTGGTGCTCAACGTGAAGGCCGAACTCACTGTCGCCCTGCCCGCTTTGACAAAAATGGTGGCTGCACCGGTGGTGGTGGCCGAGTTTGAACGCCTGACCGAGCAGTACCTGGAGAATCTGGCCGAACGCTTCGGAGGTGAGGTCTAGTACTGCGCGGTACTAGGCCTTACAACACCGCCACCAGCAAGAACACGATCGGATGGGTATATTGGCGGGGTGTGTTATCAGGCGTGCTGGTCATGGCGCGGACGGCGGCAGTGCCGCTTCGTGGTCGTAGGCCCAGAACCCAGTACAGCACCGTGACCCGCCAATCTCTATACGGGAGAACCGCCATGAGCCACAAACACCAGACACTGCTGCGCGCGATTTTTCACGACCCGCTGCCCGCCAACATCCACTGGCGCGAGCTCGAATCGCTGCTGAACCACCTGGGCGCCAGCATAGAACCCTCACACGGCGCGCGCTTCAAGGTCACGCTCAACACGATCAGCGACTTCCTGCACCACCCGCACCACAATAGCGAGTGCTCACGCGACCTGATGAAGCAGGTGCGGGAGTTCCTGGCACACGCCGGTATCAGCCCGTCAAGCTACGAGGCGCAGAAGGACTGACGGAAGCCGAAAAGGGGTCAAATATACCCATATTAGGTATTTATCGCTTGTTTTCTTGAAGCTTCAGAGAAAAACCAGCCGATAGCCCTCGTAGAACCTACTCAATTCACTATTAAATATGTAGCATTGTGGAATTACCACGCACGCTACGTGATCTTGAAAACTGTCCGAATGGTCTTGGCGCCGGCCTTTTCTTCATACACCGCCCACTGCTTGATGCCTTTCACCAGAACCTGATTGCTGACATCCTTCACCGGCTTCTTGGCCTTGAGCTTGGCAGTCACCCAGTCCTGCACATGGGGGAACACGGTGCCCTCCTTGCCGGTCGGGATCAACAACTCCTTGCCGGCAACACTGCCCATGGAGGTGACTAGGAGTTCGGTGGCTGGCATTTTTTGTTCTCGTTGGAGTTTGATCAGAAAGATGGATGCGCGCGAATGCCGCAAGTGCGGTGGTCTCCCACATTTTGCACGGACAAAAGACCTTGCAGGTCTGAGGCAGAGAATCAATAGCAGGTCCGGATGCGGCCAGACACGACTGCACCAGCGAAGCAGACTGCGTTCTCTTCTTCATCAACCCTGGAATCGGAACACATCACATGCATTCTCTGGACAACAAGGTGGCTGTCGTCACCGGCGCAAGCTCGGGTATTGGACGCGCAACGGCCCTGCTCTTCGCGCGCATGGGGGCCGCGGTTGTGGTTGGCGCACGCCGCAGCCATGAACTGAATCTCCTCGTCGACGAAATTGAACGAGCCGGTGGGCGCGCGCTGGCTGTGGCGGGCGACGCCAGGGACGAGTCCTTTGCACAGGAGTTGGTGCGCAGCGCGACCAACTCCTTTGGCGGCCTGGACATCGCGTTCAACAACGTAGGCACGCTGGGCGCTATGGGTGCCACGCCGGAAATATCGGCGGAGGGCTGGCACGAAACGCTGGACATCAACCTCAGCAGCGCCTTCTTTGGCGCCAAGCACCAGATCCCCGCGATGTTGGCGCGCGGGTCTGGATCGCTGATATTTACGTCGACCTTTGTTGGGCACACAGTAGGCTTCCCCGGCCTGGCAGCCTATGCGGCGAGCAAGGCGGGATTGATGGGCCTGACGCAGGCGCTCGCCGTGGAATTCGGCGCCAGAGCCATACGCGTCAACGCCATTCTTCCGGGCGGCACCGATACACCCATGGGCCAAACCATGACCGACTCGCCCGAAGCGTTGGCGCATATCCAGAGCCTACACGCACTGAAGCGACTGGCCAAGCCAGAGGAGATTGCGCAATCGGTTCTGTATCTTGCATCCGACGCATCGTCGTTCATGACCGGTGCTGCACTGCTGGTGGATGGAGGGATTTCCATCAACCGTAGTTAGGGCAGCACTGAACAGAACCATCCATTCGGGCTGAGCGAGTCGAAGCCCTCGGCAGGTCTTTGATTTGAAAGGGCTACGTTTCGACCCTTCGTCAAGCTCAGGACAGGCCAGGTTCAACGCGAACGGATTGAATCAGTCGTTTTCAATTACTTGCCCAAGTCAACTAATTGACTGACAATGGCAATCATGACACCCCATACAGCTTCCATGACCGACAAGCACATCAAGGCCGTTCGCGGCTTCAACCGTTTTTACACGCGGCGCATCGGCGTGTTGAATCCCTATCTGGGCAGTGATCTGTCGTTGACCGAAGTGCGGGTGTTATACGAACTGGCGCACCGCGACCAGCCTACGGCCACCGAACTGGCACGAGATTTGGAACTGGATATGGGTTACCTGAGTCGTATTCTGCGGCGCTTCGAGGCCAAACACTGGTTGGCCCGCGAGCCCTCTCCCGCCGACGCGCGCCAGAGCCTGCTGGCGTTGACGCCAGCCGGCCACACGGCCTTTGCACCCCTGCAGCAAAAGTCGCGCGACGAAGCGGCCGCGCTGCTGGTGCCGCTGGCCGATGGCGACCGCCAGCAACTGGTAGCGGCCATGAACAGTGTCCAACGCCTACTGGACCCCACCTTCGGCACGGGCAAAACACCAGTGGCATTGCTACGCGACCCGCTGCCCGGCGACATGGGCTGGGTGGTGCAACAACACGGCGAAATTTATGCCCGTGAATACGGCTGGAACACCGAGTTTGAAGCATTGGTGGCCGACATCGTGGCGCAGTATGTGCGCCAACACCAACCCGAGTGGGAACGTTGCTGGATGGCCGAGCTGGATGGCGAGCGCGTCGGCTCAGTCTTTGTTGTGCGCAAATCAAAAACCGTGGCGCAGTTGCGCATGCTGATCTTGACACCCAAGGCCCGCGGCCTGGGCCTGGGCGCCCGACTGACCGACGAGTGCATAAACTTTGCCCGCAGCAAGGGCTACAAAAAGATGGTGCTGTGGACCAACAGCTGCCTGGGCGCGGCGAGGGATATTTATGCCAAACGGGGGTTTGAGCTGGTCAAGAGTGAGGCTTACGAGGGCTTTGGGCAGAGGCTGGTGGGGGAGACTTGGGAGTTGACGTTGTAGGGCCACTGTAGCCAACGCGGCTTAAATGTCAGAGAACAGCAGCCCGCCGTCCTTACCGCTAAAGGTGGGCGTAGCTCTTTGACTTGCCACCGGAGGCTATAACGGGGCACTTGTCAACCCAATTGATATGTCAACTGAAAATGCCCGAGCAGAAGGTGAGCGCATGGAACGTAACCCTGCGTTCGCGGCGACCAATGCTAAAGTAGCTCAAGCCTCAACTCCACGTTAAATCTAAAGTGACGAAGCTTCTCTTTGTAGTATCCCTCGCGATTTCTGGACTTGCCAGCTCTGCGGCTACAGCTTGCGACTGCGTAATTCAAAGGCTCAGCGAGCAGTATGGAAGTGCACATACTGTCTTTCTGGGGGAAGTGGTGTCCGTTAAAAATACAGTATGGGAAACACCAAAATTTTTTATGAGGATGGGAACCCAAGAGACGAAGGTGCGTGTCCTGGAGGCGTTTAAGGGTGAGTTGCCTTCAGAAGTAATTGTTAATGGTGATTTGGACTACACAACTTGCAGCGTGTCCTTCACGGGACCAGGGGAAATCCGCTTAATTTTTTTGAACTCCGAAGGTTCTATTGGCGAACGATGTGGCGCAACCCAAACTGTGCATCCCGGCGTCAATCTTGAATACCATCAAAAAATATTTGAAGAGCTACGATTGCTTAGATCTTCGCAATTGAAATCGTCGCAGTATTCACGGTGAGTGCCATATATAACTCGCCAACCTAGTGAGATCCTTGCATCAAGGTGTCCAGAAAAGATCTGCCCCTACTCCCTCCAAACCTTTTCCACCAGTTTATCGATCTCCAACGGTTTTCCCTTACTAGTGGTCTGCTTCCACTCGGGCGGTGAAGGCGCCACGCGCTTCGATTCCTTGCCTTCCCAGGTCGCGACCTTCAAGGAAAAAACGACTGGACCCTCGACCACGTCGAAGGGTTTGATGGCCCTGACGCGCTCGGTGATCTGCTTGCGCATTTCCAGGTCCAGCATGGCATCGAAGTCCAGCCATACGTTTGATTTCAGACCCGGCTTGACGGCGATCACGATAAAACCGCCCACTGCCTGTGTGGCGCCGCTGGCCGTCACCGCCTCGCGCGACGCCGCCTCGACGGCCTTGATGTAGTCCGCCATCGCATCGATGTCGGACACGCGTTTCTCCATGATAGCGCTGGGTTGCAGCAACACCACATTGAAGTTGGTGAGGGGTTCTGCAGCCTGCACGCAGACTGCGGCCACAAGAAGAAGGAAGACAGAGAGAAATACAGATCGCATTTTTTGGGACTACCTATCGCTTGAACTGCAGCGATTTTATGGCCCAAGCCTCAAGGCTCCGCAGCCAGTTGCCGCGTCCCTCCACATCCCGGGCTTGACCGGGCATCTCAGAAAACCACAGGCCTTTGAAGCTCTTGCGTTCTGGAGCTTGCGCATACTGCAAACAAGCTCTTATTAAGATTGCATGGCGGCCTGCGGTTTTTGCGATTGGGCGTGCCACAAGGTCATCAGAATGCTCAGAACCAACAACGGCAATACAACAACATTAACACTGGACCAACCCAATCGGTTGAGCACCGCGCCCGCCAAGAGCGAGCCTAGTGCCACCATCGTGAAAGTCAAAAATTCACTGATCGATTGCCCCAGAGCGCGGTCTTGCGGTTTTTGGTGTTCGAGAGCTTGCGTCAGCGCATGGGTCGCAGCCACGTACATGAGGTTCCAGGCCAGGCCATTGAGCGCCAGTGCGATACCAAAATGGGGCAGACTGCTTCCAGCGATTGCCACACCACATCCCAACGCGAAGAGCAGCGCGCCCAGTTGCATGACCCGGCTACTGCCCCAACGGGCGACAATTTTCCCGCTGAAGAGTCCCGGGGCGAACATGCTCAGCAGGTGCCACTGGATCACCGAGCCAGCGGCGCCAATCGGCAGGCCGCAACCCACTACCGCCAGTGGAGTGGCAGTCATCACAAAAATCATCACCGTGTAGCCCACCGCGGCGTTTGCAGCGGCCGTGCCAAAGCCGGGCAGGCGCAACACGCGCCACACAGAATCCCGTTGCAGCACGCTGTTCACAATCGCCGGTTTGCCCAATCGCAGGCTCCACAAGATGCTGGCAGAGGCCAAGGCCAGCAGCAGTACCGCGAGGTACGAACCGGCAAAGGTGTGGGGCGCGAACACATCCCGCGCCCAGGTCGCCAGTGTCGGGCCTACGACGGCGGCGAAAAGACCCGCGGCGACCACATGGCCCACGGCGCGCGACCGGGCTTCGGCAGTCACGACTTCAGACACCGCGAACCGGTAGTACTGCGCACAGGCTTGAAAAACGCCCAACAGCATGTTCGCCGCGCAAAATGTGATGAAACTACTTTGCACGATGGCAAGCGCCGCCAAGCCACCACCCGCAACCCCGCACAGGGAACCGGCGATAAACAACGGCCTGCGCCCATGGCGCGACATGGCCTGCGACACGCTGAGGGTGCTGATGGCCGTGGCTACGGTCAGCAGCGCAAATGGCAGCGTGGCCCACTCCTTGGACGGAGCCAGCAGGCTGCCAACCAGACCGCTGAGCGTGAGGCCAATGGCGGAACAACAAACAAAAAGGGCTTGTGCGGCAATCAGCAAACGCTTGTTGTTGATGCTGGAGTAATGAGTTTGGTAGTCATGCATGGGGTTAGCGTACAGTGCAGATATTCGTCTCTTTTGACAACATAACCGCAATTCCAGCCAACATGAAATCTACTCTTGCACCATCCCACACCACGCGTCTTATCGTCGTGGTCGCCTATGATGGATGCCAGTCCCTGGACATCACCGGGCCGTGGGAAGTGTTTTGCAAAGCCAACACTTTCTTTGAGCGGCATCGCGCGCAACCCGGAAAGGCCGCGTACCGGCTGGTACTGGCGTCTCCGATGGGTGGCTCTGTGACCACCAACTCAGGACTGGAAATAGCCAACACCCAGGCTCTGGCAAGCCTGCGCGGCAGCATCGACACCATTCTGGTCGTAGGTGGCAACGAGCAGGCCATGGAGCAGCCACCACAAACGCAAATACTCATACCGTGGTTGAAGCGGAAGGCACCCCATGTGCGGCGCATGGGAAGCGTATGCACGGGTGCATTTGCGTTGGCCGCAACCGGGCTATTGAACGGGCGTCGTGCCACCACCCATTGGGTAGCCTGTGAACGCATGGCAGCCATGCATCCAAAGGTACTGATTCAGCCCGACGCCATTTATGTGGCTGACCCGCCCTTCTATACTTCCGCCGGAATCACCGCTGGCATCGATCTGACACTGGCCTTGGTGGAAGCCGATTTAGGACAGGCCACAGCTTTGGACGTGGCACGCGATCTGGTGCTTTTCCTGCGCCGGTCCGGCGGGCAATCACAGTTTTCAACCGGGTTGAAGGCGCAGAAACAGGCGAGTCACCGTTTTCAGGATCTGCTGGTGTGGATGATGGACCACCCACGCGCCGATTTGAGTTTGCAGGCGCTTGCCGAACGCGTCAGCATGAGCGAGCGCAATTTTTCGCGCGTCTTCAAGCAGGAAACAAACATGACGCCGGCCAAATTCGTTGAGGCGCTGCGTGTAGAAAGTGCCAAAGCGCACATCGAACAGACACAGTGGCGCTTTGAGCGTGTGGCGCAACAGGCCGGATTTGGTTCGGTTGACAGTTTGCAGCGCAGCATGCAGCGCCATGCAAGTGTCACGCCTGAGCAATACCGGCAGCGGTTTGCGTGAGACCGTTGCAGCGGTTGCAGTACCTCAACTGTCGGGCACCAACACCGCCACCCGGCGGGCGGACCGGGTATCCGTTCATCGGCCTCAACTCGCGGTTGCCACAGAGCAGGCGTTCCCACCACGCCCTTGACGAACCATTGCTTGCGCCCCGACCCAGTTCGCCCGCGACTGACGGCCAGGGAACGGATGCCCGGTCCGCCTGCCTCGCCCACACTGTGGCGCAAAGTGCAGGCACACCCACCACAACACTACAAAATCAATAGCGCACCAATCATATTCCACGAGGGCTAGCGCCAGATTAACCAAAAGTCCTCAAGCGAAATCGGCATCCAGAACGACCCGATACCGCGCCATGCCCGAGCGCAAATGGTCCAGCGCATCGTTGGTCTTGCTCATGGGGAAATGCTCCACCTGCGGCGCAATACCGTGGCGGGCGCAGAACTCCATCATCTTGGTCAGCACCACGGGCGACGGCGTAGGTGATGCCGAGATGCTGCGCTGCCAGGACAACAAACCGCCGGTCTTGACCTTCATCGCCTCGGTCACCACACCCACCATGTGCAAACGGCCCTTGGGGGCCAGCGTGTTGATCAGCGCGTCCCACTCCAGGCTGGCACCGACGGTGACCAGCAAAAAGTCCAGCGTGCCGGCAATCGCCTTCAGCTCTTTCACATCCACGCTGCTCGCCGTCTTGTGCGCGCCCAACAACAGCGCCTCTTCGCGCTTGGACGGGGTGGATGTAAAGGCGGTGACCTCGCAGCCCCAGGCGCGGGCAAACTTGACAGCCAGGTGGCCCAGGCCGCCGATGCCGACCACGCCCACCTTGTCGGTGGGTTTGATGCCGTGGATCACAAAGGGTAAGAAAGCCGTGCCGCCGCCGCACATCAGCGGGCCGGCGCTCGACGGGTCCACGCCTTCGGGTATCGGCAGGGCCCAGCCCCAGTGCGCGCGCACCTTGTCGGCAAAACCGCCGTGGCGGCCGATGATGGTGGGCTGGCGCTTGGTGCACAGATTTTGCTCGCCACCCATGCAGAAATTGCAGTGGCAGCAGCTCTTGCTGTGCCAGCCCACGCCCACGCGCTGGCCCACGACCCGGCCCTTGACTTGGTCGCCGACGGCGACGATGGTGCCGATGATCTCGTGGCCGGGCACCATGGGGTAAGTGGCGGGAAACCATTCGCTGTCCACCATGGCCAGGTCCGAGTGGCAGACGCCGCAGTATTCGACAGCGATCTCTACGTCTTCGGGGTGTAATTCGCCGGGGTCGTAATCCAGCCGCTCCAGGGGGCTGCCAGCGCTGGTGGCGGCCCAGGCACGAAACTTTGCGGTCATGGCGAGTCTCCTTACTTAGTCAGTTGAGGACAGAGCTGAAGGTCTGTCCCGCAAGGTTTCACAACTCTGCGAGCTTAGCGCCATTCCCGCTCGGGTTTCCCCTTGGCATGTAACGCCGGGGACTAGGGCCTTCGTAGAGAAAGCCAGCGCATAATCAGCGCGGCCCATCGGATAGGCCGTTACAAACCCTTACAGAAGTTCCCTACTATGCACCGCGTCGCCATCAGCAGCACAGGCATCTTTACGCCACCCGAAATCATTACCAATGAGGAGTTGGTGGTCGCCTTCAACGCCTACGCAGCACTCGAAAACGCCAAATACGCAGAAGAGATCGCCGCCGGCACCCGCACCGCCATCACCGACTCGAATGTCGAGTTCATCGAAAAAGCCTCGGGCATCAAGCGCCGCTATGTCATGAACAAGTCCGGCGTGTTAGACCCGCGGCGCATGCGCCCGGAGTTCAAGGCCCGCCCGGATACCGAAATTTCCATGATGGCCGAGATCGCCGTCAAGGCCGGCCAGGACGCACTGGCCAATGCCGGCATGACGGCCGCCGATGTGGACGGCGTGTACTGCGCCGCAGCCAATATGCAGCGCGCCTACCCGGCCATGGGCGTGGAGATCCAGACCGCACTGGGCATCAATGGTTATGCGTTTGACATGAACGTGGCCTGCTCGTCCGCCACGTTTGCGCTGGAGATGGCCTACAACGCGGTGCGCACCGGTTCGGCCCGCGCCATTCTGGTGGTCAACCCCGAAATCACGTCTTGCCACCTGGCTTGGATGGACCGTGATTGCCACTTCATCTTTGGCGACGTGTGCACCGCCATCCTGGTGCAACGGCTGGACCTGGCACCCGCAGGGGCGTTCGAGATTTTGGGCACGCGTTTGCAGACCACCTTTTCCAACGCCATCCGCAACAACGCCGGCTTTATGTCGCGCGCCGAGGACCGCGACCCGGAAGACCGCGACCAGTTGTTCCGGCAAGAGGGTCGCAGGGTCTTCAAGGAAGTCTGCCCCATGGCCGCCGAGCACATTGCCAGCCACCTGGCAGCCCACGACATGGCACCCACCGACGCGCGCCGCTTCTGGCTGCACCAGGCGAATCTGTCGATGAACCAGTTTGTGATGCGCAAACTGCTGGGCCGTGATGTCAGCAACGAAGAAGCACCGATCATCCTGGACGAGTTTGCCAACACCGCATCCGCCGGCTCCATCATCGCCTTCCACCGCCACACGGCCGATTTCAAGGCGGGGGAGGTGGGCGTGATCTGCTCGTTTGGTGCGGGTTATTCGATTGGCAGTGCCGTTGTGAGAAAAACCTGAGACATTGGGGACAGACGGTAGCGAGGCGGAGCTCTGTCCTCAACTGATCAGGAGGGGTGTTAGTTAATTCAGCTTGCTGATTAGCCCCGCACCAATGGACTGTCCGTTCTTGTCCTTGATACCGCTGATGGCCTTGAAGGCCAATGCCTGCACCCGGTCGGGCAGGCGCACAAAATTATTGTCCTGCACCAGCGCGTCACCGTTGAGAAAAGCCCACACAAAGAACTGCAAGGCTTTCAGTGCGGCCTCGGGTTTGTCGGCAACGGTGGGCACCAGCGCAAAGGTGCCCATGGTGATGGGCCAGCAGTTCGTACCATCGATAGCGGTCAGCGTACCGACGAATTGCCCTTTGATCGACCAGTCACTGGCGCGCAGTGCGGCACGAAAAGATCCGACGGATGGGCTCACAAACTCGCCCTTGGTGTTCTTCAATTGCACGACACTGAGCTTGTGCTCTTTGACGTAACCAAAGTCCACATAAGCAATGCCGCCCGGCGTCTCCTTGACCGCCTTGACCACGCCGTCGCTGCCCTTGGCGCCGATGAATGCCTCGGGCCAGCTGAAAGAGGACTTCACGCCATTCTGGGCTTTCCACTGTGGGCTGACCTTGGCCAGGTAGTCCGCAAAGTTGTAGGTTGTGCCAGAACCATCGGACCGCACGACCACCTTGATCGCAAGGTTTGGCAGGCTGATGGTGGGATTGAGTTCGACAATCTCGGGCGCATTCCATTGGATGATCTGGCCCAGAAAAATACGCGCCAGCACCTCGCCGGTCAAGCGTACCTGGCCGTCACCCACTTTGCGCAGATTGACGACGGGCGTGATACCGGTGATGGCAATCGGGAAAGCGGTCAGACCCAGCTTGGCCAACTCCGCCTCGGGCGGCGCCACGTCGGAGGCGCCAAAGTCGCTCTCGCGCGCGGCGATTTTCTTCACACCAGCCGATGAACCGATAGGCTCGTATGCCAGTGCAATACCCGATGACTTCTGGTACTCCCGCGCCCAGCTTTTGTAAATCGGTGCCGCGGCCGACGAGCCTGCACCTGAAAAGCTTTGTGCCTGCGCAAAAACATGTGTTTGCGCCAACAGCACCAGCGCCAATCCAACGATCAATCTCGACACGGCTATCGCTCCAACAAGAACCCCCGAAGGACATTCTTTCGGAACACGGGTTAACCCTAGGATTCTAGCCGGAGGCGATACACTGCCCGGCGCCAGACCGGCCCTTCGGATCGGCCTGGGCTTAACTCAGCACACGTTTCAAACGGATCTCTTCAACCCGGGCAATGCCGATCGGCACCGTCTTGGCGCTGCTGGGCTCGCGTTTGAAGCCGGCCAGTTCGTGGAAGCGCAGTGCGCGGTCATTGGCAATGGCAATCCACACCGTCACGTGGGTGCAACCTTCTTCCATCAGGCCTTCGCGGGCCGCGTCCCACAGCGCCAGACCGGCGCCTTGGCCCTGGTGGCTGGCCGCCACGTAGATGAACCAGATCTCACCCATGGTTTGCGGCGTGCCCTTGTCGCGCGAACGGTCAAAACCGACAAAACCGACGATGGTGTCACCGTCCAGCGCCACATGCACCTGGGGTTCCGCATATTCGATGGCCTCGCGCCAGTAGGCCTGGTTCTTCTCCAGCGCGGTCACGGGAACCGGTGCGTTGGGTGTTGCGGACTTGAAGGCCTCGCACACGGTGGCGTTGTGGAGTTCGGTGATGCTCTTGGCATCGCGCAGGGTGGCGGGGCGGACCGTGAAAGTAGTCGTAGGGGACATGTCTAAGCGTAAACCTGAAGCTAACAAATTGAGAAATTGGGGGATCGATTGTCGCTGCAAACGTCAACGCTCGTTTAAGCCCCCTTGCGTCACCTGGGTGACTGCGAAATGTCAAACCGGTTCCACTTGGTGCGTCACCTAGGGTCAACACCATTGCCAGTGCGGGATTGGGCTTACAGAATGGCCGCGCTTCACCCTCTTTTTTATGATTTTTGCTTCTTATTTTTCAGGACCCCTCCATGACCGAACCCGTGACCGTTTTGCCCGCCGACCTGCCCTTGCAATGCCTGTACCGATGGGAGCGTGAGCGTGCCAACCAGGTCTTTCTGACCCAGCCCACGGGCGGCGGCGCGGTGCAGGACATCACGTGGGCGCAGGCCGCGGACGAGGTGCGCCGCATGGCGACCTGGCTCAAGGCGCAAGGCTGGCCCGAGGGTAGCCGCGTGGCCATCATCGGCAAGAACAGCGCGCACTGGATCCTGGCCGACCTGGCCATTCTGATGGCCGGATATGTGTCGGTCCCCATCTACCCCACCTTCAACGGCGAAGCGCTGGCCTACATCCTGGCGCACAGCGAGGCGCGTGCCTGCTTCATCGGCAAGATGGACGAGATCGACAATCTGAAGACCGGTATCCCGGCCGATCTGCCCATCGTCGCACTGCCGCTGGCACCCCCCGTCAACAAGGCCCTGCAATGGATCGATCTCGTGGCCCAACGGGCGCCCATGCAGGGCACGCCGGCGCCGGGCATGGACGCCGTCTGCACCATCATCTACACCTCGGGCACCACCGGAAAACCCAAGGGTGTGGTGCAGACCTTCCGCGCCATGGCCTGGGGCCTGAACACCGCCACGCGGCGTGTGAAGATGGCGGACGATGAACGCTTCATCTCCTACCTGCCGTTGGCCCACGTGGCCGAGCGCATGCTGGTCGAACAGGGCGCCGTGCGGTTTGGCGGCCATATCTTTTTTGCCGAGTCGCTGGACACCTTTGTGCAGGACTTGCAACGCGCCCGCCCGACGATCTTTTTCTCGGTGCCGCGGCTGTGGGTCAAGTTCCAGCAGGGCGTGTTCTCCAAGATGCCGGCCGAAAAGCTCAAGCGCCTGATGCGCATCCCGGTGATACGCGGGCTGGTGCGGCGCAAGATCCTCAAGGGCCTGGGCCTGGACCAATGCCGTCTGGCAGCCGGTGGCGCGGCGCCCATGCCGGCCGATGTGCTGCAGTGGTACCGCGACCTGGGCTTGGACCTGATCGAGGTCTACGGCATGACCGAGAACTGCGGCGTATCACACGCCACACTGCCGGGCTCACGCCAGACCGGCTCCGTCGGCCTGCAATACGACGGCATCGAGAGCCGCATCGACCCGGCTACCGGTGAGATCCAGATGCGCAGCGGCTCGCTGATGCAGGGCTATTACAAGGACCCCCAAGCCACCGCCAACGCCATGACGGCCGATGGCTGGCTGCGCACCGGCGACAAGGGCAAGATCGACGCGCAGGGCTACCTCAGCATCACCGGGCGGGTCAAGGATATTTTCAAGACCAGCAAGGGCAAATACGTGGCACCCGCCCCGATCGAAGACCTGCTGGTGCTGCACCCCGACATCGAGGCCTGCGCCGTCACCGGGGCCAATTTTTCCCAACCCCTGGGCCTGGTCATGCTGTCGCAGGATGCCGTCAAACGCTGCGCCTCCGCCGACGCAAGGACTGCGCTGACGGAGTCACTGGCGCAACACCTGAAGGCCGTCAACGCCAGGCTGGAGCCGCATGAAAAGCTGGATTGCCTGGCCACCATCAGCACCGCCTGGACCCCCGAGAACGGTTTTGTGACCCCGACGCTGAAGGTCAAACGCATGCGTGTGGAGGAGGCCTACGCCGGCAAGTACGAGGCCTGGCTGGGGCAGCGCAAGCCGGTGGTGTGGGCGGACTGATTCATCTCAAAATGCTATATTTTATATAGCGACAAAATGCCATCCTACGAGGGCTACAGGCCAAAACAAGGCCTGTAGCCCTTTTTTCATGTGCAAAAACCCTATTTTGGGTACAAACTGACTCCTTGCGTTGCGATCGTGGCATCTCGCGCCGCACACAGGCATTTGCCTCTGCTTTGGCGCCACTTGGTCGCAGACCCGTTGCCACAACACCCCTGGTTCACGATATTTGGGCCACACAACGGCCTATCATTCCCGGCCGTACGATTTCCGAAGAAACCCTTTTCCGTGTCAGACATGTTGTTCCAGCAAACAGCGGGCTCAGCCCCAACACCCCACGCCCCGGCCGCCAAGGCGGTATGGCGCGCATTCGCCGCGGCCTGCACACTGGCCGTGCTGACAGGCTGTGCCAGCCTTCCGGCGCCGGTGCCACGCGCACCCAGTACTGCCATTCCCGCCAGCACGCAGACCGAATTGGGAGCATTGGCATTGCAGATCGCCGCCCAGGCCCATGTGCCCGCCACGGCTGGGCCCGCAGTGGCGCAAGCGGCCGTTCCAGCGCCCGCTGCGCCTGCGGCACCCGCCCCGCGCTCCGGGCTCAAACCCATGCCCGAGGCCAACGTGGCCCTGGACGCACGCCTGACGCTGATCCGCAAAGCCCAGTCCTCGCTGGACCTGCAGTATTACCTGGTAGGCAACGACGAGATCGGACACCTGCTGCTGCGCGCGTTGCGCGACGCGGCCGCGCGGGGAGTGCGTGTGCGCCTGCTGATCGACGATTTCTACACCGCCGGCATGGACCACCTGCTGCTGGGCCTGGCCGCCCACCCGAATGTCGAGGTGCGCCTGTTCAACCCCTTTGCCGCAGGCCGGGATACATTTGCCGCGCGCATGTTGCAGATGGCGTTTGATTTCAAGCGCCTGAACCACCGCATGCACAACAAGCTGTTCCTGGCCGATGGCGCCATGGCCATTGCCGGCGGCCGCAACATGGCGGACGGCTATTTTCTGCGCGGCCCCGACAACTTCATCGACTTTGACGCGCTGGCGCTAGGCCCCGTGGTGCCACAACTGCAGGCCATCTTCGACCGCTACTGGAACAGCCCGCACGTCTACGCCATCGCAGCGGTGGCGCCGGTATCCGAATCGCCCGAGTCGCTGCGCGCCCACTTCGAACACACCACCACCGCGCCCAACCCCGAGCCCGTGGTGACTGTGGCAAAGGACGCCTTTGGTGCCCCGCTGCTGTCGGTGGATCTGCCGGCCAGCCTGCAACACCTGATCTGGGGCGAGACCATGGCGTTTGCCGACAACCCGGACAAGGTGCTCCGAGGCACCACACCCGCCGACCTGTCGGGTACGGCGCTGTACCACTCGCTGGCGGCGTTTCGCGAGGCGCGTTCCGAGCTGATGTTGTTCTCCCCCTACTTTGTGCCTGGAACCGTCGGCATGGAGGGTTTGAAAACGGCGCGCGACCACGGTGTTCCGGTGCGCATCATCACCAACTCCATGGCCACCACCGACGAGCCCCTGGCAAGCCTGGCCTATGAGCGCTACCGCGTGCCGATGCTGAAACTCGGCATCGAACTGTATGAACTGCGGCCCTTGCAAGGTTCGCCCGACGCGCCCAACGGGCTCGGCGCCTCACGCTCACGCTGGCACGCCAAAATGGCCTTCATCAACCGTCAAACGACGGTGCTGGGTTCCATGAACCTGGACCAACGCTCCGCCACCACCAACACCGAGGTCGTTCTGCTGATCCAAAGCCCCGAGTTTGCGGCCCGCGCACTGCAGTTCTTCAGTGCCACACGTGCAGAAGACGTGAACCACGTGCACCAGGTCAAACTCAAGGCCGACGGCAAGGCCTTGCAATGGGTTGCACTGAAGGGTGCAGGCCGCGCCGAAGAGCTGGACGCAGAACCCGACATGGACTATTGGCTGCGATTTCGCCTGTGGCTGTTGTCGCCCTTTGTCTCTGAAGACTTGTTGTGACAGTGAACCCCTTGCAAAGGTCCGCAACCCGGCTCCAATAGGGGCCAAGGTTCACGGTTGATAAGCGCCCAACAGTGCTTTGGCGTTCGCTTCCAGCGACAAATTCTCTGCATAACGAACAGTGAAGCCGTTTTGCGCCTTGTAACCGGGCACATACACGGTCATCAAACCACCGCGCCGCACCACGCTGTTCCAGCGCGCGGCAGCTTGGTCGGTCCAGAAGTCCGCCGCGTCATTGCCCCGGTCTACCTGTTTGTGCAACACCACCTTTCCATCCCACGGACTGTTCACACCCTCAAAACGGATCAGAAACAGTTCACTACCCTGGATCGGCGCCATGGTGATCCGTTCACCTTCGGGGCCACGGTAGACCTTCACGGCACCCAGCACGACCGCACTTTTGTCGACCACGGGCAACTTCTCGGCGGTGGCGGCTTGGGCTTCCGGTTTGGGGGCTGTGGCAGGGGTGCAGGCGGCTGGGGCCTGCTGGCGTTTTTCCAGAATGGGGCAGGCATTTCTCTTCAGAAAACTGTCACCGCTTTCACCGCCCAATTCCTTGACCACTGCGGCCGTCTGGTCCACAAAACACCGGTCTGCGAACAGGTTGCGGGCGCGTTGCGCGTCCGGGTAGTCGGCGGGCAAGGCCAAACCGCTGAGCACGGCGAGCTGCAGATCCGCGTCCTGGCAAAAACCTTTGGCGTTTTGTCTGGACGCCACTTCAAAGAAGCGCAAGGATACCCAGGCGTTGAAGTTCAGACGCGCGATCTTGCCGGCATTCATGGCCTCCTTGGGGGTTGCGCGAACAAAGGTCTCCAGCGCCACCAGGCAGGTCTCGTCGGCATGGGAATTGCGCTGGCAGGTCTCAAAGTCGGTCAGGGTCTTGAACGGCTGCGGCGGCTTGACGGCCTGCGCCTGTGCTGCGCCCAGCAGAAACAGCGCCAGGACCGGCGCGGCTACGGCATTGCTGACGCGTTGATATTTTTCTGCGATGTGCATAGGTTCCCTTTTTTCTTTGTTTGTTGAATGCCCCGCGTGCGACGGCGCGCAAAGAGACCATTGCGCGGCGCCCTGCGGGGCCGTCGATCGTAACGCGGGAAAAAACCGCCCTGCCACATCGGGCCCATGGGCAAAGATTACACTGACCCCCAAGAACTCCACCATGACGCCATGCCAGCTACACGCCCCCTTGGAATGACCATCCTCATCGTCTCCGCACGTATTGCGGCCCTGTGCCTTGTGCTCTATCTGCTGGCCTTGACCTGGCTGTGGTTCAGGCAGGAAAAGCTGCTGTTTGCACCCGATGTTCTTCCCGCGGACTACAAGCTGGCCAAGGCAGCCGACATCCATGAAGTGTCCATAGACGTGCCGGGCGCCAAGTTGTCGGCATTACACCTGCGCCTGCCCAACCCCAAGGGTGTGGTGTTCTTTTTACACGGCAATGGTGGCAGTTTGGTGAACTGGTTTGTGAACCCGGAGTTTTACCGCCGTGCCAACTACGATTTCTTCATGGTCGACTACCGGGGTTTTGGCAAGAGCAGTGGCCGGATCGAGAGCGAGGCGCAACTGCATGCCGATGTGCGCGCGGTCTGGGCCACGGTCGCACCGCAATACGCCGGCAAGAAACGGGTGGTTTATGGCCGCTCGCTGGGCTCGGGGCTGGCGGCCGGCTTGTCCGCTGAACTGGCCGCAGGTGGCGCACCAGACCTGACCGTGCTGGTGTCGGCCTACAGCAGCATGGTGGCCGTCGCGTCCGAACACTACGCCTGGGTGCCACAGGCGGTGTTGCGTTACCCGCTGCGCACCGACCAGGTGGTGGGCCAGATCCGCAATCCGCTGTTGCTGATCCACGGCGAAAAAGACACGCTGATTGCCCCGCGCCACAGCGACGCGCTGAAGGCACTGGTGCCACAGGCCACGCTGCTGAACATTGTTGGTGCGGCGCACAATGATGTGCAGAATTTTGACGACTATCTGAGTGCCTACGGACAGGCCCTGGCCAAGCTGTAGCACAACACACGCCCCCATAGGAACCATCCATGCGTCTGCTGTCAAAAATGCTCAGCCTGTGCGTAGCGGCCGTGCTGGCCGGCGCCAGTCTGGCGGCTGAACCCGCCCTCAAATTCGGCGTGGGCCTGTTCCAGCCGGACCGCGAAAAGAACGATGCCACCTACCGCCCCTTGGCCGACTACTTGGCGGCCAAGCTGGGCCGCGCGGTAGAACTGCGCACCGTGGACTCGTGGGAAGGTCTGGCCAAGTCATTGGCGGCCGGTGAAACCGATGTGGCCCTGATGGGGCCCTGGGGTTATGTGCTGGCCAACAATGAGGCCGGCGCGCAGGCCGTGTCCACCATTTTGTACGACGGCAAGCCCGAGTACTACGCCATCATGGTCACGCACCCCAACTCGGGCATCAAGAGCGTGGCCGACCTCAAGGGTAAAACCTTTGCCTTTGGCGACAAGGGCTCCACCTCGGGCTACCTGATCCCGCTGCACTTTTTCATGACCCAGGGCATCAACCCCGAGACCTATTTCAGCAAGGTGCTGTACACCAAACACCAGGCCATCGAAACCCAGGTGACCCAGGGTGCGCTGGACGCCGGTGCCGACTACAACCGCAACCGCAATGCGATGATCGAGCAAGGCCTGATCAAGGCCGATCAGTCGCGCATCTTCTGGCAATCCGCGCCCTTGCCCAATGACGCAGTGGCCGTCAGCAAGGCGCTGTTTGCCGACAAGGTATTTGTGGCCCGTTTGCAAGCCGCATTGGCAGGTGTGGGCGACGCGCTGAAGACCCAGCCCAACCTGCTGCCCGCGCACTACACCGGCTTTGTGAACCAGGGCAACGACTTCTACAAACCCATACGCGACGCGGGACTGGCCACCGGCAAACTGCAGAACAAGTGAACACCACCAGTCTCACGGCTGCAGGTCACAAGACAGCCAGCACACGCGGCCGGCTGGGATTTTTCGCACTGGCCTTTGCCTACGCGGTGCTGGTCGCAGCCTGCCTGGGGAGTCTCGCGTCCGAGGGTGAATTAACCATGGGCCGCAAGCCGTGGGCCAATTTGCTCAGTACTGCAAAAGACTTCATGTCTCCCAGCTTTCTGGACGTGTGGATGGGCAATACACACCTGGAATACCGCAGCGACGACGGCACGGTGTTACGTGTGGAGAACCGCCAGCAGGTGGAGCGCCACTACCTGGCCGGCCTGGGCGCCGCCACCTGGGCCACGATCCGCATCGCCACGCTGGGTTCGCTGCTGGGCGCCTTGCTGGCCCTGCCGCTGGCCATTCTGTCGGCCCGCAACCTGGGCGCACCGCGCGCCATGGCATGGGCCGCCAAGGGTTTGCTGGATGTGCTGCGTTCCATCCACACGCTGGTGTTTGGCTTGGTGTTGGTCGGCATCGTCGGCTTGGGGCCTACGGCCGGCATCTTGGCGATTGCGCTGCACTCCATGGGCAGCTACGGCAAGCTGTTTGCGGAGTCCATTGAGACGCTGGACATGGCCGCAATAGACGCGGTGCGCAGCGTGGGCGCGGGGCCGGTGCAAGTGTTTTTCAACGCGGTGTGGCCGGCGGTGATACCGCAGTTTGTGTCGAGCCACCTCTACATCTGGGAATTCAATATCCGCGACTCCACGGTGCTGGGCCTGATAGGCGCAGGCGGCTTGGGCCTTCTGATCACCGAGGCCACATCGCTGTTTCAGTGGGGGCGTTTGTCCACCGTGTTGCTGGTTGTTGTGCTGTTGGTGGTGTCATTCGATGCCATGAGCCGGCGCATCCGGCAGGCCTTGTTATGAGTCCCTGTATTGCACTGAAAAATGTAGCCGTAGTGGCACAGGGCCGCGCGCTGCTGGACATAACCGACCTGCAGATCGGCGCCGGCGAACGCATCGCCATTGTGGGCTCCAACGGCGCCGGCAAGAGCACGCTGCTGCGCCTGCTCAGCGGTTTTGTAGCACCCAGTTATGGCAGCCCCGTGGTGCTAGGGCACAGCCTGCAAAAAAACATGCGGGCCAGCGCCTTGCGCGAGCTGCGCGCCCAGGTCGGGCAGGTCATGCAGGGCCTGCACCTGGTGGGGCGTTTGAGCGCACAAGACAATGTGCTGATAGGCTGCCTGGCCCGTGTGCAGGGCTGGCGCAGCTGGACGCGCTGGTATGCGCCGGCAGACATAACGCTGGCCCAGGCCGCGCTGCATGCCGTGGGTTTGTTGGCGCGCGCCCAGACCCGCACCGACACCTTATCCGGCGGCGAGCGCCAAAAGGTGGCGATTGCCCGCATGCTGATGCAACAACCGCAATTGATACTGGCGGACGAACCTACTGCCGCGCTGGACCCCGCGGCGGCGCTGGAGGTCTGCAGGCTCCTGGTCAAGGCTGCCGGTGACGCCACGCTGATCACCGTGGTGCACAACCCGGCCTTGATTCCCCTGTTGGCCGAACGTGTGATTGGGCTGAAGCGGGGCCAGGTCGCCTTTGACTTGCACGTGGACGCGCTGGATGACCAGCGCCTGACCGACCTGTACCGGGTCACGCCGTTCGAACCGACCGCGCACTGGCAGGTGGACACGTCGTTCCCATCGCCCAGCTCCCACACCACACCACCATGAGCGACGCTGCCGGCCGCACCTGCCCCCTGCACTACCGCTACGGCGCCGAGCGCATCGCCGCCGCACCCGAAGTGGCAGTGGAGACGCTGTATGTGGTGGGCGGCCTGTACGGCAATACACAGGCACTGGACACGATCGAGGCCATGGCCGCGCAAGAGCCCGGGCCGGTCACGCTGTGCTTCAACGGCGACTTCAACTGGTTCAACGTGGACGATGCGGGTTTTGCAGCCATCAACCAGCGTGTGCTGGCGCATACCGCCATCCAGGGCAATGTGGAGGCCGAGCTACTGGCCGACACCGCTGATGCCGGTTGTGGCTGTGCCTACCCGGACAGCGTGGGCGCGGACACGGTGGCACGCTCCAATCACATCCATGCCCGCCTGAAGGCCACGGCACAACGTTTTCCTGCACTGCAGGCGCAACTGGCGGCACTGCCGATGTTTGCGCGCTTTAACGTGGGTGGATGCCGTGTCGGCGTGGTGCACGGCGACGCGGATTCGCTGGCGGGTTGGCGCTTTGACGAAGCCAATCTGGGTTCTCTCGGTGACGATGCATGGCTGGCTGAAGCGTTCGCCCGTGCCAACGTGGACGTCTTTGCATCAACCCACACCTGCCTGCCGGCACTCAGACAAGTAGCGACCCAAGACGGGCTCGGTGTGGTCATCAACAACGGAGCCGCGGGCATGCCCAATTTTGCGGGCGTGACCCAAGGGCTGGTCACCCGCATCAGTCTGCGTCCTTCGATCACGCCAACAGCGTTTGGCGTTCAGTGCCGCGGCATCCATGTCGATGCGCTGAGCGTCGCCTATGACCACGGCGCATGGAGTCAAAACTTTCTACGCAACTGGCCGGCACAGTCGGACGCCCATGTGTCCTACTACAACAGGATCCAGGGCCAACTGCAGTACACGCCAGCGCAAGCGCTGAAATGATCAGATCTTGGTGGGCGCCGGCAAGTTGAATTGGGCGCGGCACGACTGCCGCATGGCGAACTCTTCGTTCACCGTTTGCTCCACCGACGCCTGCGCGCCGGGAGTGGTTTTCATCACACGCGCCAAAAACTTCTCGGCAAAACACTTGCAGTAGTCCGGCAATTTGGCATGGCCCTTGAGATCGCCTTCTCCGCCATGGGCGGCGGGGATTTTCACAGCCTTTATACACATTCCAGCGTAGGCCTCCGAGGCGCTCTTGGCATCGGACGAAGGTCCTGCCGCATGCGCAGGGAGCACACCCAGCGCAGTGACAAAAGCCAAACACAGCCATGCGCTGCTACGGCGGACAACAACTTGCGAAAACTTGATTGGGAATTTCAAAACAACTCCGAAAGGGGGTAACGACAACATGTGCCCGGAAAACACGGCCCAAACGGCCCGCAAGAGGCCTGCCGCGTATTGGTTTCGCAGTATCGCACCGTGCAGTCGTCTGCATTAAACGGTTTTACTATTCTTAAAAAGCCGATATACTGCGATTTATAGAATAGTAACTTCTATTAATTCATCCGAGCGCACTTTCAACTCGATAGGCAAAGGAGTCCCGGTATGGCAAACGCAATCGCATGGTTCATGTTTCTTCTGGGCATAGCCCATATCGTCTTTGGCCTGGTGCGCTTCAAGGGGCCGGTGCTGGACGCGCTTTCCGCCGGCTTCATCGGCAAGTTCGCCGTGCCCGAAGTGCGCCGCACGGCGTTCTGGTTTTTGATCTTTGGGCCCTTGCTGATGCTCGCCGGCCAGGTCGGCATCCACGCGGTGGCCCAGGGTGACCTCGTCTTGCTGCGCATGCTGGGCATCTATTCCCTGGTGATCGCGGTACTCGGTGCGGCGGCCTTCCCCAAGTCACCGTTCTGGGCTCCGCTGTTGGTGGCACCCGTGCTGATAGCCGTGGGCTACGGATGGCTGCCACTGACTTAAGCATCGCCCTAACCAAGGACTTCACATGAATAATTATTTTGTCGCTGCAGCAGCCTTCGCGTTTGTGGTCGGGCTGGTGCATTCCGTGCTGGGCGAGAAGCTGATCTTTCGGCGGCTGCGCCAGAGCGGTGGCCTGGTGCCCACCAACGGCGGCAATGTGCTGGGTGAACGGCATGTCCGCATCATCTGGGCCAC
>JAZKIR010000041.1:0-30365 GCA_040384785.1 Pseudomonadota bacterium
TTGCCGAACGCATAGGCGTGACCAAGAGCGACAGCTGGATCGACTACAGCACGCTGGAAGGCTGCCTGCGCGAAGACCTGGAGGCCAAGGCCCACCGCGGCATGGCCGTGCTGAACCCGGTCAAACTGACACTGACCAACTGGGACACCGTGATGGGCGCCGGCCACCTGGAACCCTGCACCCAGCCCGCCCTGCCCCACCATGCACATGAAGCGACACAAGGCGTCGCGGAAGGCGTGACGCCCCCGCCCCCGCGCAACTTCACCATCGGCAAAGAAGTGTGGATTGACCGCGAAGATTTTGAAGAAGTGCCACCCAAGGGCTACAAGCGTTTGTTCCCCGGCAACATGGTGCGCCTGAAGGGCGGCTACGTCATCGAATGCACCGGCTGCACCAAAGACGCCGACGGAGTCATCACCGAAGTGCTCGCCACCGTGGTGCCCGACACCAAGAGCGGCACCCCCGGCAGCGAGACGGTAAAGGTAAAAGCCGCCATCACCTGGGTGGGCGTGGCCAACGGAGTGAACGCCGAAGTGCGCATGTACGACCGCCTGTTTTTGGACGCGCAACCCGATGCGGGTGGCAAGGATTTCATCGAATGCCTGAACCCGAACAGTCTGAAGGTCATCACCGCGATTGTTGAGCCTTCGCTAGCCAATGCACTGCCGGACCAGAAGTTTCAGTTTGAGCGGCATGGGTACTTTGTCGCGGACCGGGTGGACCACGTGACTGGGTCCAAGCCGGTGTTTAATTTGGCGGTGGGGTTGAAGGATAGTTGGGGGAAATAATCCAATTGCTCGCGAAAAAAAAATAGATTCACAGGGAGACAGAGCAATGGCAACCATCGACAACTACGACCTATCAATTGAAGTTACCGTAAAAGAGGGCGACACCAGCACACAGCGAGGTGCCTTGCTCGAATCACTGGCTAAAAGAGTTCTACTATCACTTCAATATGAGCACGTAACCACCGATGTCCGCCTCACTGGATGTGAGCTTGACATAGTTGCACAAGACAAGCAATCGACTGCACAAGTCATTGTTGAATGCAAAGCCTACAGAGACAGAACAATATCAGCCGACGTTTTAACAAAAATGCTCGGCAATCTGTTTTTGCACAGTTACGTCTCAGCTTGGTTACTGACAACTGCTAATCTAGGGAAAGATGCCAAAGGCGTTGTCGACAAATTCAAAGAAAAACCAATCAACGAACGCCAAAAGCTGCGCGTCTACGGCCCGAAAGAATTGATTGAGCTGCTGATCTCAACTGGACAAATTTGTAGTCCTGAAACGCTTCCACTGCCATCTGCATTGCATGCACTTTCCGCAAGAACGCTGATGCTTACAGACATTGGTGAGTACTGGGCTGTCACCGCAGTTGGTGGAGACTCCGGAGTGGCTGATACCGTGATGGTCTTCGACGCCGCAACAGGAAAGGCTATGACGAGCACGGCGCTAGTTCAGCAGCTATCTGAACGCGACTCAAATCTTCGATCTTTACGCTGGATTTCAGCCGAAGAAGAGTTGGCAACGAGTAGCCTAATGGCAGAGGGGCTTCGACAAGAGCTAGACAGCATCGCACCAGTACCTGTGGCAGATGACTGGTCTGACTATCGGCCAGCTAGGCCAGAAGACTTCGTGGGCAGAGACGAAATTCTTTCTGACATTATGAAATTTTTTGAGGATGTCAGGGCGTCCACAAGCAATACAAGATTGCTTGCGATAAAAGCCCCTTCCGGATGGGGAAAGAGCTCATTCTTAGTCAAACTTCGTGCCACTTGTTTAAACATTAGGAACAGAAACAAGTTCTTTCTTTATTCCGTCGATTGCCGCACTGCCACGTCACAACGTTACCCAGAATTGGCCTTAAAGAGATGCTTCGATGAAGCAATAGATTCGGAATTTGTTGTAGGTGAAAGAAATTCAAGTCGCATTACGTCTGCCGGGCAGCCTTTCTCTGACTCAAGTGTCAAAGCAGTATTGGACCAGTTGCGGGATCAAAACAAGGTCATTGTTCTATTCTTCGATCAATTCGAAGAAATTACTACAAAGCAAGAACTATCGGAACTATTTATACAAATTAAGATGCTCTGTGCTGCCGTCCAGTCAGCCAACGAGAATGTATTGCTCGGGTTTTCTTGGAAGACCGACGGGTCAATACCAACTGACCACCCGGCTTATCACGTATGGCATTCGTTTGCGGACCATCGCCGAGAGTTCGATTTACCCCTCTTTTCAAAAGCAGACACGGGAAAACTACTCACCGGCCTGTCTAAGGAGTTGCGTCAGCCGATTGAACCTTCACTTAGACGACTCCTAACTGAACACTGCCAAGGTTACCCTTGGCTTCTAAAAAAACTTTGCGTTCACGTTTTCCAAGTTCTCAAGACACAGCCGACACGCCAGAGAGAATTGCTTGAACGTGCGCTTGACATTGCAGCACTATTCCAAAAGGATCTTTCCGATTTAAACGCCACTCAAGTAGCCTGCTTGGAGAGAATCGCTCTTGACTCACCTGCTGATCATTTCAGAATTTCCGAGCAGTTCGGCGAAGACACCGTCTCTGCGTTAATGCAGCAGCGATTGGTTGTGAGGAATTCTGGGAAGCTTGTCGTTTACTGGGACATCTTCCGTGATTACGTGTTAACCAAACAGATACCGGCAATCCCTACCCGCTACATGCCGGTTTCATCTCCAGCATCGGCGAAAAGTGTCTTGGAATCATTAAACGTCAGACAGCAAACCCCATTAAGTGCCCTGGAGGACAAACTGGGACTGGGCGTTGCGACAATAGACAACATTGCACGAGATCTAGTAATGATGGGCGTCTGTCAATATGATCGCAAGAATGCGAAATTAAAGTTGGTGCATCGCACAGAACAGGAAACCATCGCGGCAGGTTACCGCTTCTTAAGTTCCCATTCACTACTCAAGAGACTGGTAGACCAATTTGGAACGGGATTCCGCGGAATATCGTTAGCTCAAATTGAAAGCAACGTAAGTGGCGCATTTGATGCTCACGACTACGCTGGTAAAACTATTCGCATCATTGCCCTTCGGTTGGCCGCCTGGCTACTGGCATACGGGATATTAACGATGGATGCCGATGAAACACTAGCTCACGACACTTCGAAAAGTATCCCGACTTCCTACGAGGACCTGAGGATTGAGAAACGTCGAAGAGGAAGCGCTCGAATATTCACTGGCGGATCGCCTCCAGCTAGGGTGCTAGACGTAATGCGCTCAATCCATGGGGGTGGTTATGCGCCGGTTTCAACTGATAAAAATTCACTGTATGCGCTAGTAGGTCTTGGCATAATTTCAACCGCTGTTGCGCCTACCTTCATTGAAAGGCCTTCCAGGGACAGAATGGAAATTTGGTTAGCTAGCAAAGTACTGGGGCAGCCCTCAATAAGGGCCACCCGAGAGGTACTTCGCAAGAACCCAAATGCACCGCCCCTCGAAGTGGGAAATGCAATTGAAGCACTCGCCAAGACAAAATTAGCTGACGCGACAAAACGCAGATATGGCAGCGGATTGACTGTCTGGGTTAACTGGATACATAGCCTGCTTCTTGCACAACAAGCTTAAGAAAAATTTGGACACTTTTAAAGGTACTTGGCTCAGCTATCCGGGCAGACGCCCACGAAAGCACACTATGCTGCGCGACTAGTGGCTTCGTCCACGGCTTAGCCCCCTCAACCCGAGAATCAAAATTTTCATCTGGTTTGATTGACACTGATGCCTAGCTCTACCAAACCACTCCCACGTGTTGTGATCTTTGCTGGCCCCAACGGTGCCGGTAAATCAACACATGCCGATGCCATCCTTGCGGCCTTGGGCATTGAGACCTTTGTAAACGCTGACTACATCGCGCGTGGATTGTCAGGTCGCCATACGGACGCCGTGGCATTTGAAGCGGGGCGCATCATGCTCACGCGCTTGCGGCAATTGGGTGAAGCGAGAGCCGATTTCGCGTTTGAATCGACGCTATCCAGCCGCACATTTGCTGCGTTTTTGCGCGCACTCAAGGAGCAGGGCTACGCCGTGGCTATTTATTACTTCTCGTTGGCAAATGCCCAATTGGCGGTTCGGCGAGTCAAGTTGCGCGTGACGTTGGGTGGGCATGATGTGCCAACGGATGTCGTGCG
This sequence comes from Pseudomonadota bacterium, assembly GCA_040384785.1. GTDB lineage: Bacteria > Pseudomonadota > Gammaproteobacteria > Burkholderiales > Burkholderiaceae_C > Allorhodoferax. The sequence continues at coordinate 4,152 of JAZKIR010000041.1, forward strand.
ACGACGGTTCGGGCGCAGCCTCCATAATTTCTTCCACCTGTACATGCCATTGGCAGACGAGTGGACATTGTTCGATAATTCCACTGCAACCAACGCTCGGGCCATAGCGGCAAAGCTCGCAAACCAACTCACAGTGATGGAATCTGCAACATGGCACAAACTAAACAAACTCAGCAAAACCGTCTGACGCCCACGCCCAAAGCGCTGCAAAGGGCATTGGAGCAATCCGCCAAGCAAGCGCAACGCATGGCAGATGCATTTGGCGTGGTCGTGCCGAGCATCAAGCCAAAGGCAGCCAGCCGCACGCAGACTGGTAGCTGAGGCCAGCTTCTGGCACGGCATATTTGCTACGCTTTTAGTAGCTACTCACGCATACTCTACGAGGGCTAGAGGCCGATTTGATTCGGATTTTCCTCAGAAATCCAAAATTCACCCCAAATTGGGTATTTTTGAGCCCTGCACAACTCCACCGTGCCGCGCTAAACCAGATACTCCGCCCCTATCAACTCCGCATCAAAGGGCGTGATGCCCTCATGAACCGCAAACACCGTTTGCGCCTGGCTCGCCGTCTGCACGCGCTCACCGCGTGCCCGAATGTGTAGGCCGAACAAACGATGCAGGCTGGTTTTCTTGAGCTGCGTCATGGCGCGCACCATCAACGACACGCCGCCTAAGTTGTTGGCAACATTGTTTACAAACTGCGGCGCGGTGTTCAATGCAATGTCTGCCCAAATGACTCGCTGGGTCACCAAGTCAAAAATAGCGGGTATGCAAAACACGGTGTCGGAGGTGATGTCGATTTTGTCAAGCACGGTCTTGGCCTCAAACACTTCGCCTGAATTGGGCGCCTCGCGCGCCATCCAGCCCGCAAAGCACTCGGGCAGGTCGATATAGGGCTGTCCGCTGTAGCAGCTGATGCTCATCACTACGTAGCGCACACCACGGTCGCGCATGGTCTGGACCCCGATGTCGATGAACTCGGCTGCACCGTCAGGAGCGTCAACAATGTCGCCACTGTGGTGTGCGCCGTAAGACTTCAACCGGTAATACGCCAGGGTGTCTACAAACCCATAGTCCGCGTCATACAGGGTGGCAGACAAATCGATGTCGGTACGTGATCGCCCGTTCTTCCACCACACAAAGAAGCGCAGCGTGTGATCCGCGTGGCCCGAAGACTCCGTTGTTTCAAAGGGCAGCGGAAACTGGCTGCCACGCGCCAATGTGCGCAGCGCCTTAGAAGCTGACCGTTGTGCGAACGGTGCCAGGTAGGTTTTTAACTGTGGGTCCAGATAGCAGGGTCCCAGGGGCGCCAGCTTGGCAAAACGGGCAATCAAAGCGTGCTCGCACCATTCAACAATACGTTCGCACACACCAACACTTAGGGCTGGTCTGTCATTAACGCGGGCAAATACGTTGGCAACCTGGCCTTTAGGAAAGAACACGCGTAGCGGCTTTGCGGTGGGCAACTCGGTGTCCGCACTCAGGGACGGTGGCTTCACCGCTCTGTGCTCAAAGTGCGTCATCACCTGCAGCAACACAGCCGTGGAGATGCTGCCGCCTTTGTGATCCAGCGCTTGCAGCAGGGTTTGCGGGTCCACGCCACGGCACAATAGCATGTCAAGGCGCCGCGCAAGCTCACCTGGACGCAAGGCTAGTAATGGCACAAGATTGGCCCAATCTGCTTGCAGCAGCAACAGTTCGACCTCGCGGTTGAAGCGCTCCACCGGCTCACCGGAACAAATGGTTGCGAAGGCTTGTGCCGTATTGGGAAAGCGCTTGGCGTAGTCGCCTGGGTGCAATCGTTCGCCTACCCGCTTCCAACGTTCTGCATAGCGCAGCATGTCTTCGGCGATATTCTTCTGGCCTTCCATCCATGTCAGGATCTGGACACGTTGCCAGCGCTTGATGGGTCCCAGGCGACCTGCAGCGGCAAGCGACGCGTCGCCTCCGAACATGCAGGCCATAAGGCGCAACACGTCCGTCACGGTATTAATTTGACGCGCAAACCAATCCATATGGGCCGGATAGTGCAAGAGCAACTGTGCGCCCACAAATGCCAGGTTTTCTTTGCAACGCTGAACCTCTGGCAGCAGCGCAAGCAATTGGTGTGGGTATTGCTTGATGATCCACGCCACATCGGCCTGTTCCGTGGGGCCATAGGCGGTCTGCATCTTCAGCAACTGCCCAAACAGCAACATCAACTCATCAGTGCTGCCCACGTCCAAGGGACGCAGATGAACAAACTGCACGAGTTCGGGGCGTTTGGCCAACTCTTGGTATGGCAGTTTGTGGGTCCAATAGTGATGAAGCGCATTCGCATACAGCGTCGCCTCGCTCATCTCCATCACTTGCAGTGGAAAGTTCGGATACATCAACCGAAACTGAACATGCGCACCCACAGCTTTCTTGAGCTGATGCATCAGAGTGAGGCCGTATTGATAGAGCTGCTGCTCCGAAAGCTGCTCCAGTGCCGCATACAGGCGCTCAGTGAACATGAAGCCCAGGCCTTGGACATTCTTGTGCAGCGTTGCCAATAGGTGCGGCGCTGCCGGGGTGCCAGATGCGGTCGGCGGCAATAGGGCGCGTTTTCTGCGGATGTAAATGTCGTGCTGATCTGTCATGAGACGCGCTCCCTACTAAGCCTTGCTGGGCCGAGTCGCCCCAAGATGTTCAGACTCAGACTTGCGTCGAAACAACTTCACAAGCTCAGAATCCAAAGTGCAGGCGGAAAGCGAGAGCCCTATTTCCAGAGTTTTAGAAGGAAGGACCTTCATAGCCGCCTGCGGGCACGAGATTAGCACACTGAACGCCCGTCATTGGCGACACGTGCCTCACGAACAGCTACGCAACGTTTATCCGCTTGGCGTAAATCTCCATCACATAGCGAAGGCTCGAATTCGGAGCCAGTGTGTCTATTGGCAGCCAGGTACAAATAGCCTGCCATTGCTGTTTGGTGGGCGCCACATACACCTCAGACAGCGCCAACCCATCCAGGAAATAGCCCACACATGGTTGCAACTGTGGTTTGAGCGACGGGGCAGCCAGCGTGGTAAATGACGCCAAATGCAGTGCAGGCCATAGCGACATGTTTGCCGCGTATTCCAGCATCAGCACGAAGAACGGCAAATCATCACGGCGCAAGTTGGCAACTGCCTCGATTGCATCCAGCGGAAGTGGCAGGCCCAGGCCCACCACCTGCCTGAACGCCATCCGCACCACTGATAGATCTGCGTCCTGCAAGGCATTCGCAACATGGAGCGACTGACTCTCGGCGTCCATGGCGCATATCGCCTGTAGAGCAGCTTTGCGGATGACGGGGTTTTGATCCAGCAGCGCGTTCTTGCACACCTGTAGACCGCCCGGCAGCTTGAGTAGTGCCAGCCCCTCAAACGCGTAGCGTTTGCGTCGGGCAGTGCACTGCCCGTCCAGCGTGTCCAGATACTGTTGCAGCAGTTGTTCAGGTGCGTCTTTGGACCAGTGCCGTCCCAGCCAGCGGATAGAAAAGGAGTCATCCCATATGGCGCAGGCAATCACGCGCGAGGCATCGACCAAACCTTTGCGTCGCAAGGCAACCAAAAATGCACGCCGCAGTGGCATGGCTCGCACCTGATGAATTTTCTCAAACCAGGTAATCAGCGCGTCATCCGGCAAGGCGTACACATCCTGCTCAACGCTTCTTGCAATAGCGGGGTCTCCGCACCGCATAGCTGCTTCAATACGTTCCGGGCCAGTCCAAGCAAACTTCTGAAAGCAACGCTTCCAGCACTCCCGCCTAACCTTTGCATGGTTGTGCATCAGGCCCGCAACCAGCGCATTGCGCCCATCCTCCGCGTCAAGCCTGCCCTCCACCGCAGCATGCACGGCTGCGTGGTTTGCACGGCTTTGCTCAGCGATGGCGGCCAGCTCCGGAAGTGCCTCAACCACAGTGGCGACCGGCAGTTCCGCCAACCACTTCAGTGTCAGTTGCAACGCCAACTCACGGTTGACAGGCACATAGTCGTTGAGCCGCTGCACAACAGGTTTTAATGCGTCTGCCCAATCGTGAACAGCCAAAACCCGCAGGCAAAATTCACGGACGTAGCCGCTGCGACTGTCCAGGTTGGCAACACATGCTTGGGTCGTAAGTGCACTGGCCTGCTCCTGCGGCAATGCTTTTGTTTGGTGCCACTCAGAGAAAGCCTTGTCGAAGTCCTCGCCACGAACGGTGTAGTAACCGGTTGCCTCCTCATAACGAGGCCGCTGCTGAACAGAGGTCTGCGGCGCCGGAACGGTACGGGGTGCCAGCAGCCTCTTGAACAATTCCTGAAATTCCATGGTTGTTGCTACGCGTTTGGCAGACTGTTGCTGGTCTTGCGGCCCATATGCAGATGCGGCTGCACGACAAGCTTCTCGTTGATGTTGATGGCCATTGGCCTTCTCCCTTAGTTTGCAGCATCGTACAGCCCGTGAAACTGCTACAGTTTTAGCAGCGATTCATGCATATTTTGCGGGGGCTAGAGGCCGGTTTGGCATTGACGCCTAGGTGCCGTTAAACTCCAACCTATGCGACCCTCTCAAGCCCTTAGCCAACACCGCGACGCCGTTTGCCTCGCGGCAGCGCGCCATCGCGTTGCCAACCCCAGGGTATTCGGTTCCGCCCTGCGTGGCGATGACCAGGAGGGCAGTGATTTGGACCTGCTCGTTGACCCTTTGCCTGGAACCACGCTATTTGACTTAGGCGGCCTGCAAGACGAGCTGCAGGAGTTGCTGGGAGTGTCGGTCGACGTGCTTACGCTCAAGGATCTGCCGGCCAAGTTCCGTGACATCGTCCTTCACGAAGCCAAACCGCTATGACCTTGGTCAGGCTGCCGGATTATCTGGATCACATGCGGCAAGCCGTTGCAGATGCCAAGTCATTTACTGACGGCATGGCACAGACGGATTTCATGCAAGACAAGCGCACGCAGCAAGCGGTGGTGATGAGTCTCATTGTCCTGGGCGAAGCCGCCACCAAAATCATGGACCAGTACCCCGCTTTTGCCGAGCTGCACAAGCAAATCCCTTGGCGCAGCATGCGGGGCATGCGTAACCGGATTGCACATGGATATTTCGATATCAACCTTGAAGTGGTTTGGGACACCGTTCAAACCGCGTTGCCTGCGTTGGAAGCCCAGCTAGACGCACTACCTCCAGATTGATGGAACTGGGCTTGCTACGCAAGGCTCCGCTGAACGGGCGGCCCTTTCTGAGCCAAGCAGGGTCTACACCCCAGGCTTCTGCTCTGCGCGGCCTTTTTGCCGCACGGTTTCAAACAAGCCCATCAGCCAGCACATGGGGCACCCGCGCAGCAGTGCGATGGCCCCAATGCCCGCGATGGCGGACCATACGATGCCATAGCGGCTCAAGTAAAACGCCGCAAAAATCGAACCGATGGCGGCACCGCCGCGCAATAGATGAACCGAGACTGAACTGCTGCAATACATGGTGAAACGTCCTGAAGAGTGGATGACGCTTACCTAGAGGCCGCTCCGATCCAAAAGGGTTCAGGTTTCTCAAAAAAAAGCAGCAAGCCATTTGGTGTTTCAGTTGCTGCAGCTGGAGTTGGGCAAGGCCATGCTGGATGGTGATGGTTGTGCGCAGGGTGTGGGAATGTGAACGCAGCGCACCGACAATCACGCCCGACGGCTCTACCGAGTCCCGACAACATTTTCGATTCTGGAGTCCGTTTTGAAGCAACCTTTCGGCACCTGTGTGTGCACCCTTTCCCTGCTAAGCCTTGCCCTGGCGTCTGCCTGGGCGCAGGAGATTCCCGGCGGCGCCGTGGAGCCGGCAGCCCGCCCACCGGGTGGCAAGCTGGAGCGTGTGGAGATTCTGGGCAAGCAGGCCAGCGACAACGATCTGCGGCGCCGGTCGCAAGTCGCCAAGCAGATTTACGGCCGCGACGAGCTGGACAAACATGGTGACAACAATGTCGCCGATGTGCTCAAACGCCTGCCCGGCATCACCATGCAGGGCAATGCGCCGCGCATGCGGGGTCTGGGCTCGGGTTACACGCTGATTCTGCTCAACGGCGACCCGGCCCCACCCGGGTTTGCGCTGGACCAACTGGACCCGGCGCAGGTGGAGCGCATTGAAGTGACCAAAGGCCCGACAGCCAACCAGAGCGCACAGGCGGTGGCCGGTGCCATCAACATCATTTTGAAGGATGCGCCCAAGGTGTCGCAGCGCGATCTGCGGGTGGGCGTGGGTTACACGGTGGACCGCCCCACCGTGTCGGGCAGCTGGACGCTGGGCGAGAAATGGGATGGGTTTTCGCTGTCCCTGCCCATCTCCCTGTTCCAATGGCGCCACCGCAACGACAGCATTGCCTGGCGCAATACGCCTGGGCAGGATGGCCAGGCATCGCTGGTGCGGCAACAGGGCGAAACCCTGGCATTTGGCCATGGCATCAACATCGGCCCCCGTCTGAACTGGAGAATCAGCGACGACGAGACACTGACCTGGCAGAGTTTTCTGCAAAAGGGCGTCTGGAACAACCAGAACACCTACCAGAACCAGGTGTTTGCGGGCAGCCCCAGCCTTGAAGATGACGGTGAGTTCCGCGGCGGCTGGCAAAGTGTGCGCAGCAACCTGCAATGGGTCAACCACTTCAGCACCACCGAGCGCCTGGAACTCAAGGCCGGCCTGTCCAACTCCAAGGGGTCGTTTGACGGGCAAACTGTGCGCCTAGGCGCGCCGCAGCGGCGCACGGTTGCAGATACTGCAGACCAAAGCGTCACGCAGGCGGGCAACTACAGCCGCCTGCTCAATGCCGAGCACAACCTTACCGCCGGATGGGACCTGGAGTGGCGCCAGCGCGAGGAAACACGCGCCACTACGGAGAAGGGTGCGCCCCTGTTGTCGGACTTTGAGGGCCAGCCGTTCGCAGCCCGCATTGCCCGGCGGGCCCTGTTTGTGCAGGACGAGTGGGAGATCAACCCCCAATGGTCTACCTACCTGGGCCTGCGCTCCGAGCAGATTGTCAGCCAGAGCGATGGCATTGCGACCCCCTTGCGCAACACCAGCGATGTGCTCACGCCCATGGTGCACCTGAACTACAAGCTCAGCCCAGCGGGCCGCGACCTGATTCGCGCCAGTATCACCCGCAGCTACAAGGCGCCCGAACTGTCGTCCCTGATGGCACGCCCCTCCATCAGTAGCCAGTTCTCCGACACCAGCAAGACCAATACCGAGCAGTCACCCGACCGCACGGGCAACCCCGCCCTGCTGCCCGAACTGGCCACCGGGCTGGATATTGCGTTCGAGAAATACCTGCCCGCCGGAGGCCTTGTCAGCGTGGGCATGTTTTACCGCAAGGTGGATGATCTGATCCGCAGCGTGACCCGTCTGCAAAACGTGGGCTGGTCCACCGGGCCGCGCTGGGTGTCGCAGCCACTCAATTTTTCACAAGCCACAACCCGCGGGCTGGAACTGGAAATCAAAGGCCGCGGCGGCGAGTTGCTGCCCCAGCTGTTTGATGCCAAGTTGCCCCTGAACCTGCGCGCCTCGGTCAACTTTTACCAATCCAGCGTCGACGCACTGCCTGGCCCCAACAACCGCCTGGACGGGCAACAACCCTGGTCTGGCAATTTTGGCTTTGACCACCGCATGACCGGTATGGGTGGCGTGCCCGTGGTCGTTGGCGGCAGCCTGGCGTTCACGCCAGGCTACACCACGCGGCAAACCCTGTCGCAAACACTGGACCAATCGCGCAGCCGCAGTGTGGACCTGTTTGCCCAGTTCATCATGAGCCCCAAACTGTCGGCGCGTGTGTCGGTGAACAATCTGGCTCCGTTGGACAGCGAATCCCTGACGCAAACCAGCGATGGTTATTCCACCAGCAACCTGCGCAACGGGCGTAGCAGCTTGAACTTCGGGGTTGAAATCAAGTTATAGGCAGCCCGCAAGGCCAGACATTCACCGCTCCGTGCTGGCTGCCTCACTCCAAGGTGAAGACCGATTGGGCGTAGCCGCCAGCCCTGCAAGCGGCCGGCGGTTCCAGTCGATGGCGGAGTTTGCGTGTAGTTGTTTGACCACCCACAAAAAATACACCGATGCCGGCACGCCGATCAGGTCGAACGGCAAGGTGCTGACTTCCGGGCTACGGGTCAGCGCCATGATCAGGTGCATGGCGGCGCAGGACGGGAACACTGCGGACAGCGCCAGGCCCGACAGCGACCACGAATGGGTGGAGACATAGCGGCGTATCTGTGTGTCCACCATGTACCAGCCCACCATCGCATACGTGAACGTCACCCATAAATTGCTGAGCGACACCAGCGTGGCGGCGTCCAGTCCAGAACCCGGCGCAGCCAACCAGGACTGGAGGCCTTCGGTGGTGCAGATGTCCATGTACGGCGCGGCTGGCGAGGCGATGGCCCAGCCGGCGAGTGAGCTCACCACCACTAGCAGCGCGATGGCAACACCGGCCATGACCGGTCCGTTGACGGCGACGGTGCGGTCCCCTCGCCCATCCATCAGCATGGCCTCCGCGCGCAAACAGCAGAACACAATGCCGGCGGGCAGACCGATCAGCGTCACGGCAAACATGGGGGTCGTCACGGGGGCACCCTCCAGCACACACCAACCATGCACCAGGTGGTGCGGGCCGCAGCTGGCCGCCATCAGCGAGAAACCCAGGCCAAAACGCGACAGACCGCGGTACCGGTATTGGCTGGCGGCCTCCCACGCGCTGAGCAGGCCCAGCCCCACATAGGCCATGCCGACCAGCAGGTTGCAGATCCCGATGATGAACGCCACCGCGGTCATGGTCTGGCTACCGCCTTCACGTCCATGGGCACACCAATCTGGTCCAGGAACTCTTCGATAAAGGTCCGGTGCGCACGGCGTGTCAGGGCCTCGGGAGCCACCGCGGCGGGCTGCACGCCCCAGTGCGCGGGGGCTTGCCACAGGGGCTGGTCCCGCATGGCGGCGATGCGTGCAGCGTCCACCGGCACCGAGAACAAATAACCCTGCGCCACGGGGCAACCCATGCTGCGCAGGGCCAGCGCCTGGTCAACCCGCTCGATGCCCTCGGCGATCACGTGTTTGCCCATTGCAAAGGCCAGGCTGAGGATCGAGGACACGATGGCGGTGTCGCCGGGTTCCGTGGGCAAGCCGTCAATGAAGGAACGGTCTATCTTCAACACCTCGATCGGCAGGTCGCGCAGCCGGGCCAGCGAGGAATACTCGGTACCAAAATCGTCAATGGCCATGTAGATGCCCATGGCGTGCAACTGCTTGAGCGTTGCCAGGATTTCGGTCTCAGAATGGGTGAGCGCACTCTCGGTCAGCTCCAGGCACAACGAAGACGGGCTGACACCCGTCTGCTGGACGATGGCCTGGACTTCGGTGATGAAGTGGGGGTCACCCAGTTGGCGGGGTGACACATTCACCGTCATGGACAGCGGCCGTGCGGGTGATGCCGCCGTCCACTCGGCCAGTTGCTGGCACGCGGATAACAACACCTGCCGCCCCAGTTCGCAGATCAGCCGGCTGTCTTCGGCAATCGGTATGAACTCCGCCGGTGACACCATGCCATGCACGGGGTGCTTCCAGCGCGCCAGCGCCTCCACGCCAACCAGTTGCCCGGTCACCAGACTCACCTGCGGCTGGTAGTGCACAAACAACTGCTTCTCGCGCAAGGCCACACGCAGGTCCGACTCGATCTGCATGCGCCGGGCCACGCGGGCGTGCAACTCCTGGTTGAAGCGCACCATGCAGTTCCGGCCGCGGTCCTTGGCTGCGTACAACGCCGTGTCGGCATCGCGCAGCAACTGCTCGACGGACTGTGCACCCAGACCACAACTGGCAACACCAATGCTGGCCGATGTCACCACCTCCCGGCTACCGATGTGAACCGGCTCGGCAATGGCAATCAGCATTCTGGCTGCCAGTTCCTCTTCTGCCCCGCCCATGGCATGGGGATACAGGATGACAAACTCGTCTCCACCAATGCGGCTCACAATGTCGCTCTCGCCCACACAGGCGCTGATACGCCTGGCCACCTCACACAGCAGCTCGTCGCCGCTGTCGTGGCCCAGCGAGTCATTCACCAGCTTGAAGTTGTCCAGGTCCACAAATAACACGGCAACCTGACCGTCATCGGTGGCCGCTTGTGCCAGTTCGTGTTCCAGCCGGTTGAGCAGCAGGCTGCGATTCGGCAAGCCGGTGAGCACATCATGGGTGGCCGCATGGATCAGGTCCGCAATCACGGCAAGTGTGTCGTGTTGCGAGGTGGCTTGCTGATCCCGGTTGGCCAGCAGCACTTCGGCCGTGGCCAGCAAACGGTCCGTATGCCGGATATTCATCCGCCGCGTGGGATGTGCAGCCTCGCTGACGGCGTTCTCAGGAGCGGGGGATACAAAAGTTTTTTGCAACATTGCCTATGTCCTTTCGGGCAATCGACCAATCCTCACCTTGCTTTTATTCTCGGGCCACTGTAGCAGTCCCCAACACTCTGAGCAATAGCGAGAAAAGCCCGTGGTCGAAGCTGCATGCAGTGTGCTTGGTGCACCCATAAAAAAAGGGACCTTCCAAGCAGAAGGCCCCAAACCAAGGATTACCCGAAACCTTGGCAGCAGGTCTTTGAACCCGCCGCTTTTTCTTTATCGATGTTTATGCGTGACGCAAGGCCAGATCAGAAGGCGTATTTGATGCCAATGTCATACCCTGAAGACGAGCTATTGGCCTTTACGGTCGACGCATTGAGCGCGGCAGTCGCGCCGCCGGAATTGTTGAGCGTCGCAACTGTCACGTAGATATCGGTCTGCTTGTCCAGGTTGTAGACATATCCAGCGGCGACCTGGTTGGATTTTGCGGTTCCATTGTCTGTATTGGATACCGATGCACGCACGTAGCCTGGGCCAGCTGGCACTCTGACGCCGACCAAATAACCGTTGACGTCCGCCAGTTTGGTGTTTGATTCCTTCGAAACAAAGGCCATGATCTTGGCGGCACCAAAGTCGTACGATCCGCCAAGGTTGCTGTATTGCACGTCTGTTGTTGCCCCGGTATTTGTTTTTCCATAGGCGACGCCCAGGCTCAGTGGTCCCTGGTCGAAGGATGCTCTGAAGCTGGAACCCGATCCAATGTCTGACGCCGTGGAAGAGTTTTCACCCAAATAGGTTTGGGCTTCGAATCGGAAGCCGCCAAAGCTTGGCGTGAAGTACGCAATGCTGTTGGAGACGCGCGTAAACGATACGCCGGCATTGCTCAGAACAAACGGCCGTGACGCACCAACACCAACCACGCCAAAGGTATCGTATTGCCCCACGTTCAAGTAATGTGCAGCGAAGTCTCGCCCGGCACGTATCTCTCCAAACCCACCCGAGAGGCTGACCGTGGAACGGCGATTAAACGTCACACCCTGGGTTCCCGTATCCGCCAGCGCGGTGCCCGTCTGGTTGTTGCTGTTGGTGGCGGTGCCCGAACCAACGTCTGCATTCACACCCGCTTCAAACCAGAAGGAAGCCTTGAGGCCGTTGGCGAATGATCGCCCACCGCGGAAGCCGAGCCTGCTGGTAGATTGCGCGCCACTGGTCAGGCGCGATCTATTACTCAGATCTCCATTTCCAACAGAATAGGCCACATCGGCTACGCCAAATACTTCCACGGAAGAAGCGGCGGTTTGTGCAGAAGCGGCACCCATGCCAGCGAGAGTTACTATTGCGAAAATACTATGTTTCATTTTGGATCGGGGGAGGTTTTTACGGCTCTGTCTATTCAAAAAAATAGCGCGCCTTTATTTGAAAATCTTGTGCTGATGGTGAAGTGTGGTGATGGGGTCTATTGATGTCTCCTATCTATTTTTATCAATAGCAATACGATAGAAAACGTAGTGCCGTGCGTATGCCTCATGCTCTTACTGGCTAGTCAGAACTTGATGGCATTTACTGTACGCAGGCAGACCGTGTTTGGGAATACAGAATGCTTAATGGGTCAATTACTGTTCCTAATGCATAGGAAGTGTTCCCAGCCAATGCCCACAGGCAACCAGCTTTCTGACGCAATCAACCAGAACCACTCTTGTGGCAAGCGCTGCCGGGGATAGCTCGTCTTCCACCTTGCTGAATAGCAGGTTTTTACGACGCGCATGGCAATCCGAAATTTCGCGATAGATGAAATGTTGATCGGTATTCCCATAGGGCTGCAAGGCGGCCCATGGAAGAATCGTCGACACGCGGCCAGCGTCCACAGCACGCATCACGATGGCCGTGGAATCAACTTCCAGCGCCACATTGGGAATAACGCCGGCATTGGCAAAAGCAGCGTCCAGAATATTTCGCAAAGGGTTTGCGCTGGTTGGAAGAATCAGCGGTTCCTGGGCTAGTTCGCCAAGCGAAATCGTTCTGTCGGTGTTAGGCACCGCATGGCTTGCAACTGCTTTTGTTGACTGAACCCAGAAGAGTTTTTCTTCTACCAATTCCTGAATGATCAGATGCCTTTGCTTCGATGGAGTCTCTTCCGATAACGAGCGGGCATCAAACAAAATAGCAAAGTCCAGCTCACGGGCATTCAACATTCCAGCCAGGCTGTTGGAGTTGCCTTCTATGAGGTTGAGACGCACGTCTGGGTAACGTGCATGCATGGAGTTCATCAAATCAAAGCCCAGCACCGTGGCGGTGGTCGACACAAACCCAACACTCACGGTTCCGGTGAACCGCGATTGCTGTGCCGCACGTGCTGCCTGGTCGGCATGCCGCAGGCTCAATTGCGCTTCGCGAAAGAAAGCAGCACCCGCCTCCGTGGGAAACACGCCACGGGCATCACGGATGAACAGGCGTGTACTGAGCTCGCTCTCTAACCGGCTGATTTGTTGGCTCAGTGCCGACTGCCCCATGCCCAAATCGTTTGCGGCTCGGCCCATGGAACCCAGCTCAACAATTCTGACAAAGTATCGGAGTTGCCTCAGTTCCATCTCACAGCATGCCCTTCGGAAGCAGCAGATTGTGTAAGACCTGGCTATGGCGCGCCAGCTGTGGAGTTCCACATCTAGGGTTTTCCCGACACAGTAAACTCCAACCCCTGCGCCCCTCCCAAGCTCGTCGCCAACACCGCGCTTGCGCCACAGAGTCAGAACCATGAGCACATCCCACAACAACCATAGCAACAACAAGCCCTTCGTGATCGGCGTAGCCGGTGGTAGCGGCAGCGGCAAATCGACCGTCACGCGCGAGGTGCTGGCCTCCATCGGCCCAGAGATGGCTGCGGTCGTGATGCAGGACGATTACTACCTCGACCAATCCCATATGTCGCCGCAAGACCGGCGCAAGACGAATTACGACCACCCGCAGGCATTTGACTGGCCCTTGATGGTGCAGCATGTACAGGCGCTGTGCCATGGCGAGGCGATTGAAATGCCGGTGTATGACTTTGCGGCCGACAACCGCTCCAGCGCAACCATCACCGTCAAGCCCGCGCCGGTGATCGTGATTGAAGGCCTGTTTGCGTTGTTTGACGCCGACTTGCGCAAGATGATGTCGCTGAAGATTTTTGTCGACACCGCGGCCGACGTGCGCTTCATCCGCCGCCTGCAGCGCGATATGGCCGAGCGTGGGCGCAGCACCGAGAGTGTGATCAGCCAATACCTGGAGACGGTGCGCCCCATGCACAAACAGTTCATCGAGCCCACCAAACGCAATGCGGACGTGATCTTGCCGCACGGCGCCAACGGGCCGGCGGTTGACATCATCACGACCAAGGTGGTAAGCCTGGTGCGTGATTTGAACCGTGTTGCCTAAGGCCGTCCACCAATGGCTGAACCCCTCATTGCCCAATACGGCCCCGACGTACCCCAGGCCATCGCGCGCATGGTCGCGGCGGTGCATCCGCGCTTTGATGCGGACGCGTTCTTACACGACGCACTCACCGGTTATGACGCACTGGCACTGATGCCGCGTGGCAAACACATTGCACGTGCACTGCACCGGCATTTGCCGGCTGACTATGGCGAGGCGGTGCGCATTCTGCTGGCGTCCACCGAGCAACCGCACGGGCGCACGCCGGGGCTGTCGCTGGCCTCGTTTCTGTATCTGCCACACACGGTGTTTGTGGCCGAATTTGGATTGCAGCATTTTGAATTGTCAATGCAGGCGCAGCACACGCTGACCCAGCGCTTCACCGCGGAGTTCAGCATCCGGCCCTTCCTGCAACAACACCCCGAGGCCACGCTTGAAAGATTGATGGAGTGGACGCGCGACTCCAGCGAACAAGTGCGGCGGCTGGTGTCCGAAGGGACGCGGCCCCGGCTGCCGTGGGCGTCGCGCCTACCCGCTTTCCAGCGCGACCCGGCGCCGGTGCTGGCCCTGCTGGAGCAGTTAAAGGACGACCCGGCGCTGTATGTGCGGCGCTCGGTGGCCAACAACCTGAACGACATTGGCAAGGACCACCCTGCCGTGCTGGCCGCCACGGCCAACGACTGGCTGCGCGACGCAACTGCGGAGCGGCGCTGGATCGTGCAGCATGCGCTGCGCTCAGCCGTCAAGCGTGGCGAGCCCGGTGCGCTGTCAGCGCTGGGCTTTGGCGCGTCGGCCGATGTGGTGATTGGCCAGCCCAGTGTGACGCCGCAGCGCGCAGTGGTAGGTGGCACGCTGGCGGTGGCCTTTGACGTGACCAATAACACCGCCCTGCCCCAGCGGGTGCTGGTGGATTTTGCGGTGCACTACGTCAAGGCCAACGGCCAGAGCCGCGCCAAGGTGTTCAAGCTCAAGACCCTGGACCTGGCCGCACACGAGACCCAACGTGTGGGCAAGACCATTTCTCTGGCCGAGATGACCACACGCAAACATTACCCGGGAATACACCGCGTGGATGCGATCCTGAACGGACGGGCCCAGGCGCTGGGAAGTTTTGAGTTACTACTTTGAATAGGCCTTGCGCGAGCCGTCCTCAAACAATTCGTCGTCACTGAGCAGCTTGCCGGACTCTTCCCATACCTTCTGGCGCGCCAGCTTGCCTTTGGCGTCGAAGGTATCTTCCCGCTCCGGCTTTCCGTTGGCGAAGAATGCAGTGTGCACACCCACGGTGCGTTCACCGTAACGGCCTTCCACTACATAACGCCCCTGTGATTTGAGCTTGCCTTGGTCGGTAAAACGCTGGGTATCGCGCAACTCGGTGTTGTTGCCGCTGTCACCCGGCGTGAAAACGTCTTTCTGCTGTGGCTGGCCGTTCAGGTAAAAGCGTGACTCGTGGCCCAAGCGGCTGCGCTTGCGGCTATTGCCGCTTGCCGCTTCCACGACCTGGTATTTGCGCTCAACCACCAGTGTGCCACTGGAGTGGAACTCTGCATCGCGCAGCAGCAATGCGGGGCGACCGGATGACATGTCCCACAACTTTTCACGCCGCTTGCCGCCGCCGTCGTCGGCGTAGTAGTTGGTTTCGCGTTTTTGTGTGCCTTGCTGCAGTAGCTCTTCTTCCAGTTCGGGCTTGCCGTTGGCAAAGTAGGTCACGGCCTTTTGCTCGACACCCGCCACCAGCACCACGGTGCTGCGCAGGTCACCCCTGTGGGAGTAGAGGTTAACGGTGGATGGCCCACCCTCGAAGCCACAGAGCTTGGCGTCGTTGGCATGTGGGGCCAGCAGGGGCTTGGGGCCACAGCGCAGGCTGGCCAGTTGGCCATTGGCGCGGTACTCCACGGCGGCGCCCTCACGCTCGGTGTTGTTGTCGGCGACCCACTCGATCTTGCGGGGCTTGCCATCCTCAAACCACTGGCGGCGCAGGCCCCGGCTGTTGCCACCCGCGTTGTTGGTGAACTCCAGCACCAGTTGCCCATTGCTCGCCCATTCACGCTCCAGCCCCTGGTGCGGGCCGTTGGCGGTGACAGTGAATTCCTTGGCCAGCTTGCCGTCCTTGAAGTAGCGGCTCAGGCCTATGCTTTTGCCATCGCGCAACTCGTACTCGCGCTCGATTTGCCCTGAATCACGGTCCTTGCAGCGCACCATGCCAGTTTTGCCGGCAGTCTGGGAGCCGTCGCTGGTGTTGATGTGTTTGCCATTGAACTCGCAGTCCTGCACCGCGAAGGCCGATGGGCAGGCCAGGGTCATCAGCAATGCAGAGGAACAGATCAACCATGCGGCTGGCCTGCGGTGAAAAGGTGGTGTGGTTTGGGTCATATTCTTCATGCTACCAATTCGGTGAGCTCGGGCTTGGATTGCTATGCTTTCGGTAGCGCTATGTGTATATTCCGCGAGGGCTAGAGGCCACCAACCCCCTTCGCATAACGGCTGTACGCGAACACAGCCAAGGCCGCAAGCAACACCAGCACGATCCACTTCTGACCGCGGCTTGATGGAGAAGAAGAACCGCCAGGTCCCCTGCTCATGCGTGGCTTCTTGACCCTGCCCGCGGCCGGCGCGGGATAGTCGGCGCGCTGCACTCGTACGGCGGCTGGTTTGCCGTTGCGGTCCGGCTCGATGTCAAACGTCAGCACCTCGCCGACCGTAGGCAGGTAGCCGTCGCCGGGGAACGCGGTGACGTGGACAAATACATCGTTGCCACCACTGCGGGCGCTGATGAAGCCAAAGCCACGCTCGTCGTTCCACTTCTTTAATGTGCCCTCAAGGCGCGGCGGTTGGCTCATGTCTGCATCACTCCCGTTTCACCGGCGCTTGGCACCGTGTTGTTTGAACTCTTGTGCAAACCATTCTAGGGTGTTGATGCAGCCTGGGGTTTGCTATGCTTTTTATAGTTCATCATGCATATTCCACGAGGGCTAGAGGCCAGTTTTCTCAAAGCGACCGGTTTCCATGCCATTGCAGCCAGCAGTGACACGGGTCACATGACAGGTGCGTTATCCAACAGACCGCGGCGCGTAGATGCCATGTAATGGGATTTTAGGAGCCCGCCATGACGACCCAACAGGCCACCACCCAGCACGCCACCATCAACGACCACGTGACCTACCGCCCCGGCGACGGTGCGCCCATCGTGATCCCTAAAGGCCCGGTGGAGGTTGAACTGACGGCCGACAGCGCAACGCTGAGTTGGACCGAGGAAAACGGCGCCGCTGGCGTGACGGCCATTCCGCTGACGCAGTACAAAGAGTATGTGGACCAGAAGCGCATTACGCTGAACAGTCAGTAACTAACCCGCGTATGAGCCCTCGGGCGTGGTTGCCGCCTTGCGCAGGTGCGCTACCCCACAGACCGCAACCCGCTGCAGGCATGTAATGAAGTTCATGCGCGCCACGGCGCGGCCCTTCGCCACTATCTAACAACCTTCAGGAGCCCGCCATGACAACCCAACACGCCACCATCCACGACGACGTGACCTACCGCCCGGGCGACGGCGCACCGATACAGATTCCACAGGGCCCCGCAGAGGTTGACCTGGCGCCCGACAGCGCCACACTGAGCTGGACCGAGGAAAACGGCGCCGCCGGCCTGACGGCCATGCCATTGACCCAATACGAAGAATACGTCGACCAGCACCAGATTACGGTGGATGCCTAGCCGGCATCAGTCCTCGACCACCCCACCTACAGCCCCGCCCCCATAGTCCCAGCCTTCTGCAGCCAGCCACTCCGCTGCTCCGCCGTGGAGTGGATGATCGGCCCCAGCATCAAGGTTTTGGTGGGCCGAATGCCGCAAAACTCCAGCGTGGTTTTGCGCATCTGGTGGATGGCGGGCATGCGGTAGACCCAGCGGTAGTACCAGGGTGGTGTGTCCATGGGCACCAGCAAGTGCGCGGTGCGCCCCTTGAGCAATGGCACGGGGAAGGCAGAACCTTTATTGAACTTGTAGGCCCAGCCGGACGTGAAGGCGCGGTCCAGGAAACCCTTTAACAAGGCGGGCACACTGCCCCACCAGACCGGAAACACCCAGGCGATGTGGTTGGCCCAGGCAATGCTGTCTTGCGCGGCCAGCAGGTCAGGCTCCAACGCCTGGTGGTGGGGGTTGCTGCCGTGCAACGTGGCATCAAACTGCAGATCGGCCAGGCGCAGCACACGCACCGTGTGGCCGGCTGCCTGCGCAGCCTGGGCATAGGTGTCGGCCAGCGCGGCGCTGAAGCTGGTGTTGGACGCGTGGCCCAGAATAACGAGTACGTTGTGCGCGTTGTGATTGGCTGGTGGCATGAAGATGGTTCTGTAGTCAAGGAACCCTCACCATAAGTCTGCCCTCAGGGGCAGAGTCAAGCCCGTTCGGCGCAGGCGCGTATCTCGATGTTGATTTCCTGCAACTGCAGGTCCAGCTGCCGCAGGCGAACAATCTCCCGCGCAATCTCTGCCCGGCGCAGGTCCACCTGCTCGGCCATGGTGGCCCAGTTGGGCTCCACCTTGCCACCCTCCATCGACGTGCCCACGTCCGCCAGCTTGAAGCCCATGGCCTGCGCCTGTTTGATCAGCCGCACCTGCGTCACGTGCTGCTCGTTGTACACGCGGTAGGCACCCATGCGCGTCACACTGCCCAGCAGGCCCAACGATTCGTAGAGGCGAATGGCCTTGGGTGTTGCGCCTGCGCGTTTGGCAAGTTCACCGATATACATGGGCGCTCCTTCCACTGTCATGTTGCATTGGCCTTGCCGGACGTTGCCTTGCGCCGCACATGCAAATGTGTCTGCACCGCATCCCCCTCGCCCGACTTCACCTCTTTCACATCCAGGTAGGCGGCCTGCTGGCGTATCAGCTCACCCAGCTTGGCCACGCCGTAGTTGCGCGGGTCAAACGATGGGTGGCTGCGCGTGATCTGGCTGCCCAGCGCGGACAGTGTGGTCCAGCCATCCTCACGCGCGATGGCGTTCAGCGCATTGACCAGCAGGGGTTTGAGCTTGGGCAGCTTGGGTAACTCGGCCAACGGCACCTGGCCGGGTTTGGCCTCCTCGGGCTCGGTGCGCAAAATTTCGGTGTAGATGAACTTGTCACACGCGGCCACAAAAGGCTCGGGCGTTTTGCGCTCGCCAAAGCCATACACCACCAGCCCCGCCTCGCGGATGCGGGTGGCCAGGCGGGTGAAGTCGCTGTCACTGGTGACCAGGCAAAAGCCATCCACGCGGCCGGTGTGCAACACGTCCATGGCGTCGATGATCAGCGCCGAGTCGGTCGCATTTTTGCCACTGGTGTAGCTGAACTGCTGGATGGGCTGGATCGCCATGGTGTGCAACACCTCTTTCCAGCCCTTGAGATTGGTCGTGGTCCAGTCGCCATAGGCGCGCTTGATGGTGGCCGTGCCGTAGCGCGACACTTCGGCCAGCAGTTCCTGGATGACGGATGCCTGCGCGTTGTCCGCGTCGATCAGGACGGCGAGTTTCTGGTTGGTGTTATTGGCCATGGGAACTCCTCTGCTTTCCTGAATCGTACAAGCTTGGAGAATGCTATGTATTTGATAGCTACTAACGACCATTTTACGAGGGCTAAGGGCCAATTAGGCACATAACACCCTTGAACGGGCAAATTTCATCCCAAAATGGGTATTTCGCGCCCAACAAGGCTATGCGCAATGGCCCGCTGCAAGATTAGACTGATCCCGAATGCAATACTGGGTGTCCTGCAATGGATTTCCCATCCGGTCCCTCGCACCCCCTTTGAAAGCACGCATGGACAGCACCTGGATCACCCAACTCCTGCAGCAGGACCACAACCTGCTGGTCTTCACCAACGTCTTGTTGCAGCAGTTGGGCCTGCCCGTGCCTTCGGTGCCGACCATGGTGCTGGCGGGCAGCCAATCCACCGGTTTGATGGCGCTGGCGGCCATGTTATTGGCGGCCGTGCTGGCCTCTTTGCTGGCAGACTGGATCTGGTATCAGGCGGGCCGCAAGTTCGGCTACCGGGTGCTGGCATTGCTGTGCAAGATGTCGATCAACCCGAGTTCTTGCGTGAGCCAGACCGAGGCGCGTTTTACCAAATGGGGGGTCTGGTCGCTGGTGTTTGGCAAGTTCATCCCCGGGTTTGCCACCGTGGCGCCGCCGGTTGCCGGGGCCTTGGGCATGCCACGCTCGTCGTTCTTCATGGCTTCCGCCGTGGGCGCAGGCCTGTGGGCCGGCCTGGCCCTGCTGGCAGGTTATGCATTCCAGGCGCAGATTGACAGCACCCTGGCGTGGATGGGTGCACATGGCATCCATCTGGCCCTGATCGCCGCCGCCGTGGTTGCCACCGTCATCGGTTGGAAATACTGGAAAAAGGCACGGTTCGAGCGGCTAGCCGAGATGCCCCATATCGAGCTGGACGCGTTCTTGCAGATACTGCGCAGCCCGCGCCCGCCCCACATCATCGATCTGCGCACCCAGAGCCTGGCATCCGAGACGGGCCTTATTCCCAACGCACACCTGACCGACTACGACGCGCTGGCGCTCTCTTTGGCCGGTGTCGCACTGGACTACCCAATAGTCACCATCTGCGCCTGCCCGCAAGATGCCGGGGCCGTACACGCGGCGCAAAGTTTGCAAAAGCTGGGCTACCGCAATACATTCCCCTTGCGCGGTGGTTTTGAAGCCTGGAAAGCCGCACAAGAAACCCGCCGCGCGGGTGACTAGAATCCGCAGAACAGCACGCGCGGGTCTGCCGCGCGGTGCCATCCGGCTACTTCATCCACAACCCTTTTAGAAACCACCATGCCCCAACTCAAACTCAGTTATTTTGACTTTCACGGCGGCCGCGGTGAACCGATTCGCCTAGCCCTGGCCATTGGTGGCATCGCCTTTGAAGACCACCGCTTTGGGTTTCCTGCGTTTGCCGAGGTGCGCAAGACCACGCCTTTTGGCCAGGTGCCGGTGTTACACGTGGACGGTGTGCAGGTCACGCAGTGTGATGCCATGCTGCGCTACGCTGGCAAGCTCGCGGGGCTTTACCCCACCGACGCTGTTCAGGCCCTGTTGTGTGACGAGGTGACGTATGTGGTGGAAGCCGCCGCCATCAAACTGGACCCCACCTTCCGCATGGCGGGTGAAGCACAAAAGACGGCCCGCCTGGCGCTGGTCAACGACTCCATGCCCGTCTACCTGGGCTGGCTGCAGAGCCAGTTGCTGGCCCGTGGTGGTGATTTTTTCGTCGACAACCGGCTGAGCATTGCCGACCTGAAGGTGTTCAACGATGTACGCGGCCTGAACTCCGGCCGCTTCGACCACGTGCCCAGCGATCTGGTGCAGCGGGTTGCCCCAGCACTCAACGCCCACATGCAGCGCATCGCCCAGCACCCGGCCGTGGTGGCGCACTACGCCAAGTTCGGCGCCTAGTTTTTAGCAGTATGTCGTCGCACCCCACCACCCAGTGCCCCTCTTGCCGCGCCGCCATGCAGGTGCATGCGCTGCCGGGCAACCATGGCCACACCATAGAACTGGACCTGTGCTTCCAATGCCAGGGCATGTGGATTGACCCACAAGAGAATCTGAAGCTGTCTGCGGCTGCGGTGGCCGAGCTGTTCAAGGTCTTGCATGAACAACGCGAGGCGGCACACCAGCCCTTGGCAACCAAGACCCACTGCCCGCGCTGCACCGGTGCGCTGACGCAGGGCTTTGATGTGGTGCGCAGCGGGCGCTACATCACCTACCGCTGCGCCAAGGGCCACGGGCGCTTCAGCGCGTTCTCGTCCTTCATGATCGAAAAAGGTTTTGTGCGCCAACTGACCCGGCCCGAGATTGACGACATTGCCAAACGTGTGGCCGTGATCCACTGCAGCAGCTGCGGTGCGCCGGTGGATATACGCAAGGACCACGCCTGCCCGCACTGCCGCTCGGCCTTCTCCTTGCTCGACCCCACGGCGGTGGAGCGTGCCCTGCAAGGTTATGCCAACGCCACCAAGGCCCCCGCTGCCAAAGCGCCGGATGTGGCCGATGCGCTGGTGATGTTGGAGCGCGACCGCCTGCGCGCGCAACGCGAACGGCAAGCCGAGCGCGGCGGGCTGTTCACAACAACCAGCACGCAGGCACAGAGCAATGTGGACCTGTGGTCGCTGGGCATTGCGCTGGTCTCCATCGTGCTGGACTGACACCCCCCCCCAACACAACACAACACAACACCACACCACCATGCTGAGCCCCATCAAAACCCTACTCGCCCAATTTTTCAACCCCGCCTTGGACCGTTCACCCATTGACGAGGCGCATGGCCTGCAGTTGGCCACGGCCGTGCTGCTGGTCGAAGTGATGCGCTCAGACGCCAATAGCAGCGCCACCGAACGCACCGCGGCAGTGGCAGCGCTGCGCAACAAGTTCGCCCTTACCGACGATGAATTGCAGCAGCTGCTGGCCAAGGCGGAACACACCGCCAAGGACAGCAACGACTACTTCCGCTACACCAGCGCCATGAACGACCAGTTCACACAGGCGCAAAAGATCCAGGTCGTGGAACACATGTGGCAGGTCGCCTACGCCGATGGGCATCTGGACACCCATGAAAACCATGTGATCAGCAAAGTTGCCGGCCTGCTGCATGTGACGCACGGCGAATACATCGCGGCCAAGATACACGCCAAGCAGGCCGCGGGTCTGGCAGATTGACGGCGCGATAGGAGTCTGGGCGGCAGAAGGCGTCGAAGCGAAACGGGTGGGAAAAGATTCCAATTTGCGCCCAGTTTTGAGGACGGTAGCCGTAGCTACCGCCGGAAAAATGGGTGCGAAGTGGGACTTTTCTCCGACCGTTGCAGCCGACGCGCTTCTGCCGCCGAGACTCCTAGGCCAGCACCGGATACATGGGCTTGCCGGTGGCCACAAAGGTTTCCAGATTCGCCAGCGTGGTGCTGGCAATGGCGGCCAGCGCCTCTTCGGTAAAAAATCCCTGGTGCCCGGTTACCACCACATTCGGGAAGGTCAGCAGGCGGGCAAACACATCGTCCTGAATGCCGGCCCCCGACAGGTCGCGGAAGAACAGGCCGGCCTCCTCTTCGTAGACATCCAGCCCCAGGCTGCCCAGCGTACCCGCCTTGAGCGCCGCAATCGCCGCCTGGGTGTCGACCACTGCGCCGCGGCTGGTATTGAGCAGCATGGCGCCGCGCTTCATGGCTGCAAAGGCGGCCGCATCTATCAGGTGGTGGGTTTGTGGCGTCAGCGGGCAATGCAGGCTGACCACATCGCTCTGGGCCAGCAGTTCGGGCAGGGACACATAACACACGCCCATGGCCACACAGTCCGGGTTGGGCGTGGGGTCGGTCGCCAGCAATGTGCAGCCAAAGCCGCTCAGCAGGCGGCAAAAGGTTTCGCCAATACGACCGGTGCCCACCACACCCACGGTGCGGCCATGCACATCAAAACCCAGCAGGCCGTCCAGTGCGAAATTGCCTTCGCGCACGCGTGCATAAGCCCGGTGGATCTTGCGGTTCAATGTCAGCAGCAGGGCCAACGTGTGTTCGGCCACGGCATAGGGTGAATACTCCGGCACGCGCCCCACGGCGATGCCGAACTCTTGGGCCGCGGCCAGGTCCACCTGGTTGAACCCGGCGCAGCGCAGCACCACCAGGCGCACGCCCAGGCCGTGCAAGGCCTGCAACACCGGCCGGCTCAACTGGTCATTGACAAACACACACACGGCATCGGCACCTGCGGCCGTGGACACGGTGCTGGCGTCCAGCCTCGCTTCCATAAAGGTGAAGCTGTGGCCGCTACGCGCACAGGCGCGCTCCAGCGCCTGGCGGTCATAAAGGCGGGTGCTGTAGACGGTGATGTGCATGGTGAGACCCAGTTTAATGTTCGAGGCAATTCCTGATTACCGAAATGCCTTCGCACCGCCGCCAGGCTTTCGACGTGGCTTGCCGCTGCCGGCATAGGCATCCACTGTGAACGATGCGCGCTGCTCCAGCAAGTCCGGCGCATCGACCAATGCCGCCACTTCCACGATGTCTGACTCCGTCACACCCACGGCCCTAAAGTGCGCCTGCCAAGTATTGACCACGCTGATGGTGTTGGCCACTTCTTTTGCGGCATCTAGGGGCGACAGGTTGAAAGACTCGGCACCGGTCATGGCCTCTGCCAGGCTGGGTTCGCGGCTGGTTTCCGAGACCATGAACTGGTGCTCCAGCGCGCCGGAGCCGGTGGGCACAACGTCGTATGCAGGGCTCAGCTCAAGCTTCATGGTGCGTCCGCTGATGTGGCACAGCAAGGCGTGGTTCTTCTCGTGGTCGTCGGTATTGGCGACCAGGATGTTGAACGCCATGCGCCTGAACAGCTCCCGCAACTGCGTATCCAGCGTGCGCGGGTCGGCAGCCCGGCGCAGGGCACGGGCGAGTTGCGGATAACCAAACTCGGGGTCCATGCCCTCGGGCACTTCGGAGCGCAACAGTGTGCAGGCCGAGATGCTGTGCACGCGTTTGTTGCCCCCCGCACGGTCGAAGCGTTTGACGGCCAGTGCATGCGCGGCATCCAGTTGGACGGGCATGGTGTGTGCGACCCGAATGCCGGCCTTGTGCGCCAGCGTCATCGTGGCGTGTTCAGCCAAAGGCAGATCAAAGGGCTCGCCATTGAAGAACTTCAGCACCCACTCTTCACCGTCTATGGCAATGGCAGCCTTGGGCTTGGCGCCGCCCAGACTGCCGCCGGCTCCCATCAAAGCCCGTTGTTGTGCCTGCAGCTCCCCCTCGCCCGACTCGATGATCTGCACTGCCGCGTTGAGGTCACGGGCGTCCGCCAACCGGGGCAGGGTCCGCTGCAGAAAGGGTGTGTAAGCCGCGTCGGATGGGCAAACACCGATGGCACCAAAACGTTCATCACCGGCAAAGTACAGGTTGTCGTAAACCGACGCACCAGGCTTGTACAAATACCGAATCACTTTTTCACCCCAGCGGTCCGGGCGGGCATCGTCCAACGCGCCTGGCGCGCCGGGCAGGCGGCCGTTGCGGTGCAAGGGCGTGAAGACTTGCGCCTCCAGCGGCATGTCGTCACTCAGGGCAAAGCCTGTGCTCAGCCAACTTGGGGCGTATTGCAGGCCGACATCGCCGTTGGTTTGCCGGATGATCTGGCCAATCAGCCGCGGGTGCTGAGTATCCATCAGCATCCAGGCGAAGAGCCGCTCGGGCGATTTTTGATGGGCTTGTTTGGTGGCCATGGTGCGCCTATTTGTCGCCAGACCCGGCCTTGGCTGCGGCCCTGTTTCTCTGGGCAGTCTTTGAGCGTGCCTTGCCAAGGTCAATGGCTTGCTGGATATCGAGCTCCAGCGCACCCTTGTCGAATTCGGGCGCGGCTATGCGGGCCAACTCTCCGTCACGGCCAATGAGCCAAAGCGCCGTTGCATAGATGCCGATGGACACCGCCGGATCGCCCGACTCCATGCGCATCAGCGTGGGGATGGAAACCCCCACCCGCTTGGCGCGTGTCGCCAGAGACTCCTTGCGGCGCACCCGCGCAACCGCCAAATGCGAACCCAGAGCCTCTAGTGCGCGCTGGGTCTGCGGTGGGATCTTGGACAGAGCTAAGGCTTGTTTTGGCATGAAAATATAAATATAGAGTTTATCAACAAGCTATTATTTGTCAATATATATATTTACAAATGCATAAACCTGCCAGACCAGCAGCCCGTGCGCTTGAGGAACATAATGGTCTGACGCTCGGGGGCAGTTTCATACGTGTTTCCGGCGGCCATTTATGAAAGGGAGAACACCATGACACCATCATCACCATTGAAAAAGACTGCCCCTATCACCACGCTTGTGCTGATGCTGCTGGCGCTGACCGCACCCACACCGGCCCTGGCGGCCGATGATGACGCGGACAAGGCGGTTGCCGCCTGTCTGAAGGCCTGGGACAAACATCCGTTTGGTAAAAATCCAAAGTACAAAACCGTGCAGACATCGGTCAAGGTTTTTGGCATCGGCAAAAGTTCTGGCGACCAAGAAACCACCGGCTCTCCGGCCCTGGTGCTGGTCAACCCCGGTGTTAATGTGATGGGTGGCTCGACCATTGAACTGTTGAACCCCAATGGCTGGTACTGCTTGCGCAACACGGTCAACGTGATGGGCGGCATGCATATCAAAACCCACTGCAAATCGCACCTGGCCTCGACCACGGATGGCGCCACGGTGCTCGCCAGCAATTCTGATAGCAAGGGTGTGACGGTGATGGGGTCGACCAAGGTTGAGCGGGTAGGCTGCGAAAAGTAGCCCCCCACGCTCCACCGCTGCGCGGGTCGCTGCCCCCCCGAGGGGGGTTAAATCCGCTTGGGGCGGCCCGGCGCGGATTTGTATAGCCCCCACGCTCCACCGCTGCGCGGGTCGCTGCCCCCCCGAGGGGGGTTAAATCCGCTTGGGGCGGCCCGGCGCGGATTTGTATAGCCCCCACGCT